>NZ_JBIVEG010000038.1:0-61902 GCF_044747545.1 Streptomyces sp. NPDC090077
GGTACCGGACGCTCCGCGCCCGGTGCGCTCAAACGCCGCGCGGGCTGGATTCGCGCAGCGAATTCCAGCCCCGCCGGCGTTTGAGGCGCGGGGGTGCGGGGGCGGAGCCCCCGCAAGGGGTCCGGGCGCAGCCCGGGGAACGGGCGAAGGGTGGGTAGGGGATCCCGCCCCGCGCAGCGGGAGCCCACCCCGCACCCGCGCTCCGGCACGGGCAGCGCCCCCGGACGGAGCAGTGGTCGGGACGGGAGGCCGGGGGCGGGGGAGCATCGGTACATGCGGAGCCCCCACGCGCTGGCCCTCGCCGCCCTCCTGGCGGCCACGGCGGGCTGCGCCGACGTGGAGGGGCTGCGCAGCTCCGGCGACCTCGGCACCGTCCACGCCCCCAAGACCCTGTGGAAGGAGTACCGCCCCGACCCCCCGGGCCCCGGGCAGCAGCCCGGGACGGCCGCCGTGGTGCCCGGGCTGCCCGCACCGGAGGGCCCCGGCATGCGCGGGGCGGACGCACTGGCCGTCGTACGGGCCGACGTCGCCGCCGCCCTCGCCGAGGACAAGGGCAGCGGCCGGCTGATCGACCCCCGGGCCGCCCGGCGGATCGCGCTCTGCACCCAGGCCGTGGACGGCGGCCCGTACTGCCCCGTCCGGCCCGGCGTCCTGCACGACCTGACCGGGGACGGCAAGGACGAGCTGATCACCGCCCTCGACCTGGACGGCCGGGTCAGCGAGCTGCGCGTGTACACCGTCCGGGACGACGGCCGGATCGCCCGGATCCTGGCCCGGCGCGGGGTGCTGGAGGGGGTGGAGGTGGCCGCCGAGCACCTGGCGGTCCGCGAGCCGACCTCGAACCCCGCCTCCATCTCGGTGTCCGACTACGTGTGGGACCCCGCGACCCGCAGCATGAGCCTGAACCAGCTCACCCTCGACGACTGCCCGGCCATCACGGACGTCCCCCTGAGCGAGGGACGGGCCCGATGCGCCCGCTGAGCAGCCTGCGCTGGAAGATCGCCCTCACCACCACCCTGGTGTGCTGCACGGTGGCCGCCGCCCTGGGGGTCCTGGTGCACAACGTGGTCTCGCGGCAGGTCGTCGGCGAGGTCCGCAAGGAGGTCGCACGGGACCTCGACCACGCCCTCGGCCACTACGAGTACGGCACCTCGCACGGGGACGTGAACGTCGCCCTGGACCCGCCCGGCCTGCCCCGCCCGCTGCGCGAGCTCGTCGCCCGCGGGCGGACCGGCAGCATGGTCGGCACCCACGACGGCGAGCCCGTCATGTGGGCCGCCGGACCCGCCGACCGCAGGGCGCTGGCGGTGTGGGTCCCGTACGCGCACACCCGCCACCGGCTCCGCGACATCGACACCGCGATCCTGGTCTCCTCGGTGATCGCGGCCGGCGTGGTGGCCCTGGCCGGCGTGTTCCTGGCCAACCGGATCAGCCGGCGGCTCACGACCACCGCCGCCGTCGCCCGCCGGATCAGCGCCGGGGACCTCGACGCCCGGGTGGCGTTCCCCGCCGACACCGGGCCGGGTGCGCACCGCTACCACGACGAGGTACGGGACGTCGCGCAGGCCCTGGACTCGATGGCCGCCTCGCTCCAGGAGCGGCTGGAGGCGGAGAAGCGGTTCACGGCCGACGTCGCGCACGAGCTGCGCACCCCGCTGACCGGTTCGCTGGCGGCCGCCTCGCTTCTGCCCGAGGGCCGGCCCAAAGAGATGATCAACGACCGGCTGAAGGCCCTGCACCTGCTCACCGAGGACCTGCTGGAGATCTCCCGGCTGGACTCCGGGGTGGAGCGGGCCGACCTGGCCCAGGTGGAACTGGGCCGGGCCGTCCAGCGGGCCGTCGCCGGGACCGGGCTGTCCGCCGAGGTGCGGATTGTGCGCGACGCGGTGGTGCTCACCGACCACCGCCGGCTGGACCGGATCCTGGCCAACCTGCTGGTCAACGCCCACAAGCACGGGCGTCCCCCGGTCGAGGTGACGGTGGAGGGCCCGGTGGTGGTGATCCGCGACCACGGCCCCGGCTATCCGGCCGAGCTCGTCGAGCAGGGCCCGAAGCGGTTCCGCACCGGGGACCCCGGCCGGGGCCGCGGCCACGGGCTGGGCCTGACGATCGCGGCCGGCCAGGCGGCGGTGCTGGAGATCGGGCTGGGCTTCGCCAACGCCCCGGACGGGGGTGCGCTGACCACGCTCCGGCTGCCGGTGGGCCGGCTGCCGGAGCAGGACTGACCGGATCAGACGCCGATGTTCTTGCCGTCCTTGCGCCACACGGACACCACCGCCGGGCGGACGATCTTGCCCGGACCGTCGGGCCACACCGACTGCGGCTTCTCCACCGAAGCGCCGTCGATCTCGCCCGGGTGCTGCACCGAGACGAGGACGCGCTTGTCCTGGACCAGCGGACCGCAGGTCTCGGCGCCGCGCGGAACGGTGAGGAACTGCTTCAGCTCACCGCGGCGCTCGCCGAACGTCGCGACGCCGAACAGGCCGTCGTGCGAGCCGAGCTGGTTGCCGTCGGTGGAGATCCACAGGTTGCCGTGCGGGTCGAAGGCCACGTTGTCCGGGCAGGAGATCGGGCTGACCTTGTCCTTCGGGAAGCCCGCGAAGTAGGTGGCCGGGTCGTTCGGGTCACCGGCGACCAGGAAGAGCCGCCAGGCGAAGCCGTCGCCCGCCGGGTCGTCGAAGTTCTCGGCGAGCTCCAGGATCTGGCCGTGCTTGTTCAGGTTGCGCGGGTTGGCCTCGTCCGCGCCGGCCTTGCCGGGCTTGCCGCGGTCGGTGTTGTTCGTCAGCGCGATGTAGACGCGGCCGGTGCGCGGCGACGGCTCGACGTCCTCGGGGCGGTCCATCTTGGTGGCGCCGACCCTGTCACCGGCCTGGCGGGTGAAGACGAACACCTCCTCGGCGGTCATGCCCTCGACGTGCGAGACGTTGCCGGAGGGGGAGGCCGTGGCCAGCTTGATCCAGACGCCGGAGCCGTCGAACTCGCCGTCGGAGGGGAGCTTGCCGGAGCCGTCGATCGAGGCGGCCGGGGAGTCGCCGGTGAGCTTGGCGACGTAGAGGGTGCCCTCGTCGAGCAGCGTCAGGTTGTGCTCCTTCGCCGCGCGCGAATTGCCCTTCATCATCCGCTTCGAGGAGACGAACTTGTAGAAGTAGTCGAAGCGCTCGTCGTCGCCCATGTAGACGACCGGACGGCCGTCCTCGGTGACGCGGGGCTGCGCGGCCTCGTGCTTGAAGCGGCCGAGGGCGGTGCGCTTGCGCGGGACGGAGTTCGGGTCGTACGGGTCGAGCTCGACGACCCAGCCGAAGCGGTGGGACTCGTTGGGCTCCTGCGCGACGTCGAAGCGCTTGTCGAACCGCTCCCACTTGCGCTCGGAGGCACCAGTGGTCACGCCGTAGCGCTTCAGGCGGGCGGCCTGGGTGGGCTCGGTGACCTGGCCGGCGTTGGCGAAGTACTGGTTGAAGTTCTCCTCGCCGTGGAGGGTGGTGCCCCACGGGGTGGTGCCGCCCGCGCAGTTGTTGAGGGTGCCGAGCACCTTGGTGCCGGTGGCGTCGACGGAGGTCTTCAGCAGGGCGCTGCCCGCGGCCGGACCGGTCAGGCGGAACTCGCTGGTCGCGGTCAGGCGGCGGTTGAGCTGGTGGCGGTTGACTGCCGTCAGCTTGCCGCTGCGGTGGTCCTCCTGGACGACGACCACGGACAGGCCGTGGGCGGCCCAGGCGATCTCGACCTGCTCGCGGGTCGGGTTCGCCGGGTCGTAGCCCTTGAACATGAGGTTCTCGTCCGTGTACTCGTGGTTGGCCACGAGCAGCTGCTGGCGCTCGTAGTTGCCGCCGAGCGGGAGCAGGCTGAGGAAGTCGTTGTTGTAGCCGAACTGGCCGGCCTGGGCGGCGGCGGTCTGCTTGTCCGCGTTGAAGCCCGGGGCGCCCTTGAGGATCGGGTCGCCCCAGCGGATGACCACGTTCTGCTCGTGGCCCTCGGGGATGGTGACCTTGTCGTCGGTGTTCGGGGCGACGGGCTTGAAGCGCAGGCCGCGGGCGGCCTCGCCCGCGCGCTTGGCCTCGGCGTCGGACACGGGGGCGGCGCTGGCGGTCTGGCCGCCGCCCGCACCGAGGGTGACGGCGGTGCCGGCGGCGGTGGCGACCGTGACGACGGCGGCGGAGCGGAGCATCGAGCGGCGGGAGTAGACGCCGGCTATGACGTCGCCGACGTACTCGTTGTCGCTGGTGTTGGGCACCTCGTGGAAGCACGCGTTACCACAGCGGTAGCGGCAGGTGAGAGCGGAACGGCCGCTGCCATGCGGGTTGCCGATGAACGGCAGGAGCTTGCGCACGAGGGTGTCCTCCGGTGAGTGCACGGCGCCGACGACGTGTCGGTACGAATTCAGCCGTGACGGTAGGCGCGGGTTGCGCCGATGCGGCGGCGGGGGGATGAACGGTGGATGAACCCGGCACGGCGGAGGGGCAGTTCGCGCAAGGGGTCCGGTTGTGTGGAAGGCCGGGCGCCACGAAAGGCGCCCCTGCCGAAGTTCCAGCCAAGGGGCCGATAACCTTACGTGTCCACTCTGGGCAGGGATCAACCGCGCAGCACGGACAAATGACGCACGCACTCATGCGAAAGGCCTGGCCCATGGGTATTCGGAGCTTGTTGCGCAAGGTGTTCGGACGGACTGCGGAGCCGGTCCCCGAGACGTCGGACGCCCCTTCGGCGGCCCTCCCGAGCCAGGCCGAACGGACCCCCCTGGACGCGGCCGCCGAACTGGTGGCGGCGTCCTTCGACAACCCGACGGTCCCGCCGCAGTCCGCGCCGCGCGACCGCGAGCCGGCCGCGGTGCTCACCGCCGCCCCGGCGCCGACGGCGGACCCCACGGTGCCGGAAGCCCGCCGCCCGTTGTCCCCGACGGTTCCGGAGGGCCCGGGTGACCCCGCGGCCCCCGCCGCGGTGCCGGCCCAGCCGACCAGCGAGACCGGGGCCGGGACCCCCGGGCCGTCGGACGAGGCCGAGCCCCGGGCGGCCGTGCCCGCCGCTGCCGCCCCCTCCGAAGAGGCCGCACCGCAGGCGGAACCCGCCACGGCCGAGGCGGAGCCCCAGGCCGAGCAGGCCGCTGCCGAGCCGGAAGCGGAGGCCCCCGCCGAGGCGGCTCCCGCAGCCGCCGAGGCCGAGCCGCAGGCACAGGCGCAGGCCGAGCCCACCGCCCAGGCAGAGCCCGCCACCGCCGCCGCCGAGCCGGAGGCCGCCCCGGAGGCCCAGGCCGAGCCGGAGCCCGAGGCCCCCGCCGAGCAGGCCGCGCCGCAGCCGGAGGCCGGGGAGGCTCCCGCAGCTTCCGCCGATGCCGCACCGCAGGCGGAGCCCGCCGCCGAGGCGGAGCCCCAGGCCGAGCCGGAGGCCGCCCCGGAGGCCCAGGCCGAGCCGGAGCCCGAGACCCCCGCCGAGCAGGCCGCGCCGCAGGCGCACGCCGAGCCCGAGGCCGCCGCAGAGGCCGAGCCCGAGGCCGAGGCGGCCCCTGCGGCCACCGACGAGCCCGCCGCCGCGCAGGCCGAGCCGCAGCCGGAGGCCGAGGCGGCTCCCGCAGCCGCCGAAGACACCGCACCGCAGGCCCAGGCCGAACCGGAGGCGGAGCCCGAGGCCGACGCCGAACCCGCCGCCCAGGCGGAGCCCCAGGCCGACCCCGAGCCCGCCGCGCAGGCGGAGCCCGAGCCGGTCGCCGCCGCGGTCGACGCGGAGCCCGAGGTCGAGCCGGTCGCCGCCGCGGCCGACGCGGAGCCCGAGGTCGAGCCGGTCGCCGCCGCGGCCGACGCGGAGCCCGAGGGTGCGGCCCCCGGGACCCCCGAGGCGTCGCCGCAGGCGGACGGGCCCGCCGTCGCCGCCGCGGCCGTACGCCGGCGGGCCGCCGGGGTCGCCGGGGCGTACAAGGCCGCCGGGCAGGTGCTGCGGTCCAAGGGCAAGGCCGGGGCCCGCGCGAAGGTGTACCTCGTACTGGACCGGTCCGGCTCCATGCGCGGCTTCTACAAGGACGGCAGCGCCCAGCACCTCGCCGACCACGCCCTCGCCCTGGCCGCGCACCTGGACGAGGAGGCCACCGTCCACACGGTGTTCTTCTCCACCGAACTCGACGGCACCGCCGAGCTGACCCTCGACGCGCACGACGCGACCTGGGTCGAGGCCCGCCACGCCGAGCTCGGCCGGATGGGCCGCACCAGCTACCACGTCGCCGTCGAGGCGGTCGTCGAGCGCTACCAGAAGGACGGAGGCGAGGGCCCGGCCCTGGTCGTCTTCCAGACGGACGGCGCCCCCGACAACGTCCGCCCCGCCCGCCAGGCCCTCGCGGACGCCGCCGCCACCGCCCCCGGCGTCCACTGGCAGTTCGTCGCGTTCGGCGACCACGACGCCAAGGCCTTCGACTTCCTGCGCAAGCTGGACGCCGAGAACTCCGGCTTCTTCCACGCCGGCCCGGCCCCCGCGGAGCTGACCTCCGCCGCCCTCCTCAAGGGCGTCCTCGACCGGTTCTGACGGCCGGCGGCGGACACACGAAGGGCCCGGGATCCGTGAGGATCCCGGGCCCTTCCCGCTACGGGAGCGGCAGTGTTACCGCGCGGCGTCCGGGTGGACGGCCTCCGCGACCGGCTTGGCGTCGGCGGCCTTCGTCTCGACCGGCTTGCGCAGGGCGATGTTCAGCTCGCGCAGGCGGGACTCCTCCAGCACCGTCGGCGCGCCCATCATCAGGTCCTGGGCGTTGCCGTTGAGCGGGAAGGCGATGGTCTCGCGGATGTTCGGCTCGTCGGCCAGCAGCATCACGATGCGGTCCACGCCCGGGGCGATGCCACCGTGCGGCGGGGCGCCGAGGCGGAACGCGCGCAGCATGCCCGCGAACTCGCGCTCGACGGTCTCGGCCTCGTAACCGGCGATCTCGAAGGCCTTCAGCATGACCTCGGGCTCGTGGTTGCGGATGGCGCCGGAGGACAGCTCGATGCCGTTGCAGACGATGTCGTACTGCCAGGCCAGGATGTCGAGCGGGTCCTTCTCCTCCAGGTCCTTCATGCCGCCCTGCGGCATCGAGAAGGGGTTGTGGGAGAAGTCGATCTTGCCGGTCTCCTCGTCCTTCTCGTACATCGGGAAGTCGACGATCCAGCAGAAGCGGAAGACGTTCTCCTCGAACTGGCCCGCGCGCTTGGCGGCCTCGACCCGGACCGGGCCCATGATCTTGGAGACCTCGTCGAACTCGCCCGCGCCGAAGAACACCGCGTGCCCGGCCGCCAGGCCCAGGCGCTCGGTGAGGACCTTGACGTTCTCCTCGGTGAGGAACTTGGCGATCGGGCCGGTCAGCGCACCGTCCTCGCCGACGCGGACCCACGCCAGGCCCTTGGCGCCCAGCGAGATCGCGTACTCGCCGAGGCCGTCGAAGAACTTGCGCGGCTGCGCGGCGGTGTCCGGGACGGCCAGCGCGCGCACGTGCTTGCCGGCGAACGCCTTGAACTCCGAGCCCTCGAACACGTCGGTGATGTCGACGAGCTCCAGCTTGGCGCGCAGGTCGGGCTTGTCGTTGCCGTACTTCAGCATCGACTCGCGGAACGGGATCCGCGGGAACGGCGAGGTGACCTCGCGGCCGTTGCCGAACTCGGTGAAGAGCTCGGTCATCAGGCGCTCGATCGGCTGGAAGACGTCCTCCTGCTCGACGAACGACATCTCCACGTCGAGCTGGTAGAACTCGCCCGGCGAGCGGTCCGCGCGGGCGTCCTCGTCACGGAAGCAGGGCGCGATCTGGAAGTACCGGTCGAAGCCGGAGATCATCAGCAGCTGCTTGAACTGCTGCGGGGCCTGCGGCAGGGCGTAGAACTTGCCCGGGTTCAGGCGGGACGGGACGACGAAGTCACGGGCGCCCTCGGGGGAGGTCGCGGTGAGGATCGGGGTCGCCATCTCGTTGAAGCCGAGGGCCACCATCTTCGAGCGGATGGAGGCGATGACCGCCGAGCGCAGCATGATGTTGCGGTGCATGCGCTCGCGGCGCAGGTCGAGGAAGCGGTACTCCAGGCGGCGCTCCTCGTTCACACCGTCGTCGGTGTTGATCGTGAAGGGCAGCGGGGCGGCCGCGCCGAGCACCTCGACCTCGGCGGCCTCGATCTCGACCTCACCGGTCGGCAGGTCGGGGTTCACGTTCTCGGCGCCGCGGGAGACGACCTTGCCGTCGACGCGGACGACCGTCTCCTTGGACAGCTTGTCCAGGACGGCGGCCGCGGCGGTGCCGGGGCGGGCGACGAGCTGCGTGATGCCGTAGTGGTCGCGCAGATCGATGAAGAGGATGCCGCCCAGGTCTCGACGATTGTGCAGCCAGCCGCTCAGCCGGACGTCGGTGCCGACGTCAGAGGCACGGAGCTCGCCGCACGTGTGGGACCTGTACCGATGCATCAGTCATCCAGTTCTACGCGATACCAGGGTGGATTCAACCGTCCCAAGGTTACCGTCCGGGCGGGGCACCGCGCGGGCGCGCCCGGGCAGCCGCCTGAACAGGCAGCCCGCCCGTCCGACCTGTAAAGATGACCGGGTGCGCACCGAGGACGTCCTGGCCGCCATCGCGACCGGCCTGTGGCGATGGGACAACGCCTCCGGGACGGTCGCCCTCGACGGCGAGGCCGCCCGGCTGCTCGGCCTGCCCGCCGAGCCCGTCGTCCTGCCCGAGGTGGCGGTGCGCTCGCGCTTCCACCCGGTCGACTGGAACGAGATCAACGGCATCGTCACCCTCGCCGTCGCCGAGGGCACCCTCGCCGAGGCCCGGCTGCGGATCATGGACGAGGACGGGCGCGTGCTGCGCACCGTGCGCAGCCGCTCCAAACCCGTGGAGAACCGGACGGCCGACGGCCGCGTCGACTACGAGCTGATCGGCACCATCCAGGAGATCGCCGAGCCGCAGCCCGGCACCACGGCCGTCCACACCCCGATCACCGGCGACTGGCGCCGCTCCCGCGAGGCCTTCCTGCTCGACGCGGGCCGGGCGCTCGCGGAGGCCCGGTCCACGGCCGAGGTGCTGCGGGTGGCGGCCTCGCTGTCCATGCCGGGCTTCAGCCCCGACGGGCTGGCGGTCTTCGGCGTGGCGGGCGACCAGCTGTCGGTCATCGGCCACCACGGGCACGCCCCCGGCGACGAGGCCCCCTTCACGGACATGGTGCTGGACACCGCCTACCCGGCCGCGGAGGTGGTCCGCACCGGCCGGGCCATCTACCTGCCGACCCCGGAGGACTACGAGCGGCGCTTCCCCGTCACCTGGCCGCTGGCGGAGCCCTTCGGCCGGGTCTCCTGGGCCTTCCTGCCGCTGATCGTCGCCGGGCGGACCATGGGGGCCTGGATGGCCGCCTTCAAGCAGCCGGTGACCTTCTCCCCCGACGAGCGCTCCGTGCTGACGACCGTGGCCCGGATGCTGGCCCAGGCCCTCCAGCGGGCCGGCGTCGCCGAGTCCGAGCGCGAGCTGACCACCGGGCTCCAGCGGTCGATGATGCCGCAGCTCGGCCCCGAGATCCCCGGCATGACCATCGCCGCGCGCTACGTCCCCACCGGCGGCGGCCTCCAGGTCGGCGGCGACTGGTACGACATGATCCCGCTGCCCTCGGGACGGTTCGCGCTGGTCATCGGCGACGTCCAGGGACACGACGTACGGGCCGCCGGCCTGATGGGCCAGCTGCGGATCGCCGTACGGGCGTACGCCTCCGAGGGCCACCGGCCCGACGCCGTGCTCTCCCGGGCCTCCCGCTTCCTGGCCGGGCTCTGCTCCTCCCAGGAGGAGGAGGCCGGGGCGGAGGCGGGCGAACGCGGCCCCGGCGGCGAGTCCGACTACCTCAGCCCCCGCTTCGCGACCTGCCTGTACGCGGAGTGCGACCCGGCGACCGGCACCCTGGAGGTGGCCCGCGCGGGGCACCCCGACCCGGTGGTCCGGATGACGGACGGCACCGTCATGATGCGGCCGACGGCGGGCGGCCTGCCGCTCGGGATCGTCCCCGACACCGACTACCCGACGACCCGGTTCACCCTGGAGCCCGGCGAGACGATGATGCTGTGCACCGACGGACTGATCGAGACCGGCGGGCACGACCTCGACACCGGCTGGGCCCGACTGCGGGCCATCCTGGAGGCCGACGCCGAGACCTACGGGCCCGGCGCGGACCTCACCGCGGGCCACCTGGAGCGCCTCGCCGACCTGCTGGTCCAGGCCGTGCACGGGCCCTCCTCGCACCACACCACCGGCCCGCTCGCCGACCGCCGCGAGGACGACATAGCCGTGGTGCTGCTCTGCCGCGAGGGCGCCGGCTGCGGGTGCGGGACCGGCCCGCAGCACCCGGCCCGGCCGGCCCGGCGCACGGTGCTGACCGTGGCGCAGGCCGAGCCGGAGCGGATCGCGGGGGCCCGCCGGCAGATCCGGGAGCTGCTGCACGACTGGGCGGACCCGGAGCAGGTGGACTCGGCTGAGCTGATGGTCTCCGAGATGGTGACCAACGTGCTGGTGCACACCGACGGGGACGCGCTGCTGGTGGCGGAGGCGGCCGGCGAGCTCGGCACCCGGCGGCTGCGCGTGGAGGTCGCCGACGGCAGCGACGAGCTGCCGCACAAGCGGCACCCCGGCGAGATGGCCTCCAGCGGCCGCGGGGTCCTGCTGATGGAGATGCTCGCCGACACCTGGGGCGTGGACCCCAGGGGCGCGGGCAAGTCGATCTGGTTCGAGCTGTACGAGCGCTCCAAGCCCGGCGACGAGACCGGGACCGGGTACGAGCCCCCGTACGAGGTACCGCCGGGCGCGTAGGACCCCGGGAGCACTCCCCGGAAGCCCTCCGGATGGCGAAGGAAGGTGGTCACGGCGATGCAGACCCCCCTGCTGCCCGAACCCGTGCGGCGGCTGGGCGCCTGGTGCGCGGTCGCCCTGCTGGTCACGGGGGTCGCCGCCGTCGGGATCTGGCTGTGCGTGGTCTTCCAGACCGCCGTCACGCCGGTCCTGCTCGCGGTCCTCGGCACGGCCCTGCTCGGTCCGCTGCACCGGCGCCTGGTGCGGACGGGGGTCAGCCACTCCCTGGCCGCGGCGCTGACCTGCCTGGCGGTGGTCGCCGTCGTCGGCGGGGCCACGTACGTCGTGGCCCTGGCGCTGGTGGAGACGGGCGACCAGATCGTCGACTCGCTCGTCCGGGCCGGCAAGACCCTGGCGGAGCACTTCGGGGCGGCCGGCACCTCCCTGGAGGACCTCGCCGCGAACTCCAAGGAGCTGCTCGCGAAGTTCGGCGGCACGGCGGCGTCGGGCGTGGTGGCCGGGCTCAGCGTGGTCGGCACGATGATCGCGACGGCCCTGCTGGCACTGGTCCTGATCTTCTTCTTCCTCCGCGACTCCCACCGGGCCGTGGGCACCCTGCGGTCCCTCGTCCCGGCCGGCTCCGCCGACCTGACGGAGGCGATGGCCCGGCGGGCCTTCGAGGCCGTGGAGGGGTTCATGCGCGGGACCACCTTCGTGGCCCTGGTGGACGCCGTCCTGATCGGAGCCGGCCTGCTGGTGCTGAAGGTGCCGGGTGCGCTGGGGCTGGCGGCCCTGGTGTTCGTGACCGCCTACATCCCCTACCTCGGCGCCTTCATCTCGGGCGCCGTGGCGGTCCTGGTGGCCCTCGCCGACCGCGGCTGGGTGATCGGCCTGTGGGCGCTGGGCGTGGTCCTGGCGGTCCAGATGATCGAGGGGTACGTGCTGCAGCCGCTGGTGCAGAGCCGCACGGTGCAGATGCACCCGGCGGTGGTGATGCTGGCGATCACGGCCGGCGCGAGCGTCGCCGGCGTCCTCGGCATGCTCCTCGCCGTCCCCCTGACGGCGGCGGCCTTCGGCATCGTCTCGGAGCTCCGGGGCCGGTACGCGGGACCGCGCGCCGACCCCCGGTAGCACCGGCCTACAGGCCGCCCTCGGACATCCCGTGCACGGCCGGGACCGTGCCCAGGCGGCCCTTCTGGAAGTCCTCGAAGGCCTGCTGGAGCTCCTCGCGGGTGTTCATCACGAACGGGCCGTAGTGGGCCATCGGCTCGCGGATCGGCCGGCCGCCGAGCAGGACGACCTCCAGGTCCGGGGTGTGCGCGTCCTGCTTCTCGTCCGCGCGGACGGTGAGCGAGGAACCGGAGCCGAACACGGCCGTCTGGCCGAGGTGGATCGGGCGCCGCTCGGCACCCACCGAGCCGCGGCCGGCGAGCACGTACGCGAGGCCGTTGAAGTCCTCCCGCCACGGCAGCGTGACCTCGGCGCCCGCCGCGACCGTCGCGTGGATCATCGTGATCGGGGTGTGCGTGATGCCGGGCCCCTGGTGGCCGTCCAGCTCGCCGGCGATGACGCGGATCAGGGCGCCGCCGTCGGGCGACGTCAGCAGCTGGACGGAGCCGCCGCGGATGTCCTGGTAGCGCGGCGCCATCATCTTGTCCTTGGCGGGGAGGTTCACCCACAGCTGGAGGCCGTGGAAGAGCCCGCCGCTGACGACGAGGTGCTCCGGCGGGGCCTCGATGTGCAGGAGGCCGGAACCGGCGGTCATCCACTGGGTGTCGCCGTTGGTGATGGTGCCGCCGCCGCCGTTGGAGTCCTGGTGGTCGAAGGTCCCGTCGATGATGTAGGTGACGGTCTCGAAGCCGCGGTGGGGGTGCCAGGGGGTGCCCTTCGGCTCGCCCGGCGCGTACTCCACCTCGCCCATCTGGTCCATCATGATGAACGGGTCGAGGTACTGGTAGTTGATCCCCGCGAATGCCCTGCGCACGGGGAAGCCTTCGCCTTCGAAGCCGCTCGGGGCGTCGGTCACGGCCAGCACGGGGCGGGCAGCGGCGCCGGCCGGTGCGGCCACGCGCGGAAGCGTCAACGGGTTCTCAACAGTCACTGCGGGCATGGTCAGGACCTCCTTCTGCGTCGAGTTTAGTTGAAACTCGAACTTTCTGCCACACCCCACGGAACAGCTCACCCGCACGGGGCATTCCCGGTCGCCGCGACGGCGACCGAGGGGGCGGTTTCGGCCGTTTTCCACCCCGGGTCGCAGTTTTTCCCCGTACCTGACAACCACGGGCCGCCCGGCGCGGTCTACCGGGTCATGGAGACCAGCTCACCCCGAACCGGCCGCGACCGCGAGCCGGAGAACGACGGCGACACCGGCACCGGCACCGACACCGCCCGGCAGTGGAGCCCGCCCGTGTGGCTGCGCGTGCCGGCGATGGCACTGGCCATGGCGGCGCTGATGGGCGGCCTCGGGTACGCCGTGTACCGCTGGGCGGCCTCCGGCCTGCCGATGGAGCCCCTGCCCGGTTCGCCCTGGCCCTACCTCGGCGCGTGGGCGGCGCTGACGTTCCTCGCCGGCCTGCTGCTCCAGTGGGCGACGCACGGGGTCGACTACGACGGCCGCTGGGCCCTGATCGGCGTCCCGGCCTTCGCCGGGATCCGGCTCTCCCTGGCCTACCGCCCCGACCCCACCCTGCTGTACGCGTACGGTCTGACGGCCCTGGCGGTCGCGGCCGCGGGCATCGCCCTGTGGCGCCTGCGCCGGACGGCCGCCCGACCGCGGTAGTCGCCGGCGGTGGACGGGGCGGGGGACTCCCCCGTGGGTCCCCCGCCGCTCCCGATGGTGCGCGAGGGCCGGCCGCTCCGGCGATCCTTTCGGCGGTGGCCGAAGACTTGAGCGGGCCCCGACCGGGCCTCCACCGGCTCTCAGCCGCCGCTCCGCAGCAGTTCCACCCCCAGGCCGGTCGCCGAGTGGAGCACCGCCTTCCCGTCCCGCTCGGTGGTGATCAGCCCGGCCGCGCGCAGGGTGCGGGTGTGCTCCGAGACCGACGGGAGACTGACGTCCAGGTCCCGGGCCAGCTCGCTCGTGGTCCGCTGCTGGACCAGCAGCCGGAGCACCGCCGCCCGGGTCCGCCCCAGCAGCGCTTCCAGCGCCGCCCCCGACGGACCTCCCGGCGGGCCCGCCTCCACCAGCGGCAGCGGCGTCATCGCCGGGTACATGAGCAGGGGCCGGCCGGCGGGCCCGTCGGGGCCGTCCGCGAGCAGCGGGCGGCCCGTCCAGAACGGCGACGGCATCAGCAGCAGTCCGCGGCCCCCGAGGTGCACCTCGTAGCCGGGCGGGCCGTCGATCTCCAGGACCGTGCCCGACCAGCGGGCCGCCGGGTGGATCCCGGCCAGGCAGGCCTTGATGCCGTGGGCGGCCAGGAGCCGGGTGCGCCAGGCCACGTCGGCCCGGAAGGACTGCCGGATGTGCGGCCAGTACGGGGCCACGACCACCTCGTACGCGGAGCCGATCGCCCCGCCCAGCCGATCCCAGGCCTCGCGGTCCTGCTCCCACAGCGCGCGCAGCCAGGAGGTCCCACCGGCGGGGGCGCGGGCGGCGGCGCCGGCCAGCTGGTCACCGGTGAGCCGCGCGCCGGCCTCGCGGACGGCGGCCAGCCCCTCCTCCAGGGTGGCCGCGTACGGCTCGACGAACTGCGGGTTCTGCCCGTCCGGGCGCAGCAGGTCGACCAGCGGGCGGGCCCGGCCGGGCAGCTCACGGCAGACGCGGCGGCGCCACGGCCCGAAGACGGCCGGCTCGTCGGTGCGCTGCCAGGCCACCATGGCCATGGCGAGCTCCAGCAGCGGCAGCGGTTCGGCGGCGAAGGTGACGTTGAACAGGTCCTCGGCCGTGAAGTGCACCCTCAGCAACACCCACCCCCGGCGCCGGCACCACTACGACAGGTCAGCCATACATGCGGCGCATCGCGAAGTCGACCATCTGCTCGACGGCCTTCGCGTCGAACACCATCCGGTGGTCGCCCTCCATGTCGAGGACGAAGCCGTACCCGGTCGGCAGCAGGTCGATCACCTCGGCGCCGGTGATCACGAAGTACTTGGACTCCTTGCCGGCGTACCGGCGGAGCTCCTTGAGCGTGCTGAACATCGGGATGACCGGCTGCTGCGTGTTGTGCAGGGCCAGGAACCCCGGGGTGTCGCCGCGCGGGCAGTAGACCTTCGACGTCGCGAAGATCTGCTGGAAGTCCTCGGCGGAGAGCGACCCGGTGGTGAAGGCCCGCACCGCGTCGGCGAGCGACGGCGGCGAGGGTTCGGGGTAGAGCGGCTGCTCGCCGTACCCGCCTGCCATCTGCTGCGGGGCGGCGTACTGCTGCTGCCCCGCGCTCACGTTCTGGTCGTAGCCGTACATGGACCGAAGCCTACCGAGCGGGCCCCGCCCCCAGGCACCCTCCAGGGATTCCCACTTGACGCTGGTCACAGTGGTCGGTGAAGGGTTGCGTCTTATTACTGGTGGGTAGCATCATGACGTTACCGATTGGTATGTACGAGGAACCTGTCTCCCCGAGCCTTAACGGAGCCGTCGCCATGGGGCACTACAAGTCGAATCTCCGCGACATCGAGTTCAACCTCTTCGAGGTGCTCGGCCGCGACAAGCTGTACGGCACCGGCCCGTTCGGCGAGATGGACACCGAGACCGCCAAGAGCATCCTGTCCGAGATCGCCCGCCTCGCGGAGAACGAGCTCGCGGAGTCCTTCGCGGACGCCGACCGCAACCCGCCGGTCTTCGACCCGGCCACCAACACCGCTCCGGTCCCGGCCTCCTTCAAGAAGTCCTACGAGGCCTTCATGGACTCGGAGTACTGGCGCCTGGGCCTGCCCGAGGAGATCGGCGGCACCACCTCGCCCCGCTCCCTGATCTGGGCGTACGCGGAGCTCCTCCTCGGCTCGAACCCGGCCATCTGGATGTACTCCTCCGGCCCGGCCTTCGCCGGCGTCCTCCACGAGGAGGGCAACGAGGCCCAGAAGCGCATCGCGCAGATCGCCGTCGAGAAGCGCTGGGGCTCCACCATGGTCCTCACCGAGCCGGACGCCGGCTCGGACGTGGGCGCCGGCCGCACCAAGGCGGTCCAGCAGGAGGACGGCTCCTGGCACATCGAGGGCGTGAAGCGCTTCATCACCTCCGGTGAGCACGACATGGAGGAGAACATCCTCCACTACGTCCTCGCCCGCCCCGAGGGCCACGGCCCGGGCACCAAGGGCCTGTCGCTGTTCCTCGTCCCGAAGTTCCACTTCGACTGGGAGACCGGCGAGCTGGGCGAGCGCAACGGCGTCTACGCCACCAACGTCGAGCACAAGATGGGCCTCAAGGCCTCCAACACGTGCGAGATGACCTTCGGCGACCAGCACCCCGCCAAGGGCTGGCTGATCGGCGACAAGCACGACGGCATCCGCCAGATGTTCATGATCATCGAGTTCGCCCGCATGATGGTCGGCACGAAGGCCATCGCGACGCTCTCGACGGGCTACCTGAACGCCCTGGAGTACGCCAAGGAGCGCGTGCAGGGCCCGGACCTCGCGAACTTCATGGACAAGTCCGCGCCCAAGGTCACCATCACGCACCACCCCGACGTGCGCCGCTCGCTCATGACGCAGAAGGCCTACGCCGAGGGCATGCGCGCCCTCGTGCTCTACACGGCCTCCGTCCAGGACGAGATCGCCCTCAAGCAGGCCGCCGGTGAGGACGCCTCCGCCGAGATCGGCCTCAACGACCTGCTCCTGCCGATCGTCAAGGGCTACGGCTCGGAGAAGTCCTACGAGCAGCTCGCCCAGTCCCTGCAGACCTTCGGCGGCTCCGGCTACCTGCAGGAGTACCCGATCGAGCAGTACATCCGCGACGCCAAGATCGACACCCTCTACGAGGGCACCACGGCCATCCAGGGCCAGGACTTCTTCTTCCGGAAGATCGTCCGCGACCAGGGCGCCTCGCTGAACATCCTCTCCGAGACGATCAAGAAGTTCCTCGCCGAGGGCCCCGGCGGCGAGGACCTCGCCCCCGCCCGCGACGCCCTCGCCAAGGCCGCCGTGGACCTGGAGGCCATCGTCGGCCAGATGATCGTCGACCTCACCGCCACCGGCGAGGACGTCAAGAACATCTACAAGGTCGGCCAGAACACCACCCGCCTGCTGATGGCCTCCGGCGACGTCGTCGTCGGCTACCTGCTGCTCAAGGGCGCGGCCGTGGCCGCCGGGAAGCTGGAGGGCGCCTCCGCCAAGGACGCCGCCTTCTACACCGGCAAGATCGCCGCCGCGAAGTTCTTCGCCGGCCAGGTCCTGCCCGGCGTCTCCGTCCAGCGCGCGCTGGCCGAGGCCGTCGACAACTCCCTGATGGACCTCGACGAGGCCGCCTTCTAAGGAAGCGCGCCCGCCTCGCCGGACGTCCCCAGCGGCGTACGTACGCACAGTGGCCGGACCCTCCCTGTCGGGGGTCCGGCCACTGCCGTCGGGCCGTTTCGGCCGTTGTCGGTGGTTCGTGGCACGCTCGTAGACATGAGTCCACAGGAGCAGCACGGCAGCAGGGGGTACTCGGTCCCCACGGGGCGCCCGTACGCCCTGAAGGAGCTCCAGGCCAACGTGGGCGCGCTCGGCGACCGGATCAAGGACCTCTACGACGGCGCCCACCCCGCCGAGTACGAGCCCGTGGCCGACGCCCTGTACGTCGCCTTCCAGACGGCGGCGGGCCTGGCCCCCGCCAAGAGCTACACCGGCTGCCCCGAGCACCCCAACGGCGCCCTCGACCCCGAGGCACCGGAGGGCTGGGGCCGCTGCCTCATCTGCAACGACCGCCGCCGCCTCGGCCGGCGCCTCCAGGGCGGCCGGGCCGCCGGACCCGCCCCCGCGGGCGAGCAGCGACGCCTCGGGTACCCCGTCCCCGAGCCCCCGTACACCCTCGACGTCCTGCGCCACTACCTGCGCGTGATCGACGAGCAGCGCTTCCACCTCACGCTCGGCTCCGCCGACCAGGACTTCGTGCGCATCGCGGACGACCTCCACCGGGCCTTCATCGTGGCCCGGGAGCTGTCGCGTCCGCGCAACGCGTCGGGATGCTCCGAGCACCCCGGCGCGCCGATCGACCCCGATGCCCCGCCGGGCGAGGCCTGTATCTTCTGCGCCGGACGCAAGAGACGCGCGCAGCGCCCGCCGCAGACCCCCGAGATGCTCCCCCGCATCCGCCGGGGCGAGCGCAGACAACTGCAGCGCAGATTCGAGCGTCCGCCGGGCTGAGCACGAAGGGACCGCGGGGCAGACCTCCCGCGTCCCCGACCCTCCGGCCATCCGCCGCTGTCCGGCCAAGACGAACACGACCGTCGTTAAGGTGAACCACATGAGCTCTCCCGCCCGCTTCGACCGCGGCCACACCGACGATCTGATGACCTACCTGACGGCCAGTCCGTCGCCGTACCACGCCGTGGCGAACGCGGCGGAGCGGCTGGAGAAGGCGGGCTTCAGGCAGTTGTCGGAATCGGACGCCTGGGACTCGGGGACGGGTGGCAGGTTCGTCCTGCGCGGGGGCGCGCTCATCGCCTGGTACGTGCCCGAGGGCGCGGCCGCGCACACCCCCTTCCGGATCATCGGCGCCCACACCGACTCCCCCAACCTGCGGGTCAAGCCCGTACCGGACACGGGCTCGCAGGGCTGGCGCCAGGTCGCGGTGGAAATCTACGGCGGGACCCTGCTCAACACCTGGCTGGACCGCGACCTGGGCCTCGCGGGGCGGCTCACCCTGCGCGACGGCACCGAGCGCCTGGTGAACGTGGACCGCGCCCTGCTGCGCGTGCCCCAGCTCGCCGTGCACCTCGACCGGTCGGTCAACACGGAGGGCCTCAAGCTCGACAAGCAGCGGCACATGCAGCCGATCTGGGGCCTCGGCGAGGCCCGCGAGGGCGACCTGATCGCCTTCCTGGAGGAGGAAGAGGGCCTGCCGCAGGGCTCGGTGGCCGGCTGGGACCTGATGGTCCACTCCATCGAGCCGCCCGCCTACCTGGGCCGCGACCTCGAACTGCTCGCCGGTCCGCGCATGGACAACCTGCTGTCGGTGCACGCCGGGGTCGCGGCCCTCGCCGCGGTCTCCGCCTCCGAGGGCCTGGACCACATCCCCGTGCTGGCGGCCTTCGACCACGAGGAGAACGGCTCCCAGTCGGACACCGGCGCCGACGGCCCCCTGCTGGGCAACGTGCTGGAACGTTCAGTCTTCTCGCGCGGCGGCACGTACGAGGACAAGGCCCGTGCCTTCGCCGGCACCATCTGCCTCTCCTCGGACACCGGCCACGCGGTCCACCCCAACTACGCCGAGCGGCACGACCCCTCGCACCACCCGCGCGCCAACGGCGGCCCCATCCTCAAGGTCAACGTCAACCAGCGCTACGCCACCGACGGCAGCGGCCGCGCGGTGTTCGCCGCGGCCTGCGAGCGGGCCGGGGTGCCGTGGCAGACGTTCGTCTCCAACAACTCCATGGCGTGCGGCACGACGATCGGCCCGATCACGGCCGCCCGCCACGGGATCCAGACGGTGGACATCGGCGTGGCGATCCTGTCGATGCACTCGGCCCGCGAACTCTGCGGCTCCGACGACCCGTTCCTCCTCGCGAACGCCCTGCTGGCGTTCCTCGAAGGCTGATCCCCGCAGTAGCAGGGCGAGTTGAGCCCGGAGGCCCCGTCCGCACACAGCGGGCGGGGCCTTCACAACTCCACAACCAACTCAGTAATGTGCTGAGTTATGGACTTGATGATTATCAAGCACGCGGTGGAAGCGGACGGCGGCATCAAGCGGCTGTCGATGGCCTTCGTCAAGAAGCACGCCGCGCCCACGCGCACCCGGCTGAGCCCCGAACTCTGCGGGGACATCGGCAAAGAGCTGGACAAACTCGGACTCATCACCCTCCCGAAGCGGCTCCCCACGTCCGAGAACGAGTTCGTCCTCGTCATCGAGAAGGACGGCCCGCTCGGCCACGTCGTCGCCGTCGCCGCCTCCATCGCCGCCCTCGACCACGTCGGGGCCAACCCGTTGCCCCAGATTTTCGAGAACTATCCGCAGGCCAAGGCCCAATTGGGTCTATAGCCCGCACCCGTAATCTAATAACTTCCGTGACAATAGGGTGACTTGACCCCTAGGCTGCCCGTGCCACACCCCCACGCCCACGCGTCACGGAGGCAACCACTGATGTCCCAGCACACTCCCCGGTCACTCACGGTCACCTGGGGGTCGGAACAGATCCTGGTGTCCAACACCGGGCAGGACCTGCCGATACCGCCCGCCGACGACGTCGAGCGGAAGGTCGTCGAAGCGGGCCGCGCCAACCCCTCGACCCTCCTGACCGAGGACGCCTGGTCGGCCGTGGGACGCGCCGCGATCGACGCGGAAGGGGTCGCCGTACAGCTGCGCCCCACGCGGCAGGATCCCGGCGGGCTCCTGATGGTGGAGAACGTCGAGGGCGCGACCCTGCGTTCGCTCGTCACCCGGGTCTACCTGAGCGAGCTGCTGCCCGGCATCCAGCCGCGCACCGGGATGGAGGCCAGCGAGGTCCCGGACCCCCAGGTCCAGGGGATCACCGAGGACGGACGCCCCTGCGCGACCGTCCGGTACCACTACAAGAACCTCTCCCACCTGCGCGAACACGTGTGGCAGACGATCAACGGCACCCTGTCGCTGAACGACTACGCCAGCTCGGTCCTCACCCGGACGATCACCCGCAACCTGATCGCCCACCCCGTCGAGATCTCCTTCGAGGACGGCACGGAGTCCTTCCACGCCCTGGCCGTACGCGACGGCATCACCCGGCTCGCCAGCGCCTGGGCCGTCCTCGCCGGGCACGGCGCCGAGAGCACCGAGGTCGCCGACCTCGTGGTGGACGCGCTGTTCGGCAAGGCGGAGACCCCCGTCCCGCCCGGCGTCCCCACCGGCCGCCACCTGGCGTCGGTCCGGGAGAAGTGGCGCGGCACCCTGCGCGAGGAGTACGCGGAGGCCGTCGCCGTCCTCGAACCGGGCCTCCGCGCCGCCCAGATCGGGCAGACCTTCGTCGCGCCCACGCAGATCGCCGTCGGCATCGAGGGCCACCCGGGGCACCTGCTCGCCCCCCAGGACATCTTCGACGACGCCATCCGGAGCGTCCTGGCCAGCGTCCACGTCGAGTTCAAGGCGTGGGACGACGCCGCCCAGAACGTGGAGGTCATCACCCGGGCCCTCAAGCGGGTCATCCAGCTCGGCGACTCGCTGATCCCGCACGACGACCTCCAGGCCGTCTACGGCCTCGCCGTCGGCCGCACCCCCTCCGCGGACCTGCCCCGGCTCTTCCCCGGCCCGACGCCCCCGCCCGGCACCGCGCTGTGGCGCGCCGTGTACGTCGTCCACGCCCTCACCCGGCCCGAGCTGCTCGAACGCCTCAAGGACCAGGCCAAGGCCATCAAGGGCGGCAAGCGCATGGGGCTCAAGGGCTTCGGCGAGCTCCTCGGCCCGATCGTCGACCTGCCGTGGCGCAGCCACAAGAAGCTCGTGACCAAGCAGGCCCGGAACGCCTGGAACAACGGCGGTGTCCTCACCTCGGACGTCATCGGCGAATGGGACCCCGTGCCCACCGGCGACTTCACCACCCTCGTGGCGCCCGCGCTGGCCGGCGACACCAACGCGCGCTGCACCCTGGCCGTGGCCGGCGGTGTCGCGCTCATCGCCGACAAGCTGCTGACCCGCAACGTCGGCTCCGCGCTCAACGCCGCCAAGGAGAAGGGCGGTGTGCCCTTCCGGGCCGACGTCAGCCTGATCGTCGAAGGGCTCTCCCGGCAGGACAACGAGCTGGGCCTGTGGATCCTCGCCCTGGTGGCGAACGGCTTCCGCGGCGACGCCCTGCCGGAGAACGCGGTCACCATGCGCACCCTGACCCGCAAGGAGAAGCCCGAGGGCGAGGGCGGCAGCCCGTACATCCACTTCAACGTGGACCTGGACGGCGAGCACCGGATCGCCCGGGACGCCGACGGCGTGCCCGAGCTCCTGTACCAGTGGGACGTCGTCTACGCCGCCGACCCCGAGCGGGCCCGGAAGAACACCGCGCCGCCGGCCGGCCCCGCACCCGCCCTCCCGCTGCCGGAGCCGCGCACGGGGCAGCCCGAGGACCTGCCCGGGGCGGCCGCTGCGGCCCCGGCCTTCCCTGCCGTGGACACCCGCCCGGCGAGCCGGCGCGCCGCCGACCACCGCGCGGTGCTGCGCGACAGCGTCACCGCGGCCCGGGACGCCATGGACCGGCTGCACCAGCTCGAACCGGAGGTCGCCGGGCACACCCCGATCGTCTCCCGGAGCGTCCTCGACGAGCTCCACGTGCAGCTGATCGGCCTGCAGACGGACATCGAGAACCTCCGCCGGCGGATCACGCCGGCGGAGGACGCGGAGACGGAGGAGGAGACGGTCTAGTCCTGCGCGGGGTCCATCCCCGCGAGGACCAGCGGCAGGCGGGCGGTCCCGGCGGCGGTCACCTTCACCGGGACGCCCCAGTCCTGCTGGTGGACGTGGCAGGCCGGGTACTCGTTGGCCGGGTCGTCGTCGCAGGACGCGGCCATCGCCGAGACGTGCAGGACCCCTTCGGTGACGGCGGGGTCCAGCACCAGGTCCCGGAACAGGTCCGTGCCGGCCCCCTCGCCCGCGGCCAGCAGCTCCGGCGGGGTCGAGGAGACCAGCAGCCGGGTGGACGGCCCGTAGCGGGTGTCGAGCTTCTGCCCGGCCGGGGCCTGGAAGACCACGTCCAGGCGGAGCGTGCCGGGGGCCACCTCGGTGGCCGCCCGCCGGGTGCGGTGGGCGACCGAGTCCACGCGTACGGCCTCCTCCGGCAGGCGCAGCCGGGTCAGCCGGTGCCGGGCCGACTCCACCACGACGATGTCCTCGCCGACGAGCACGGCGGCGCTGGGCTCGCGCAGGTCGGTGGCGAGGGTGGAGACCTGCCCGGTGGCGGGGTCGTAGCGGCGCAGGGCGTGGTTGTACGTGTCGCACACCGCGACCGAGCCGTCCGGCAGCGCGGTCACCCCGAGCGGGTGCTGGAGCAGCGCCTGGGCGGCGTCGCCGTCCCGGTGTCCGAAGTCGAACAGCCCGGTCCCGACGGCGGACCGCACGACGTACCCGCCCTCCTCGCCGTCGCGCTCCACGTACCGCAGGGCGCTGGTCTCGGAGTCGGCGATCCACAGCCGGTCCCCGGCGGCGGCGAGCCCGGACGGCTGCGCGAACCAGGCCTCGGCGGCGGGCCCGTCGACGAGCCCCTCGTTGGTCGTCCCGGCGGCGACCCCGACGGTGCCCGCCTCCGGGTCCCAGGTCCACAGCTGGTGCACGCCGGCCATGGCGATCCACACCCGGCCCTGCCACCAGGCGACGTCCCACGGCGAGGACAGGTCCACCTCCAGCGCCGGCCCGGAGGTCGGGGACCCCTGCCACCACTGGCGCCCGGTCCCGGCGACGGTCTCCACGGCGCCCGTCTCCGGGTCGAACACGCGCAGCGCGTGGTTGACGGTGTCGGCGACCACGACCCGCCCGTCGGGGAGCTGCGCGAGCCCCTGCGGCTCGCTGAAGGCGTCCGGCCCGAAACCGCGCTCCCCGCTGCCGATCCGCCGCACGACGGTCTCCCCGTCGGCGTCGAGCTCCACGAGCTGGTGCCGCGTCGAGTCGGAGACGAGGAGGTTCCCGGAGGGCAGCACGAGCGCCTTGCCGGGGAACCGCAGGTCGGTGGCGACGGGCTCGGGCGCCACGTAGGGCCCGTCCCCGCGCCGCAGCGTCCCCTTGGCCTCGTGCTCGGCCTCCAGCTCCTCGACGAGCCGCGCGATGGCGTGCGCGTGCCCCTCTCCGGCGTGCTGCGCGACGACGTACCCCTCGGGGTCGATCACCACGAGCGTGGGCCAGGCCCGCACGGCGTACTGCTTCCACGTCGCGAGCTCGGGGTCGTCGAGCACGGGGTGGTGCACCTCGTACCGCTCGACGGCGTCGACGACGGCGGCGTGCTCGGCCTCGTGGACGAACTTCGGCGAGTGCACCCCGATGATCACCACGGTGTCCCGGTGCTTCTCCTCCAGCTCCCGCAGCTCGTCCAGGACGTGCAGGCAGTTGATGCAGCAGAAGGTCCAAAAATCGAGAATCGCAATGCGTCCTCGCAGGTCGGCGAGGGTCAGCTCCTTGCCTCCGGTGTTCAGCCAGCCCCCCTTGCCGATCAGCTCGGGGGCACGGACACGGGCACGGCGGCGGGGCTCGGGCGCGGGGGTGGGCGCCGGGGCAGCATCGTTCATCCGTCAAGCTTGCCATCCTGGTATGAACGTCGGATCACACGCGTACGGCAGGACCTACGACAGGGGAGCGAAGGTTGGCTACGGACGAGGGCGAGACGACTGCCGGCGAGACGGCGCGGACGGTGCAGGGGTTCATGGCGCTGCCGGGGCCGGTGGAGGGCCGCAGGGAGGCGTTCGCCGGGTGCGTGGCGGAGGTCGTACGGGTCCTCGGGCTCGATGTCGTTCACAAGCCGCAGCCCGGCGATCCACGAACTTGGGTGAGCCAAGCTCGGACGGCGCTGTACAAGGCCTGCCGCCGGGACCTGATCCTTTCCGAGGAGTCCTTCGAGACGCTGATCAAGGCAGCCGTCTACGACCCCGACCCGAGCTTCAACCGCCATTTCCTCGAACCGGCGCTGAACGCGTTCGGGCGCGGGCGGGTCCAAGCCTCGTTGCTCGGATACCTGCGGGCGGGCACGGACGTCGAGCGGGCGGGCGCGGCGAATGCCTGGTACTGGTCGGCTCTACCCCTGCGCATGCCCACCGTACGGGCGGAGCACCCCACGGGCACCGGTCCGGCGGAGCCCGACGACGCCCCGACCGTGGTGGCCGAGTGGTACGAAACCGCGCTACGCGAGTTCGTGGTCAACGAGCACCTGGACGTCCGGCGCTGCATCCTGCCGGGCCTGCCGCTCGGGAAGTCGGCCTATCCGCCGGAGCTGCACGACCTGGTGGACGCGGCCGTGGCGATAGCCCGGTCCCATCCGGACGAGTACATCCGCCACCGCGTGGAACACCAGGTCGGCGACTGACACCCAGGGTGCGGGTGGTTCCGAAGCTCCACGTCGGAGCCGTTCGGGATCGGGCTCGACACGGGCGGGCTCCAGGCCGTCGCTACTCCGCGAAGAGAGCGCTCAGGCGGGGGAGGCGGGCGGTGGTTTCGGCGGTGTCGTCGAAGTCGAAGTCCCAGGCGGGGTCGAGCGGCGGGTAGGAGAGGGTGAAGGAGTCCGCCGGGAGCGGGTGGCCGGTGGCGGTTTCGTGGGCGGTCCAGGCGATCGAGAGGGCCTCCTCGTCCCACAGCTCCAGGCCCTCCTCCGCCGCCTCCCGGACCGCCGGGTGCGCGGCCAGGGAGTCCGGGTCCGCCAGGGCCGCCGCGTAGGCGGCCTCGCCGCGCATGAGGAGCCAGCCGCGGAAGTAGTCGAAGCCGTCGTCGGAGCAGCCGCCGTTGATGACGTACGCCGCGGCCCACAGCGGGCTGCGGTAGGACTCCGCCAGCAGGTCCCACAGCACCTGCTGGGCCGCGCGTATCTCCGCCGCCGGGAGTGCGGCCAGCAGGGCCGAGGCGTGCTCCGCCACCGCGTCCGGGTCCTCGCCGGCTTCCGCGCGGGCCGTTTCGATCAGCTTCCAGAACGTCTGCTTGTCCATGGCACGAGCCTGACAGCGGGGTCTGACAACGCCCCCGGTGCCAGGGGCTCAGTGCGCGGTGGTGAAGGCGCGGAGGGAGGCGGTCAGGGCGTCGACGAAGGCCTCCCGGGTCCGTTCCGGGAGGAGGTCCAGGGACAGGTACGGGTTCAGGTCCTCCAGCTCGACCAGCAGCAGTTCCCCGGACGGGGCCCGGCAGGCGTCCACGCGCTGGATCCCGTGGTCGAGGGTGTTCCAGTCGATGAAGCGGCGGGCGAAGTCCAGGTCCGCGGCGGTCGGCTCGTACGGGGTGAGCTCCCAGCGGCGGGCGGGGTCCGGGGCGTGCAGGGCGTACTGGAAGGCGTCGTCGACGAAGTAGAAGGAGACCTCGTACGCGAAGTCGATGCGCGGCTGGATGAGGATCTCCCCGGCCGGGCCGGACGGTTCGGCGGTGAAGGTGAGGCCGATGGAGTCGGCGCCCTGCTTGGGCTTGACCGCGTACGTGGCGCAGGGCGGCAGCAGGTGCAGGTCGGCCGGGTCGTCCACGGTCGGGATCACCGGGTGGCCTGCGGCCGTGAGGTCGAGGAGGTACTGCTTGCCGGCCATGTCGGCGCGGCCGGTGAGCGGGTTGTAGACGGGGGTCCCGGCGGCGAGGGCGGCGGCGCGGAAGGCGTCGTAGGCCTGCTGGTAGCCCAGGACCGGGCCGCTGTTGCGGACGACGACGGCGTCGAAGGCGGGCATGAGCGCCTGTGCGTCCAGCGGGTGGCACAGGGCCAGGTCGAAGTGTTCGCGCAGCCGGGCGGTGAGGAATATGTCCTCGTCGCAGTAGCGGCGGCCGCGCGCGGGGTAGGCGAGGTCGGTCACGTAGAGGAGGCGGGGGCCGGGCTTCGTGGGCATGGGGCCACGCTATCCCGGGCAACGATCAGCGCATGAAATACCTCGTTCGGGACAAATTGCTGGCCATCGGGGACGACTACTGGATCGAGGACGAGGACGGCCGGCACGCCTTCCTCGTCGACGGGAAGGCGCTGCGCTTCCGCGACACCCTGGAGCTGGAGGACCCGCAGGAGCGGGTGCTGCTGACGCTGCGGGAGAAGCTGTTCACGCTGCGGGACGCGATGACCCTGGAGCGGGACGGGCAGCGGCTCGCGGTGGTGCGGCGCAAGCGGCTGTCGCTGCTGCGCAACCACTTCCGCGTGACCATGTCCGAGGGCACGGAACTCGACGTCAGCGGGCGGATCCTGGACCGCGAGTTCAAGGTCGAGTACGAGGGCGAGCTGCTCGCGCTCGTCTCCCGGCAGTGGTACCGGATCCGCGAGACGTACGCCGTCGACGTGGTCCGGGAGGACGCGGACGCGGCGCTGCTGGTGGCGCTCGCCGTCTGCGTGATCAGAATGGCCGAAAAGGAGCGGGAGGAAGGGGGCGAAAGGGACGAAGGGGAGTAGGGGGAGGAAGGGGACTCCGGCGTGGTGCCGGAGTCCCCTGCCGGCTACGGGTGGCGGCCCAGGGTGCGGTCCTTGAGGGCCGGGAACTGCTCCCGGGTCTCGGCTACCTTCGCCGGGTCCAGGTCCACCGTCAGGACGGCCTCGCCCGGTCCCGCCTCCGCGAGGACCTCGCCCCAGGGGTCCACCACCAGGCTGTGCCCGGCCTGTTCGACGCCCGCGTGGGTGCCGGCGGTCGCGCAGGCCAGCACGTACGCCTGGTCCTCCACCGCCCGCGCCCGGTTCAGCAGCGTCCAGTGCTCGCGGCGCCGGGCCGGCCAGCCCGCGGAGACGACCAGCGTGGTGGCGCCGGCGTCGACGAGACCGCGGAACAGCTCGGGGAAGCGCAGGTCGTAGCAGGTGGCGAGGCCGAGGGTCTGCTCCGGCAGGACCACCGTGGTCAGGGAGTCGCCGGCGGACATGAGCACCGCCTCGCCCTGGTCGAAGCCGAAGCGGTGGATCTTGCGGTAGGTCGCGGCGAGCTCGCCGGACGGGGACAGCACGAGGGCGGTGTTGTAGAGCGAGCCGTCGCCGGCGCGCTCCACGACCGAGCCCGCGTGCAGCCAGACCCCGGCGTCGGACGCCGCCTTGGACATGGCCTCGAAGGTCGGGCCGTCCAGCGGTTCGGCCTCCGTCTCGAACTGCTCGTAGGCGAAGGCGCCCACCGTCCACAGTTCGGGCAGCACGACGAGATCGGAGCCGCTCTGCTCCCTGACGAGTTCGGCGGCCCGCTGCCGCCGGGAAGCCACCGACTCCCCTTCGTTCACCGCGATTTGGATCAGAGAGGCGCGCACACTACCACCGTCCTGGCATGTCAGCCGGTCAACTCAAGGCCTACGATCGTCACACGAAAGCGCTGTCGGGGTGCTCATCGGCAGCGTAGTTTTGGGAATAGTCCACAACGCGCCACTGAACAGCCAGCGAGGGGTCCCGTTGACCGTCCATCCCAGCCTTGAGCCCTACGCCGACGCGTGGACCCACTCCATAGAGGCGATATCCGAGCTGGTCCTCCCCCTTCCGGAGGGCCAGTGGAACCTGCCCACGCCCTGCCCCGGCTGGTCCGTGCGCGACGTCGTCTCCCACATCATCGGCATGGAGCTGGAACAGCTGGGCGACCCGCGGCCGATCCACACCCTCCCGCGCGACCTGCGGCACGTGGTGGACGAGTTCACCCGGTACATGGAGGTGCCGGTTGACGTGCGCCGCCACCACACCGCCCCGGAGATGACCTCGGAGCTGGAGTACACGGTCATCCGCCGCCAGCGCCAGCTGCGCAACGAGAAGCGGGATCCGGCCACCACGATGGTGCGCGGGCCGCAGGGCGGCCAGATCACGCTGGAGTTCGCGCTGCGGCTGCGGGCCTTCGACACCTGGGTCCACGAGCAGGACCTGAGGGCGGCGCTGGGCGTCCCGGGGAACTGGGACTCGCCGGGCGCGTCCGTCGCGCGGGACGTCTTCCTGGCCGGGCTGCCCAAGGCGGTCGCGAAGGGCGCGGGCGCGCCGCCGCACTCGGTGGTGGTCGTGGACGTGCACGGGCCGGTGGAGTTCCTGCGGACGGTACGGGTGGACTCGGCGGGCCGGGCCACCGTGGACAAGACCCCCTCGCTGGGGCCGGACGTGTCGCTGTCCATGGACTGGGAGACGTACGTACGCCTGGCCGCGGGCCGGGTCCGGGCGCGCACGGTCGCCGACCGGGTGAAGGTGGAGGGCGACACCGAGCTGGCCGCCGCCATCCTCGGGGCGTTCGCCGTCACCCCCTGACGCACCGGCGCGAGCCGCGCAGAACCGGGGCGTGCCCTTCGGCGTCCCCTGTTCACGGCGTGAACGCGCCGTGTCCGAGGGGAGGTTCCGCAGGTGTGGTCCAGATTGTCGGCCGCAGCGGTACCGGCGGCCGAGCGGATGGATTGGTTCGCCGATCTCATCGCCGACCAGCTGGTGCCGACGGCGATCAGCAGCGAGAGCCGGGACAGCTTCTGGGCGGAGGCCACCGCACTGGACCTCGGGCGCGTCCAGGTGTCGACGTTCGACTTCTCCCCGCTGCGTTCCACGCGCACGGCCGCCCACGTCCGGCGCGGCGATCCGGAGCAGTACCAGCTGGGGCTGGTCACCCACGGCTCCATGTCGCTGGTCCAGAACCGCTCCGACAGCGGCCCGTTCAGCGGTGACATGGTGCTCTGGGACACCTCGCGGCCGATGGACTCGGACACCGTTCCGGGTGCCGACGGCCTGATCCGGGGGGTGACGCTGTCGTTCCCGAAGGACGCGATGCCGCTGCGCGGCGCCCGGGTCGAGCGGCTGCTCGCGCAGCGCATCCCGGGCGGGTACGGCATGGGCGCGATCCTGGCCCAGTACCTGCGCTCGCTGACCGCGCACGCCCCGGACTGCGGGCCGGCCGAGCTGGAGCGGATCGGGGCGGTCGCCCTGGACCTGGTCGGCACCTGCCTGGCGGGGCGGCTCGGCGACGAGGGGGCGGCGGCCGCCCCGGCCCGGGAGACGGCGCTGCTGGCCCGGATCGACGCGTTCGTCGACCACAACCTCGGCGATCCGCGGCTGACCCCGGCCGCCGTGGCCGCCCGGCACGGGATCTCGCTGCGCCGGCTCCAGCTGCTGCTGCGCGACCGGGGCGAGAGCCCGGCGGCGCGGATCCGGCAGCTCCGGCTGGAGCGGTGCCGGGCCGACCTGGCCGACCCGGGGCTGCTCGGCCGGCCGGTGCGGGCGGTGGCGGGGCGGTGGGGGTTCACCGACCCGTCGGTGTTCAGCCGGGCGTTCCGCGACGCGTACGGGACGAGCCCCACGGAGTACCGGCGGGAGGCGGTGCGGGAGGCGGCGGTGCGCCGGATCAGCGGGGCGCGGGGCGGACGGCCTCCCGGGGAGTAGCCCCGGCGGCCGCGGGGGCGGCACAGGCCTCGCGTTCCCGGGCCAGGGCGCGGCGGCCGAGCCGCAGGACCTGGCTGAGGCCCAGCAGCTCCACCACGAACACCGAGGAGAAGGCGATCCGGTAGTCGTCCCCGGTGGCGTCGAGCAGGACGCCGACGGCCAGCAGGGTGGTCATGGAGGCGAGGAAGCCGCCCATGTTGGTGATGCCGGACGCGGTGCCCTGCCGTTCGGCCGGGTTCGCGGGCCGGGCGAAGTCGAAGCCGATCATCGAGGCGGGCCCGCAGGTGCCGAGCACCACGCACAGGGTGACCAGCAGCCACATCGGGGCCCGGTCGCCGGGGTAGGCCAGCACGGAGGCCCACAGCAGGGCCGTGACGCCGACGGTGCCGAGCGCGAGCGGGAGCCGGGCGCCGGGCCGGCGGCCGATGAGCTGTCCGTAGACCAGGCCGAAGGCCATGTTCGCGGCGACCACCAGGGTCAGCAGCCCGCCCGCGGTGGTCCGCGGCAGCCCCTGCGCCTCGACGAGGAAGGGCATGCCCCACAGCAGCAGGAAGACCATCGCGGGGAACTGCGTGGTGAAGTGCACCCACAGGCCGAGCCGGGTGCCGGGCTCGCGCCAGGAGTCCCGGATCTGACGGCGTACGAAGCCCCCCGCGCCCGGGGTGACGGGCGCCGGCCCGTGGCCCTCGGGGTGGTCGCGCAGGAACAGCACGAGCGGGACGAGGACGACCAGCCCCGCCACGGCGCTGCCCGCGAAGGCGGGCACCCAGCCGAGGCCGTGCAGGACGGGCGCCAGCAGCAGGGTGGAGACGAGGTTGCCCGCCATGCCGACGAGCCCGGCCAGCTGCGCCATCAGCGGTCCGCGCCGGGCGGGGAACCAGCGGGTGCCGAGCCGGAGCACGGATATGAAGGTCATCGCGTCACCGCAGCCGAGCAGGGCGCGGGCGGCCAGGGCCATGCCGTACGAGGGGGAGAGCGCGAAGCCGATCTGTCCGGCGGTGAAGAGGACGGCGCCGAGCGTCAGCACCTTCTTGGTGCCGAGCCGGTCCACCATCAGGCCGACGGGGACCTGCATGCCGGCGTAGACCAGCAGCTGGAGGAGGGAGAAGGCGGACAGGGCGGAGGCGTTGACGTGGAAGCGGTCCGCCGCCTCCAGGCCGGCGACGCCGAGGCTGGTGCGGAAGATGACGGCGACGAAGTAGACGGAGACGCCGATGCACCAGACGGCGACGGCCTTGCGCCCGCCGGGCGGTTCGGTGTTCATCGCACGCCACCGCCGCCCCGCACCAGGGCGCCGACCCGGCCGACGTGGCCGCGTACGGCCGCGGCGGCCGCCTCCGCGTCCCCGGCGCGCAGGGCGTCCAGGATCTCCGCGTGCTCGTCGAGGGTGCGCTCCACCCGTTCGGGGTGGGCGTGCAGCAGGGCGACGCCCATCCGCAGCTGCCGGTCGCGGAGCTGGTCGTAGAGGCGGCTGAGGATCTCGTTCCCGGCGTGGCGGACGATCTCGGCGTGGAAGCAGCGGTCGGCGGTGGTCATCGCGGCGAGGTCGCCGCGGTCGGCGCAGCGGCGCAGTTCCGCCAGCAGTTCCGTGAGCCGGTCCAGCAGTGCGGGCGGGGCCGGCACGGCCCTGCGTACGGTGAACTCCTCGACCAGCAGCCGGGTTTCGACCACGTCGGCGATCTCCTGCGCGGAGACCGGCAGCACCAGCGCGCCCTTCTTCGGGTAGAGCCGCAGCAGTCCCTCGGTCTCCAGCCGCAGCAGGGCCTCGCGGACCGGGGTGCGGGAGACCCCGACGGCGTCGGCGAGCTCGCCCTCGGTCAGCAGGGTGCCGCCCTCGTAGCGGCGGTCCAGTACGCCCTGCTTGACGTGCCGGTAGACGCGGTCGGCTGCGGTGGTGGCGCGGGTGGCTGATGGCATGCGCACAGGATAGATACATGAGGTGTGCACGGATCTCCTCCGTCCGTGATGTGGACACCGGCCGCCCCCGGCTCCATCGAAGGATGTAGTCCGCGGTCCTCCACCCGCAGGACGAAGCGGGCCGTCCGCGCCGGGACTCTGGACTCATGGCCGACACCCTCGTCACACCCCGGGCGGACACGACCGCGGCCCGGCTGCCCCTGCTCGACGTCCTGCGCGGCGCCGCGATCCTCGGCACGCTCATGACCAACGTGTGGATCTTCGCCTCGCCCGGCTCCGAGTGGGCCGTCCTCCAGGGCGGCCTGAGCCTGCCCGACCCGCTCGCCGACCCCTCCGCCGCGACCGTCGCCGAGACCGCCTTCCGCTTCCTGGCCGACGGCAAGTTCCTCTCGCTGCTGACGATCCTGTTCGGCGTGGGCCTGGCCATCCAGTTCGACTCCGCCGCCCGCCGGGGCGAGCCGTGGCCCGGGCGCTACCCGCGGCGGGCCGCGTTCCTCTTCCTGGAGGGCACCGTCCACTTCGTCCTGGTCTTCGCCTGGGACGTGCTGATGGGCTACGCCGTCACCGCGCTGCTGGTGGCCTGGCTGCTGGCCCGCTCCGAGAAGGTGCGGCGGGTCGCGATGTGGGTCGCGGCCGGCGTGCACCTGACGCTGGTCGCCCTGGTGACCCTCGGGGACGCGGTCACCCCCGACTCCCCCAAGACCCTGGACCCGGCGGCCGTGCGGCTGTACGCGCAGGGCAGCTGGGCCGAGCAGATCGGCTTCCGGCTCGACCACGCCCTCGCCCTGCGCATCGAGCCCGTCTTCACCTTCGGGCTGCTGGTGTTCCTCTTCCTCCTCGGCGTCCGCCTGCACCGCGCCGGCGCCTTCGGCCCGACCGATGCCGGGCGCCGGATCCGCGGCCGGATGGCCGCCTGGGGGCTCGGCCTCGGGCTGCCGCTGGGCATCGCCGCCGAGCTGGCCGGACCCGACTTCTTCGTCCTGGGCCGCTACGGCATCGCCCCGCTGGTCGCCGTCGGGTACATCGGCCTGATCGGGTGGGCCCTCGACCGGTTCGCCGTCCCCGGCGCGGCGGCCCTGGGCTCCGTCGGGCGCACCGCCCTGTCCTGCTACGTCGGCCAGAACCTGCTGTGCATGCTGCTCTGCTACGGCTTCGGCCTCGGGCTGGCGCAGCGGTTCGGCGGCAGCGGGCCCTGGTGGGTGATGGGCCTGTGGGCGGCGGTGAGCCTGGTCCTGGTCGCCGCGTCCCGGCTGTGGCTGCGGTACTTCGCGCGGGGCCCGCTGGAGGCCGTGCAGCACTGGGCGCTCAGGTCCCGCCGGTGACCTCGACGTCCAGGACGAACTCGTCGTAGGGGGCCTCCTCCGGGTAGGGCGGCCGGACCTGCGCGAACCGGATCCGGGCCCGCCCGCCCGGGCGGCGGCCGCGCACCACGTACGTCCGGGCCAGCGGGGCGCCGGGCTCCGCCCGCGGGGGAGCGGAGCCCGGCGCTTCCGCCACCTGCGCCACCTCCGCCACCGAGACGGCGTCGGCGTTCCCGCTGACCTGCCAGGTCCACACGTAGCCGCGCGCCCCTCGCCCGGTGAGCCGCAGCTCGTACGCCTCCCCGGCGCGCAGCGTGATCCCGCGTACCTCCACCGGCGCCTCCTCACGGGCCTAGGCGGGGCCGATCACCGCCCCCTCGTGCCAGCCCGCGCCGTCGCGCCAGTAGTGCTGGAGCAGGCGGTCGGTGCGCAGGACGAGGACTTCCAGGTTGAACCCGAAACTGCCCTGGAGCATCCCGGTGACGGCGAGCGCGTCGTGCCCGAAGACCGCGCTGCGGGCCCAGGGCGCACCGGCCGCGTTCCCCCGCCACCAGTGCTCGATCCGGCCGTCGGCGACCGCCACGCACAGCTCGTAGTTCCCGGCGGTGTCCTCGTCGGCGGCCCCGTACTGGCCCTCGATCAGGCAGGGCGCGGAGGCGGCGCGGGCGCCGAAGACCTCCCCGGCCCGCCAGACGAAGCCGTTGGGGTCGTCCCGCCACCACAGCTGCATCCGGCCGTCGGTGCGGGCGGCGACCAGGTCCAGGGTGCGGGAGCGGGTCTGGACGAGGGCGGGGCCGTAGTGGGCGATGCCGGAGGCGAAGCGGCCGCCGTCGTTCCAGGTCCAGGGGGCGCCGTTGATCCGCCACCAGTGGTTGAGGCGGCCGTCGGCGGTGCGGACGACCACCTCGAAGTTGCCGGGTTTGCCGTAGTCGCTCTGGATGAAGGCCGGGGTCGAGCCGACGGCCGCGTCGCCCGGGCCGAAGGCGCCGCCGTCGCGCCAGACGCCGACGGCCTGCTCGTAGTACCAGTGGCGCAGCCGGCCGCCGGTGGTGACGTGCAGGGACTCCATGTTCCGGTTGTAGGTGGTGCCGGTGAAGGCGGGCTGGCCCGAGGCGTCGGAGGCGAAGGTCCGTCCCCGGGCCCAGGCGAAGGGGGCGTCCCCCTCGCGCCACCAGTGCTGGAGCCGGCCGCCGCCCGCGGTCGCCGCCATCTCGAAGTTGCGGTGGGCGCGGCCGTTGCCGCTCTCGTAGGTGCTGCCCGCGTGCAGGCGGCGCTTGCTCCACGGGTCGATGTTGGTGCCGCGCAGGCCGCACTTGGCCCAGTAGTCGATGTTGACCTCGCCGTACGCGATCCGGCCGTAGCCGCCCACGTGGTAGCCGGGCCCCCAGGAGTTCTTGAACAGCCAGCAGCCGGCCGCGTCGTCGTAGCCGACGACCAGCACGCAGTGCCCGCCGGCCAGCCGGTCGCTGGTGCGCCGGTAGATGCCGGAACCGAGGCCGAAGAAGTCGTCGTAGACGTCGAAGCAGGCGGTCAGCGGCCCGACCGTGTCCAGCCACACCTTCTGCTGCTCGACGTCGCCGAGGCGTACGTAGTCCCCGATCCGGACGGTCCGGCCGGAGCGGTCCCAGCTGGGCGTGTACTCGGCGCGCCAGGCGTCGCGCCGCTCGGCCGGCAGGCCTGCGGGCGGGGTGCTGTACGGCCAGCAGTCCGGGTCGGCGAGACCGCCGTTGTCCTTGATCCAGTCGAGGGCGGTCTCCGGGTTGCTGCCCTGCCCGCACGTGAACTTCAGCCCGTCGTGGACGTCGCCCTCGGAGCGTTCCGCCCAGACGTCGTGCTCGATGCGGGCCATCGACTCGACGAGCCCGGCCGCGCCGAAGGCCCAGCAGGAGCCGCAGGGGTTCTGGTCCTTGACCTTCGTCAGCCAGGGCCAGCCCCAGCGGTTGCGCCAGTCGACGGCCGCGGGCCGTCCGGGCCCGGTCCCGGTGTCGGCCAGCAGCCCGTTGGCGGCGCGCCGCCGGGTCAGGTGCGGGTTGCCGCTCGCCCTGCCCACGAGCGCCCGCAGGTCCACGGAGCCCGCCTCGGCGGCGGGCGTCAGGTTCACCCCCGGCTCCAGGCCGAGGGCGGGCCTCGGTACGGGGTCCCCGTCCGCCAGGTGCTCGCTGACGGTCCAGCTCGCCCCCTGCTCCACGAGCTGCGCCCGCAGCTCCCCCACCGTCTGGACAGACTCCTCCGGCATCCCCGGCCCCCCAGCTGCAACCCTCGGTCTGAGCCCGGGGAGCGTCTCCCCACCGCATGGCCCCGTCAAGGGGCGCCGCGCGGTCGCGCGGTGGCACGGGGGTCGTACGGATCCGGCCCGGCATCCGCGACGGGCGCACGGGGGCGGAGTGACGGACGGGACCGCCAGGTCCCGGCTCTAGCGGGTCATCGCCTGCCCGCCGATGCCCGCGGCGCCGCCCAGCTGGCCCTGCCACCACGCCTCGACCTCGGCCCCGCTCATCCGCCCCCACTCCGGCGTGCGCTCCACCTGCGCCCGCCCCAGCCGCCGGGCCAGCGCGACGAGGTCCCGCCCGGCCGCGCCCCTGGCCGCCTGGTAGTCCCGCAGCAGCTCCTCCCAGGAGCCCGCCGCGGCCCACGCGGCCCCGAAGGCGGTGGCGTCCTGGAGCGCCTTCGCGGCGCCGCTGGTGTTGTGGGGGCGCACCACGGTGGCGGCGTCCCCGGCGAGGAGCAGCCGGCCCGCGGTGGTGCTCGCGGTCTCCAGGTCGTAGATGGGCTGCACGAAGGTGTCCGCCGGGTCGGTGAGGCCCAGCGCCCGGCCCCAGTACGGCGGGAACTCCCGCTCCAGCAACGCCCGCAGGTGGTCCAGCAGTTCCGGGGTCAGCGCGCCCGGCGGGAAGCTGGTCGGGTCGTCGAAGCGCAGCCGCCCGCCCGGCGGGGGCGGCGCGTACAGCACCCAGTTCACGCGCGGCCCGTCCGGGCCGGGGATCCGGTAGATCACGCAGCTCCCGCCGGGGAAGCACACGGTGGTCACCGACTCGGGGTGCGCCCCGGCGCCCCCCAGCCGCCCCGCGTCGACGTTCCCGCGCCAGCACACGTACCCGGCGTAGTGCGGCCGCGCCCCCGGGGCCACCGCCTCCCGCACCACCGACCGGTACCCGTCCGCGCCGACGGCCAGGTCGTACCGCTCGACGGAGCCGTCCGCGAGCCGCACCTCGGCGGCGTCCCCGTCCCCGGCGACCGCGGCGACGGCCACGCCCTGCCGGTACACGACCTCCTCCGGCGTCGCCCCGCGCAGCCCGCGCCACAGCAGGCCCCAGTGGTACGAGTGGAACGGGAAGGGCTGCTGCCAGATGAGCCGCCCGCCGGGCCCGGCCTCCGCGTCCCGCACCACCCACCGCCGGTGCAGCAGCCGGTGCGCGGGGATCCCGCGGGGCAGCGCCCCGGCGGCGGCCAGTTCGGCGGCGCGCTCGTCGTGCACGCACAGCCCGACCCCGCGGTCCGCGAGCCGGCCGCGCGTGCGCTCCAGTACGACGACCCCGTCGGCCCCGGCCCGTACCGCGGCGGCGGCGAACGCGCACCCCGCGATGCTCCCGCCGACCACCGCCACCGTTCCGCCCCGCATAACCGCCTCCTGCCGAAGCCGAGTTGCCCTGGGACGCACACCGTACTGCCGGAGCGGCGACCGGCGGCGTTAGCGGCGCGTGAGTCGAACGTCAGCGGCTCCGACCAGCATGGATCCCGTAACACCCCAAACGGCGCGGGACGCGGCATCCCCCTGTCGCGTCCCGCGCGCCGGTGCTCTCCCTCCTTTCCCTCCTCCCCTCCCCCTTCCCCGCCGGGCGGAGCGGGGCCCCCGGGCCTACCCTGGGGATCCTCGGGGTCCTGGGGTTCCCTGGACGGCAGGAGGCCGCGCCATGACGCCGACCGCCCGTATCCGGCTGCGCCGGGCCTGCGTGGCCCTGGCCGCCGCCGGCGCGCTCATCGCCCCGGCCGCCGCCGGTCCCGCGTACGGGGCGCCCTCGCCGGACACCGACACCGGGTTCCCGGTCCTCACCCCGGCCGTCGCCGCGAAGCTCGACAAGGCCGTCCGGGAGACCCTGCGCGAGGCGAAGGTGCCGGGCGTGATCGTGGGGCTGTGGGCGCCGGGCAAGGGCAGCTACGTGCGGACGTTCGGCGTGGCCGACAAGGAGACCGGCGCACCGATGCGCACGGACTTCTACAGCCGCATCGGCAGCCAGACCAAGACCTTCACCGTGACCGCCCTGCTCCGCCTCGTCGACCAGGGCGGGGTGGGCCTGGACGACCCCATCGGCCGGTACGTCTCCGGCGTCCCGAACGGCGACCGCATCACCCTGCGCGAGCTGGCGGGCATGCGCAGCGGCCTGTTCAACTACAGCGAGGACGACGCCTTCGACAAGGCGCTCGACGCCGACCCGAGGCGCCCCTTCCCCCCGCAGGAGCTCCTCTCCTACTCGTTCAAGCACCCGGTGAACTTCGCGCCGGGCACCCAGTACGAGTACTCCAACACCAACCTGATCCTGCTGGGCCTGGTCATCGAAAAGGTCACCGGACAACCTCTCCAGCAGGTCATCAAGCAGCAGGTCGTCGACCCGGCCGGACTGCACCACACCCTGTTCCCCACCGACGCGGCCTTCCCCTCCCCGCACGCGCAGGGCTACACCGACCAGTCGGCGTCGGGCGACATCGTGAACGCCACGGACTGGAACCCCTCCTGGGCGTGGGCGGCGGGCGCGATGATCTCCGACCTGGAGGACCTGCGCAGCTGGGCCAAGACCCTCGCCACCGGCACCCTCCTGAAGCCCGCCACCCAGGCGCAGCGCCTCAAGACCACGTCGGTCGGCATCCCGGGCGCCGGCTACGGCCTGGGCCTCTTCGACGTCCAGGGCTGGATCGGCCACAACGGCTCGCTCCCGGGCTACGAGAGCCTCGGCATCTACCTCCCCGAGGAGAAGGCGACCCTGGTGGTCCTCCTGAACACCGACGTCCTGCACGACGGCCAGGAACCCAGCACCCTCTTCGGCGAGGCCGTCACCGAGATCGTCACCCCGGACCACGTCTACCCGGGCCACAAGCCGGTCCCGCCGAGGCACGGCTAGGCCGTCCCTTCCGGGATGGGGGGAGGGGGGTGAGTTCGCGGACCGCAACCAGAGTCCCGAGCCGCAGCCGGGGACTTTTATGCCCACCCCCCTTGACCGCGGACCTCTAGGGTTCTCTGACCGGCCTCCATCCCAACGCGCAAGCTAGCAGGGGCCACTGACAACGGGGGATCGCGATGACGCGGGGGCAGTGGGGCTGCGTACTCATACCGGTGGCCGGTCTGGCCACCGGCCTGGCCGGCATCAGACTCCTGGCAGCCGCCTGGCGGGCGTGCGACGTGGGCGTCAACGCCTCGGCCAACGGCCTCGCCCTGCTCTTCCACGGCGCCCTCCTGACCGCGTTCGCCCTCGCCTGGTGGGGAACGGTCCTCGGCTACGTAGCCCCGCGCAACCTGCCCGCCGCCCTGCTGAGCGGCGCGGCGGGCTCCGCCGCGATGGTGTGGGCCTTCGTCGCCTTCCTGGGCGTCCCCCACGGCTACACGTGCTAGTCGGCCATGGCCGCGCGGACCTGGGCCAGGCTCGGGTTGGTCATGACCGACTCGGCCCCGCTCGGGGAGACCACCCTGACCGTGGGGACGGTCTCGTTGCCGTCGTTGACGCTGCGCACGAAGGCCGCCGCCTCTGCGTCCCGCCAGATGTTGACGGGGCGGTACGGGGTGCCGGTCAGTCGGAGTTGGCTCCACAGCTTCATGCAGAACACGCAGCCGGGCCGCCAGTAGACGGTGATCAACGCGACCCCGCAAAGGCCGCCCAGGCGGTGGGGGTGACCTCGATGACGGGGCCGTCCGCGAACTTGCTGTCCCGGACCGCGACCGTGCCGGGCACGTTCGTGGCCACTTCGACGCACTCGCCGCTGGAAGCGCTGTAGGTCGACTTCACGAACTCGTACGGTTTCATGCCTTGAGCCCTCTGCGAATGCCTTCGATCAGTTCGGCGGAGTCCCTCGGCGCCAGGCTCATCCTGGACGTGCGGTCGAAGTACCTGCTGTAGACCGTACTTTCGTCGCGGCTCTCCACCCACACTGTAGAGCCGATGACATCCACGTGGACCACGTCGACAGCCCCCGCCTCGGCGAAGGAGACGACGTTGAACGGCCCGACGATGCACGGGTGCCCACCGGCACGGAACGGCAGCACCTGAATGTGCACGTTGGGGAGCTCGGCCAGCTCCAGCAGGTGGGCCAGCTGGGCGCGGATGACCGTCGAGCCACCGACCTCCTGGCGCAGCGCGCCCTCCCAGATCACAGCGTGCACGTGGAGCGGCTTCTCGCTCCAGAGGCGCTGCTGGCGCTTCACCCGGACGGTCACGACCCGCTCGATGTCGTCCGGGTCCTGCCAGAACTCGTCGCTGACCGCGAGAGCCCGTGCATAGTCGGCTGTCTGCAGCAAGCCGGGGATCAGGGAGAGCTGCCAGGTTCGTACGTGCGTCGCCACATCCTCCATGGCGATGTACTCGGCCATGAACCCCGCGTTGGGTGAGTGCTGCCACCACCCCTTGGCCTTGCGCCGCTCACGGTCCAGCTTGGCCAGGGACAGCAGACTGTCGACCACGGCCTCGTCCGTCACTCCGTACAGCTTGCACAGGGCGACGATGTCGGGGTCCCGGAACGGCACCCAGCCGCGCTCCATCTTGGCGATCTTCGCGGCGGTCGCGCTGAGCACCTGTGCCGCTTGCGGCTGCGTCAGGCCGGCCGCATCACGCAGGCGCAGCAGCTCGCCGCCCAGCCGACGGGCCAGCACCGTCGACACCCGGTTGTCCGTGGGCACTTGGTCCACCTCCTTGCAAGTGGGCAGTCTTCACCTCCTGGCAGGAGGGACACAACTACTCCCTGGGGATAGATATCTCCGGAAGAGCTTGCCGCCGCACCAACGGTACCCCTACCGTCGGTGACGAACTGCTCACCGCACAGGCAGAGTTGGCGGAAGCGCACCGGCACGCCCCCGCACGGGCACCGGCAGGCCACCGCCCGACCAGGAGGTGCCATGACCACCCTCACCCGCTACGGCGTCCGCAACTACCCGCCCCGCCAGGACTCCGTACCCGCCGCCCGGCGGTGGGCCGCGTGGCTGGCCGTGGCGTGGGGGGAGCCACGGGTGGCTTCGGACGTGGCGCTGCTGACCAGCGAGCTCGTCACCAACGCGCTGCTGCACGGGGCGGTGCGGGACCGGTACATCCGGGTCGAGGTGCAGCTCGACGGAGCAGTGCTCCGCATCGCGGTCACCGACCCGAAGGGCGAGCGGTGGCCCGAGCCGCGAGCGGCGTCCGACGAGGAGCAGTACGGGCGCGGGCTGCGGATCGTGGAGGCCGTCGCGCACCGGTGGGGGGCGTCACAGCGCGTGGTCGGGAAGACCGTGTGGGCCGAGTGCGCGCTCCCGGGGCCCGTATAAGGTCCCCCGTATGGATGGCTGGACGGCGCCGAGTGCGATCGAGAGGGAGTTGTACGAGGCCAAGCGGCGCGGCGACTGGGCGGGCTACCTGGATGGCCTCGCGCGCGCCGAGCTGTTCCTGCCGCAGCCCCGCGCCGACGTCGACGCCGATCCCCGCTCGGCCCGCTTCCACCCCGGCCCCGCCGGGCTCGCCGTCTACACCCGGGGTATGCTCCCGGCCCCCGGCCCGGACACCGTGTTCCTGCGCCAGAGCCTCGCCTGGTTCGCGGACGCCTGGGACCACCGGGACCCCGCGCACCTCGCCGTGAACCCCGGCACGCCCGCCGAGGCGTACCTGACCACCGGCCCCGCCGACCGGGCCCGCTGGCGCGCGCACTGGGACGCCGCCCCCTCCTGGGGCCTGACCCCCGGCGCGCTGCACGCCCTGCACACCGGCGGGCCGCTGCACGGGCCGGTCGCGCACGGACTGGCCCTCGGGGCGCACCTCTCGGTGTCCGGCGGGGAGTTCTGGAACGCCCTGGCCCACCACGGCAACGGTTACACCCACGAACGCGACCGGCTGCGCAGGTCCTGGGGCGTCACGGACCCCGGCGGCTGGTTCGGCGTGCTCCAGCGGATGCTGAACGCCGAGATCGTCAGTCCCGTCTGGGAGTACGCACTGCGCGTGCGCCGCGTCATGGCCGCCGACTCCGCCGGGCCCGTCGCCGTCGAGCACTGGCGCGACGCCGCCGAGGCCAGCCTGCGCCACGGTGCCGAGAAGGCCGCCGAGCCGCAGCTCACCCCCGACGGGGTGACCGTGGCCGCGCCCCGTCCCGTCGCGGAGGTCGAGGGGGAGATCGCCGGGGTGCGGCGGCTCATCGGCCGCATCGCCCGCTACGAGCAGCGCTTCCGCGCCGACGGGCTGCTGCCCGGGGACGGCTGGGTGCGCTCGGTGCGCGCCTGGGACCTGGGCCGGGCCTCCCAGATGGCCCGCTGGGGGGTCGCCGCCCGCTACGGGAGCCTGGAGGATGCCGAGCGGGCCGTGCTCCGCGCGGGTACGGCGGCCCGGGAGGCGTACCGCTCGTGGGAGGAGTTCTCCGCCGGGTACGCGCTGGGGCGCTGCCTGCACTTCGACGAGGAGGAGTTCGGGCGCTGGTACGGGTCCTCGCTCGCCACCCATCTGACCCTCACCACCGATCCGGCCAGCCCGTACCGGAACATCCCCTGGGAGTGACCGCGCCCGGGGCCGACTTCGGGTAGTAGGCGCGGTCCGCGGCGAAAAGGCGTGGCGTCCGCGCCCGTGCGAACTACCGTCACGGGTATGACGATTGCGCTGAACGATGCCGTACGACAGCTGCTCGACTCCCCGCACCCGGCGGTGCTCTCCACCCTCAACCCCGATGGCAGTCCGCAGAGTTCGGTGGTCTGGGTGTCCCGGGACGGCGACGACCTGCTCGTCTCCACCGAGCGGGGCCGCCGCAAGGAGCGGAACATCGCCCGCGACGCGCGGGTCGGCCTCACCGTCTTCGACCTGGCCAACCCCTACTCCTACGCGGAGATCCGCGGCACCGCCACCCTGACCGAGGACACCGGCCGGGCCGTGGCGCTCCGGATCGCCGAGGAGTACCTGGGGCCGGGCGCCGGCAAGGAGTACGGGGACACCTCCGACGGGGCCGTGCGCGTGGTCGTGCGCATCACCCCGTCCAAGGTGCTCGGCAACGCCTCCTAGGGGCGCCGCCCCGGCAGCCGCAGGGCCGGGACCACGGCCAGGGCCAGCAGGACGGCCGCGGCTCCGTAGGCGAGGCGGAAGCCGTCGGGGCCCACGCCCGTCCCGCCGAGGAGGACGGACAGCAGCGCCGTCCCGACCGAGGCCCACAGCTGGGAATTGATGCTCAGTGCGGTGCTCGCCGCGGCCATCCGCTCGGCGGGCAGGTCGCGGCTGGCGGTGGTCATCGTCGGCATCAGGACGATGCCGGCGCCGACGCCCATGACCAGCCCCGCGCCGACCACCTGCCAGACCGGCACCCCTTCGGTGCCGGCCAGCAGGGCGGTCGCCGCCATGCCGAGGGCGCCCACCAGCGCCCCGGCCGGGATCAGCCGGCGCGGCGGGACCGTGTCGACGAGCCGCGAGGCGATCTGCATGGTCACGCCGACGGCGAGCCCGACGGGGGCGACGAGGAGGCCGGCCGCGCTCGCGCTCAGCCCCCGCCCCTGCTGGAAGTACATCGGGCCCAGCAGCATCGACCCGAAGTAGCCGCAGGTGAAGAAGGCGAGGGTGGTGATGCCGGCGGCGAAGGTGCGGTCGCCCAGCAGCCTCAGGTCCAGCAGCGGTGCGCGCACCTTGAGGGCGCGCCGTACGAAGGCGGCGGCGAGGACCGCGCCGGCCAGGGTGGGCAGGAGCGCGCCGGGGGCGGTGAAGTCGCCGCCCTCGCCGCCCCGGGAGAGCCCGAACAGCAGCAGGGCCAGGCCCGGGGAGAGCATCAGCAGTCCGGGGACGTCCAGCCGGGGCGCCGACGCGGGGTCGGCGGGGGCGTCGGGTGCGAGGAGTTTCGCGGCGAGCGCCAGGGCGGCCGCGCCGACGGGCAGGTTGACCAGGAAGATCCACTGCCAGGAGGCGGAGTCGACGAGCCATCCGCCGAGCATCGGGCCGGCCACCGGGCCGACCAGGATCGGCAGCCCGAGCAGGGCCATCGCCCGGCCCATCCGGGCCCGGTCGGCGGTCCGCATGACCATGGTCATGCCCACCGGCATCAGCAGGCCGCCGCCCAGGCCCTGGAGGGCGCGGAAGGCGATCAGGCTGCCCGCGTTCCAGGCGCAGGCGGCGAGCAGGGAGCCCAGGGTGAAGAGGACGAGGGCGGTCAGGTAGGTGCGCTTGGCTCCGAGCCGGCCCATGGCCCACGCCGCGGTCGGGATGACGGCGGCGAGCGCGAGGGTGTAGGCGGTGGCGGTCCACTGGATGGTCTCCAGCGGTGCGCGGAAGGCCTCGGAGAGCCGGCCGAGGGCGACGTTGACGATGGTCATGTCGAGGACGGCCATCACCGAGCCGGTGATGACGACGGCGATCGTCCTGCCTAAGGCACCGGAGCCGGGGGCGGCCCCTTCGCGGGGGGCCGCGGAGGTGGAGGAGGGTGCGGTGTTCACGGCGTCCGGCTCCCTCAGCCCTCGTAGGGCGTGGTCGCGCGCGCGGTCCGCAGTGCCCGTCCCCACCAGTCCAGCTGGCCGAGCATGTTCTTGGCGGCGCTCTCGGTGACGACCGCGTCGCGCGGGACGCCGTCCGGGCCGAGGCCGGACCACGGGCCGTGCAGGCTCACGGAGTCCCGGACGGTCACGGCGTGCATCTCGGCGAAGACCAGCCGGAGCTGCTCCACGGCGCGCAGGCCGCCGCCCGCCCCGCCGTAGGAGACGAAGCCGACGGGCTTGGCGTGCCACTGGGCCCGGTGCCAGTCGATGAGGTTCTTCAGTACGGCCGGGAAGCTGTGGTTGTACTCGGGGGTGACGAGGACGAACGCGTCGGCGGCGGCGAGGCGCGGGCTGACCCCGTCGAGCGCGGCGGCCGTCGCCGGGTCCGGGGAGCCGCCCCAGTCGGGCATGGCCAGCGGGAGCGGGACGTCGGCGAGGTCGATGACGTCGAAGTCGAGGCCGGTGTGGTGGGCGGCGGCGGAGCTCAGGAACCAGTCGGTGACGGCGGGGCCCCGGCGGCCCTCGCGGACGCTGCCGATGACGACGGCCACGCGCAGCGGCTCGTCCGGGACTGTTTCGCGTACGGACATGATGATCCCCCTTGGAAGCGGACGGGCCGCCCGGTGCGGCCTCCGCTCCGGTAAACTACAACGGTCGTTGTAGAAAGTGCAACGCCCGTTGTAAAAAATTGAGGAGGCTGGAGTGGACGGCAGCAACGACGGCCGGGCGGCGGACGCCCGGGCAGCAGAGGTACAGCCCGAGGTCTCCCCGCGGAAGCTCGCGAAGCGGATCGCCCTCGCAAAAGCGGCCTGCGCGGTATTCGGCCGCGAGGGGTACGCGCGCGCCTCCGTCGACGCGCTCGCGGAGGCCGCCGGCGTCTCGACCAGGACGCTCTACAACCACTTCCCGGGCGGCAAGGCGGAGCTCTTCGCGACCGTCGTCACCTGGACCTCGGGGGAGGTCCGCGACACCCACATCGCCCAGGTGCGGACCCTGTTCGACCCCGCGCGCCCGCCCCACCCTGACAATCTGGAACGCGATCTGACGGCCCTCGCCCGCGCGCTGGTCCGCGCGATGTTCGAGCACTCCGACCACTTCGCGCTGGTCCGGCACATCCACGCCGAGGTCAACCACGTACCGGCCGACGTGCTGGAGGCGTGGAAGGAGGCCGGGCCGCGCCCCGTCGCCCGCGCCCTCGCCGAGGCGATGGAGGGACTCGCCGCCGCCGGGCTGCTCGACGTGCACGGCGACGCGGACCTGGCCGGCCTGCACTTCACGGCCATGACCGCGCACCAGATCGTGCAGCAGTCCCACTACGGCCTGCTGCCCCTGCCCGAGGAGGAGACCGAACGCCTCCTCACCGGCGGGGTGGCCGCGTTCGTGCGCGCCTACCGGGCCGGATGACGCCCCCGGCCCGGACCGCGCCTAGGGCAGCCCTGGACGCACCCGCGACCAGGCGTCCAGCGCCACGGCCTGCGGGTCCCCGTCCACCAGGTGCGGCCGGGCGGCGCCCGCCCGGCGCAGCAGGTTCTTGAGGTGGCGCAGGTGCACGATCTCCGCGCGCGGCAGCTCGCGCCAGACGCGCGCCCGCGCGGCCGCCTCCGCCGGGGTGAGGTCCACCAGCGCGAGCGCCTCCCGGGCCACGGCGGCCGGGTCGCCGCCGGGACCGGGCCCGAACTCCCGCAGCAGGTAGCCGCGTACGAAGGCCAGCTCGATCCCCCGGACCAGGTCGGACGCCCCCTCGGCCGCCGCGCAGCGGTGGGCCGCGGCCACCGCCAGCCGGCCCCAGCGCAGCCGCGTCGCGTCCGGCAGCAGGTCGTCCTGCATCCCGCCCACCGCGAGGCTGCGCAGGGTGCGCGGGTGCGGCTCGTCCGTCAGCGGCGGCCCGTCGGCAAGCCAGGCCTCCAGTTCCGCCAGGCCGTGTCCGTCCGGGGGTACGCAGGTCAGCACCTGGCCCCGGCTCAGCAGTGCGACGACCGCGCCCGCGAGGCGGACCCGCGCCGTGTGGCCCGCGCCGAAGGACTCGGCCCGGCGGCCGTGGCGCTCTATCCCGCGCAGCCAGAGCCTCGACTCCCCCGCCGCGTACACCTGTCCGGCCCGTGCCACCCCGCCGACGCACCGCACGAGGCACACCCCGCCGGTGACGTCGGCCTGCTCCACGCAATACACCTGCAACTCGGCGAACGGCATGGCCGGGAGGCTACCGCCTCAGCCGCCGGGCGGGGCCTCCAGGACGAGGCGGATCTCGGTGACCCCGTAGCCGGCCCGGTCGAAGGCGGCGGCCATCGGGAGGTTCACGGTGTCGGTGGTCGCGGTGATCCGCTCGGCGCCCGCGGCGGCGTGGAATCGGGTGATCTCGGCGAGCACCTCGTCGATCAGGCCCTTGCCGCGCTGCTCGGGGACCACGCCCAGGTAGCCGACGTTGCGGTGGTAGGGCGTCGCGGAGGGGACGGCCAGCCCGGCGAGGGTGCCGTCGGGGAGGTGGGCGAGGCGCCACCAGGAGCGCTCGCCGGGGCAGTCGCGGTAGAACGCGAAGTCCTCGCGGGCGAGTTCCTCCTCGCTCAGGTCCGCGAGTTCGTGCTGCGTCGCCAGGTCCAGGCTGCCGCGCGAGAGCCGGGCGAAGGCATCGAGGAACTCCTCGTCGGTGCCCTCGCGGAAGACCAGCCTCCCGGTCGGCTCCGCCGTCCCCGCATCCGGGGTCCACTCGTAGCGCAGCCGCTCGATCTCCCTCGTGAGGCCGGCCCGGTACGCGGCCTCCCGCCGCCACGCCACCGCCTCGGCGAGGCCGGGGCGGGTCCGCCAGTCGCGGGGCAGGGAGATGTTGTAGCCCGGACGACTGCCGAAGGCGGCGTGGCCGGCCTCCAGCAGGCCGGCGGCCAGCGCGGCCGGGTCGGCGACCGACGCGCGGACCTGGAGGCAGTCGAGGGCGACCGGCCGCTCGCTGTCGGCGCGCCCCCACCACAGGGCACGGGCCAGCACCCGGCCGTCGCCGTCCTCGGCGAACCAGGTCCACTCGGGACGCATCCGGTTCCCCGCGAACTCCTCGCGGATCCGGTCGGGGGTCAGGGCGGCGACGGGGCCGTCGGCCGGGTGGGCCTGGGCGCGGTCGAGGTCTGCGGGGTCTGCGGTGGCAGCGCGAAATCTCATCACGCCCATGATCACACCGGCCCCCGCCCGTGACCAGGGGGTTTCCCCCGGGGAACAGGGGCCCGGGAAACGCCCGACGGCCGGTCCCGCGGAGGAGGGACCGGCCGTCGGGGGTTCTTGCCCCGGGTTCCGCTACGACCAGGTGATCAGCCGGCGCGGGTGCTCCAGTACCGCCGCGATGTCCGCGAGGAACTTGGAGCCGAGCTCACCGTCGATGAGGCGGTGGTCGAACGACAGGGCCAGGGTGGTGACCTGGCGCGGCTTCACCTTGCCCTTGTGGACCCACGGCTGGAGCTTGATCGCGCCGACCGCGAGGATCGCGGACTCGCCGGGGTTCAGGATGGGCGTACCGGTGTCGACGCCGAAGACGCCGACGTTGGTGATGGTGAGGGTGCCGTTCTGCATGTCGGCCGGGGAGGTCTTGCCCTCGCGGGCCGTGGCGACCAGCTCGGACAGGCCCGTCGACAGCTCCGCCAGGCTCTTGGCGTGCGCGTCCTTGATGTTCGGGACGATCAGGCCGCGCGGGGTGGCCGCCGCGATCCCCAGGTTGACGTAGTGCTTGAGCACGATCTCCTGGGCCGCCTCGTCCCAGGAGGCGTTGACCTCCGGGTTGCGGCGGACGGCGATGAGGACGGCCTTGGAGATCAGGAGCAGCGGGTTGATCCGCAGACCGGCGAGGTCCGGGTCCTCCTTGAGCTCCTGGACCAGCTTCATCGTGCGGGTCACGTCGAGGGTGATGAACTCCGTGACGTGCGGCGCGGTGAAGGCCGAGCCCACCATGGCCTGCGCGGTGACCTTGCGGACGCCCTTGACCGGGATGCGGGTCTCCCGCGCGCCCGTCTCGGACACCGGCGCCGCGGCCGGAGCCGGGACGGAGGCCGCCACGGCCGGGGCCTCCGCCGGGGCCTGGACGGGGGCCTGCGGGGCGAGCGCGGCCGCCGCGGCGGCGTGCACGTCCTCCCGGGTCACGACCCCGCCGTCACCGGTGGGGACCACCGAGGCCAGGTCGATGCCGAGGTCCTTGGCGAGCTTGCGCACCGGCGGCTTCGCCAGCGGGCGCTCACCGGTGGCCACGCCGTTGGCGCTGCCGTTGGCGTACGCGGTGCCGTTCTGCGCCGCCGGAGCGGGCACGACGGGAGCCGCCGGTACGACCGGCGCGGCCGGGGCCGGGACGGCCGCCACCGGGGCGGCCACGGCGGCCGCGGGGGCCTTGCGGGGCCGGCGCTTGCTGGAGGCCTGGGAGACCCCGTAGCCGACCAGCACGGGCTGGCGGCCCTCGGGCGCCGGCTCCTCGGCGGCCTCCGGGCCCGCCGGGGCGGCGGCCGCGACGGCCGGGGCCTCGGCCGCGTCACCGCCGGAGGCACCGGCACCGGTCTCCACCGAGATGATGACCTGGCCGACGTCGACCGTCACGCCCTCCTCGAAGAGCAGCGCGTGCACCACTCCGTCGAAGGGGATCGGCAGCTCCACGGCCGCCTTCGCGGTCTCCACCTCGCAGACGACCTGCCCGTCGGTGACCGTGTCACCCGGCTGGACGTACCACTTGAGGATCTCGGCCTCGGTCAGGCCCTCGCCCACGTCGGGCATCTTGAATTCGCGGATCGTCATCGCGCTGATCTCCTCAGTACGCCAGCGAGCGGTCGACGGCGTCGAGCACGCGGTCCAGGCCGGGCAGGTACTCGTCCTCCAGGCGGGCCGGCGGGTACGGGGCGTGGAAGCCGCCGACGCGCAGCACCGGCGCCTCCAGGTGGTAGAAGCACCGCTCCGTGATGCGGGCGGCGATCTCCGAACCGGTACCGAGGAAGACCGGGGCCTCGTGGACCACGACCAGCCGGCGGGTCCGCTCCACCGACGCCTGGATCCCGTCGAAGTCGATCGGCGACATCGAGCGCAGGTCCAGGACCTCCACCGACTTGCCCTCCTCGGCGGCCGCGGCGGCGGCCTCCAGGCAGACCTTCACCATCGGGCCGTACGCGGCCAGGGTCAGGTCCGTGCCGGAGCGGACGACGCGCGACGTGTGCAGCTCGCCCGGGATGGCCTCGGTGTCGACCTCGCCCTTGTCCCAGTAGCGGCGCTTCGGCTCGAAGAAGATCACCGGGTCGTCGCTGAGGATCGCCTGCTGGAGCATCCAGTAGGCGTCGGCGGCGTTCGACGGGGAGACCACCTTCAGGCCCGGCACGTGCGCGAAGAGCGCCTCGGGGGACTCGCTGTGGTGCTCGACGGCGCCGATCGCGCCGCCGTACGGGATGCGCACGACGACCGGCAGCTTGATCTTGCCGAGGGCGCGGGCGTGCATCTTCGCGAGCTGCGTGACGATCTGGTCGTACGCGGGGAAGACGAAGCCGTCGAACTGGATCTCCACGACCGGCCGGTAGCCGCGCAGGGCCAGGCCGATGGCGGTGCCGACGATGCCCGACTCGGCGAGCGGGGTGTCGATGACCCGCTCCTCGCCGAAGTCCTTCTGGAGCCCGTCGGTGATGCGGAAGACGCCGCCGAGCTTGCCGACGTCCTCTCCCATGATCAGGACCTTGGGGTCGTTCTCCATGGCCTTGCGCAGCGACTCGTTGAGCGCCTTCGCGATCGACATCTTCTCGACAGCCATCAGTGACCCTCCTCGAAGGACGCGAGGTAGGCGGCGAACTGGGCGCGCTCCTCGTCGACGAGCGCGTGCCCGTCCGCGTAGACGTTCTCGAAGATCGCCATCGTGTCGGGGTCGGGCATGGCGCGCACGACCTCGCGCACCCGCTTGCCCATCGTCTCGCTCTCGGCCTCCAGCTCCTCGAAGAACGCCTCGTCGGCGCCCCCGGTGGCCAGCAGGTGGGCCTTCAGGCGCAGGATCGGGTCCTTCGCCTCCCAGGCCGCCGTCTCCTCGTCGAGCCGGTACTTGGTCGGGTCGTCGGAGGTGGTGTGGGCGCCCATGCGGTACGTGAACGCCTCGATCAGGGCCGGGCCCTCGCCGCGGCGGGCGCGGTCCAGCGCCCAGCGGGTGACCGCGAGGCAGGCCAGGACGTCGTTGCCGTCGACGCGGATGCCCGGGAAGCCGAAGCCCTGGGCGCGCTGGTAGAGCGGCACGCGCATCTGGCGCTCGGTCGGCTCGGAGATCGCCCACTGGTTGTTCTGGCAGAAGAACACCACGGGGGAGTTGTAGACGGCGGAGAAGTTGAAGGCCTCCATGACGTCGCCCTGGCTGGACGCGCCGTCGCCGAAGTACGCGATCACGGCCGAGTCGGCGCCGTCCTTGGCCACGCCCATGGCGTAGCCGGTGGCGTGCAGCGTCTGCGAGCCGATGACGATCGTGTACAGGTGGAAGTTGTTGGTGTTCGGGTCCCATCCGCCGTGGTTCACACCGCGGAACATGCCGAGCAGGTTCGTCGGGTCGACGCCGCGGCACCAGGCCACGCCGTGCTCCCGGTAGGTCGGGAAGACGTAGTCGTCGTCGCGGAGCGCCCGGCCGGAGCCGATCTGCGCGGCCTCCTGGCCCAGCAGCGAGGCCCACAGGCCCAGCTCGCCCTGGCGCTGGAGCGCGGTCGCCTCACCGTCGAAGCGGCGGGTGAGGACCATGTCGCGGTACAGCGCCCGCAGGTCCTCGGTGGTGATGTCCGCGACGAAGGGCGCGAATTCCGCGATGTCGGGGTTGCCCTCGACCTCGACCCTTTCACCCTCGGGCGTCAGCAGTTGTACGAGCTGAGGCTCGGCGTCGTGCGGCTGTGCGGTGGCAGCGGCGGTCTTGCGGGCGCTCGCCGCGCCGGCCGCCCGCTTGGTGCCGCTGCTGCGTCGCGGCTTGCGCGCGGCAGTGCTCTCCACGGTCACGTGTGCTCCTCCGTCGGTCCGGCACCCGGGTTCTCCGGGGACCAGTGCGGCTCACCTGCGTCCGTACCCGTGCACGGGGTGGGTGCACGGCGCGTAACGGATTCAGGCGTGACAGGTGCCCCGGCGAGTGCCCTGCGCACAGCACGTTACCCAGTGCGACGCATAACTGCGAAACCCCGTTTGACCTGCGTTTTTGCTTGGATATCCAAGTAAATCGGCCGCCTGGGGAACATCCACTGGTCACAGCCTTGCAGGGGGCCGGAACAACGGCACGTTATCCCGGGTAACCGCGGCAGGGAAGAGGTGAGTGTGTGAAGATGAGTTTGTGCGCGAAGACGGAAAAATCAAGGTATTTCTCCTGGACGACCACGAAGTGGTACGTCGGGGCGTTCATGAGCTTTTGTCGGTCGAAGAGGACATCGAGATCGTCGGCGAGGCCGGTACCGCCGCCGACGCCCTGGTCCGCATTCCCGCCACCCGCCCCGACGTCGCGGTCCTCGACGTACGCCTGCCGGACGGCAGCGGTGTCGAGGTCTGCCGCGAGGTGCGTTCGCAGGACGAGGACATCAAGTGCCTGATGCTCACCTCGTTCGCCGACGACGAGGCGCTGTTCGACGCGATCATGGCGGGCGCGTCCGGCTACGTCCTCAAGGCGATCCGCGGGAACGAGCTGCTCAGCGCCGTGCGCGACGTGGCGGCCGGCAAGTCCCTGCTGGACCCCGTGGCCACCGCGCGCGTGCTCGAACGGCTGCGCGACGGCAAGAACGGCAAGGGTGACGACCGGCTCGCCAACCTCACCGACCAGGAGCGCAAGATCCTCGACCTGATCGGCGAGGGCCTGACGAACCGGGTCATCGGCGAGCGGCTGCACCTGGCCGAGAAGACCATCAAGAACTACGTCTCCAGCCTGCTGTCCAAGCTGGGCATGGAGCGCCGCTCCCAGGCCGCCGCCTACGTGGCCCGGCTCCAGGCGGAGAAGCGCTAGCACGTTCCGGCGCAGGTCGAGGCGGTGCGAAGGGCCGCCTCGACCGGTGTTCGACCGACTCTTGAGCGGTTCTCGACCGTGACGCCCCGTGGTCGTCCGGTTCCCCCGGGCGCACTGTTCAATTCGGGACCAACGTCCCCGATCATCAGGGCGGGATCCTCTGTCCGGCGCTCCGCCGGTGCCCGAGAGTGGCTGCATGTCCCCAGAGGATTCCCACGCCATCGAACTGCTGCGCCGCGTGCCCTACGGCCGGGTCGCCACCAGCATGCGCGCGCTCCCCTTCCTCGCCGTCGCCCGCCACATCGTGGTGGACGGCAGGGTCCTGCTGAGAATGCACAGCGGTTTCGGGTACCACCAGGCGTGCGCCGGCAGTGTCGTCGCCTACGGGGCGGACAACTTCAATTCCGGTGAGGCCGCGTTGTGGACGGTGCAGTTCACCGGTACGGCGGAACTGGTCGAACCGACCACGGCAGAACTGGAACTATTCGGTCCGGGGCCGCATTTCGTGGACGGAGAAGTGTTCGACCCCGTCTACATGCGCATCGAACCGCAGCTCGTCACCGTGCACACGCTGCCCGGGTACCCGACCGGCGAGACCCGCGAAGGCGCCCCGGACCGCCCTTACCTGCACGCCCTCTGAGCGGGCGCCGGACAGTCGGCGCCGGACAGTTGGCGCCGGACAGGGAAAAGGCCCGGCGGAATTACTTCCTCCGGGCCTTTCCTCGGTCTCTTATTCGACGGTCGCCGGGCTTCCGCCGCCCGTGGGCGTGGTCGGCTTGGTCGGCTGGTCCGTCGGGAGCGTCGGCTTCGTCGTCGGGTCCGCCGACGGGCTGGTCTTCGGCGTCGAGGGGACCGTGGACGGGGTCGACGGGGTGTTGCTCGGCGTGTTCTTGGGCCGGCTCGGGGTCGGCTTCCAGGTCTCGCCGGTGTGCGAGCCGCCGTCCTCGCTCGGCGAGGTCGACGGGGTGTCCGGCGTGCTGCCGCTGCTCTGCGAGGGGGCGGGCGAGCTGGTGCTGGTCTTCGGCTTGTTGCCGCCGCCGCCCACGCCGAGGCCGCCGCTCTTGACCGCGTACGCGACACCGCCGGCGATCGCGAGGACCGCGAGCACCGCGAAGAGCCAGGCCTTCCAGGCGCCGCCGCGCCGGCCGTTGTCGTAGGGGTCGTAGCCGCCGTGCCCGCCCTGGCCGCCGCCGTGGTTGCCGCCGCCCGGGAAGGCCGTGCCGTCGTCCGGGTTCAGCGGGGGCACCATCGGCTGCTGGAACTGCGAGGTCGTGGCGTGCGAGGGGTACTGCGGGCGCGGGCCGCCGTTGTGGGCGGGGGCCATCGCCGTGGTGGGCGCGCCGCCGGGCTGGCCGTGCGGGAGCGCCATGGTGACGGGGCCGGTGTTCCAGGTGCCGGTGTTCGGACCCTGGTCCTGGAGCATCTGGAGCGCGTACCCGACGAGCCCGCGCATCTCCTCGGCGCTCTGGAACCGGTCGTCCGGGTCCTTGGCGAGGGAGCGCATGACCAGGCCGTCGAGCTCCTGCGGGATCGAGGCGCCCTCGGGCAGCTGCGAGGGCGGCACCGGCGCGTCCTGGACGTGCTGGTAGACCACCGACAGCGGGGTCTCGCCGGTGAAGGGAGGCCGCAGCGCGAGGAGTTCGTAGAGCAGGCAGCCGGTGGCGTACAGGTCGGAGCGGTGGTCCACGGCCTTGCCGAGGGCCTGCTCGGGCGACAGGTACTGGGGGGTGCCCATGACCATGCCGGTCTGGGTCATCGTCGACTGCGCGCCGTGCAGGGCGCGCGCGATGCCGAAGTCCATCACCTTGACCGCGCCGGTGTTGGTGATGATGACGTTGGCGGGCTTGATGTCGCGGTGCACGATGCCGTGCTGGTGCGAGTAGGCGAGCGCTTCGAGCACGCCCGACACGATGATGAGGGCCTGCTCGGGCCCGGGGGCCTCGGCGCTGATGAGGAGCTCGCGGATGGTGCGGCCCTCGACCAGCTCCATCACGATGTACGGGACCACGTTCGGGCCGACCCGGTCCTCGCCGGAGTCGTACACGGCGACGACGGCGTGGTGGTTGAGGCCGGCGACCGACTGTGCCTCACGGGTGAAGCGGGCCTTGGACACCGGGTCCTCGGCCAGGTCGGCGCGGAGCAGCTTCACGGCCACGGTGCGGCCCAGCCGCACGTCCTCGGCCGCGAACACCTCGGCCATGCCGCCGCGGCCCAGGCGGTGGGTCAGCCGGTAGCGGCCGTCCCCCACGAGACCGCCCGCGCCCCAGTGCTCAGGACCGTCGGCCATCCCGGCGCCGTTTCCCTCGGGTTCGGGTGCCATCAGTCCTCGCCGTCGTCTCTCTCGTCCGCTCTAGCGGTGGGTCCTCATCGGGTGCTCCGACTGAACGCTACAGCCTCTGAACCCGTCACCGTTCGGCTACAGACGCCCCGTAGGCCTGCGGTCACGCAGCGGGCACCGGCTTGACGTGTGCTTGCCCTCCGGCAGACTGGGCGCGACATGCGCTCAGCCAGACGCGTAGGGAAACAGCCCGAGGGGAAGCAACAGTCATGAGCCAGGACGGCACGCAGGGCCGGTACGCAGGCGGCTCCCTGGCCGGTGGCCGTTACCAGCTAAGGGATTTGCTGGGCGAGGGGGGCATGGCCTCCGTCTACCTCGCGTACGACTCCGCGCTCGACCGCCAGGTCGCGATCAAGACCCTGCACAGCGAACTCGGGCGCGAGGCGTCCTTCCGCGAGCGCTTCCGGCGCGAGGCGCAGGCTGTTGCGAAACTGTCGCACACCAACATCGTCTCGGTCTTCGACACCGGCGAGGGAACCGTCACCTTCGGTTCCGGCGGCGGGGACGAAGCGGTCATGCCGTACATCGTCATGGAGTACGTGGAGGGTCAGCCGCTCGGCTCGGTCCTCGACGCGGACGTGCGCCAGTACGGCGCCATGCCGGCCGACAAGGCGCTGAAGGTGACGTCCGACGTGCTGGCCGCCCTGGAGACCAGCCACGAGATGGGCCTGGTCCACCGCGACATCAAGCCCGGCAACGTGATGATGACCAAGCGCGGCGTGGTCAAGGTGATGGACTTCGGCATCGCCCGCGCCATGCAGTCGGGGGTCACCTCGATGACGCAGACCGGCATGGTCGTCGGCACCCCCCAGTACCTCTCGCCCGAGCAGGCACTGGGGCGCGGCGTGGACGCCCGCTCCGACCTGTACTCGGTCGGCATCATGCTGTTCCAGCTGCTGACGGGCCGGATCCCCTTCGACGCGGACTCCCCGCTGGCCATCGCGTACGCGCACGTCCAGGAGGAGCCGGTGGCTCCGTCGACCGTCAACCGGTCGATCACCCCGGCGATGGACGCGCTGGTGGCGCGGGCGCTGAAGAAGAACCCGAACGAGCGCTTCCCCACGGCCGCGGCCATGCGGGACGAGATCATCCGCGTGATGTCGGCCGGCCAGACCGGCGCCCCGGTCATCGTCCCGGGCGCGGCGGTCGGCGGCAGCGGGGCGGGCGTGGGCTCGGCCGTCTTCCCGCCGGTGGACTCCGGGTTCCAGGCGCCGCCGCAGTCGGTCCAGCAGCCGTACCAGGCCCACACGCCGCCGTCCCCGTACGCGCCGCAGACGCACCAGCAGCCGCAGCAGGCCCAGCAGGGCGGTTACGCGTACCCGCACACCCCGCCGCCGGCGCAGCAGCAGTACGCCCCGCAGACCCCGCCGCCGTTCACCATCTCGCCCGCCCCGACGGCCGCCCCGGCGGGCCACTCGGGCGGCGGGAAGAAGAACACCCCGGTCGTGGTCGGCGCCGTCGTGGTGGCCCTGCTGGCCATCGGCGGTCTGATCGCGGTGCTGAACATGGACGACGGCGAGAAGGACGACACCGCGGGCCCCGCCACCTCGGCCTCCGCCTCTGCGTCCGGCTCGGCGAAGCCCGGCCACAAGGGGCCGGACACCTCGCGCACGATCGACGTGGAGAAGTGCAAGAGCCCGTCGAAGTCCTACAAGGACGCCACCAAGGTGGTGGCCCCGGACTTCCGGTACAAGAACCTGCGCTCGGTGAAGGAGTGCATCCAGGCCGCGGGCTGGAGCTTCGAGATCCAGGACCGCGACGAGGCCGTCTACGGCCAGGACACCGTCCTGGAGCAGCTGCCGGCGTCCGGGAGCGACGTGGCCAAGGGGGACACGAAGTTCACCCTGGTCGTCTCCACCGGCAACCCCCAGTAGGCACGCAGCAGGCACACGTCCCCGGCCGGAGCACTCCGGCCGGGGACGTTCTGGTTCCCGGCCGGACACCGTCGCCCGGCCGGGCACCGTCGCCCGGCCGGGTTCCGCCGGACCGGTGGTCCCCGCGTCCCGGACACCCTGACAGACCGCTCGGGATGCCCGGTTTGCCCCACTATGCAAACCTGAGTGCGGCGCTCCGACACCGGACGTCCGGGCCGCACGGAAGGGGAGGGGCACCCCGTGACTCGACGCCTCCGCCCGCCGCACTGGGCCGCCGGGGCCTCACTGGCCGCCGCCGCGCTGCTGGCCGCCGCGCCCGCGGGAGCGGCCCCCGCCCGCACCCCGGCCGCCGCCGCGCCCGCGCCCGCCGCCCGGGTGGCCTGGGGGCACCTCCCGCCGACCGTCGGGGGAGTCCCCCACGAGGCGTACGAGGAGCTCGCCGGCAGCGCCGCGGGCGTCGCGCGGGAGCACCCCGGGCGGCCCGTCGACGCGACTCCCGACCCCGGTTTCGCCACCGCCTCCCGACCGGTGCACCCGGCCCGCCCGGCGCGTCCGCTCCAGCCGGCGCAGGAGCGGCCGGAGACCGCCGCGCGGCCCGTCGCGCCACGGCCGGAGACCGCTGCGAGCCCGCCGGCCCCCACCACGGGACCCGCCACCGATCCGGCCGCCGAGTCCGCCACGGACCCCGCCACGGACCCGGCCGCCGACTCGGTCAACGCACTCGGGACCGAGCCCAACGAACGGGCCGCCGACCTGGCCGCACACCTGCTCCCGCTGGGCACCGGACTGGCCCTGATGGGGCTGGGGATCGGGTACATGGGCGTGCGGCTGCGGCGGGGCCGATAGGGCGGCCGCGCCGGGGGCGGGGTGTTTGCGAAGACGAGCATACTCGGTATACATACTGAGTATGTCGATCCGTCACGGCCTTCTCGCACTCCTGGAACGCGGCCCGCGCTACGGCTCCCAGCTGCGCACCGAGTTCGAATCCCGCACCGGCTCCACCTGGCCGCTCAACGTCGGGCAGGTGTACACCACGCTGGCCCGCCTGGAGCGCGACGGCCTCGTCGCCCCCGACGGCGAGGACCACGCCGGCCACACCCTCTACGCCATCACCGACCACGGCCGCGCCGAACTGCACGACTGGTACGAGCGGCCCGTCGACCGCACCAACCCGCCCCGCGACGAGCTGTCCATCAAGCTCGCCATGGCCGTGGGCGCGCCCGGCGTGGACATCCGCGCCGTCATCCAGGCCCAACGGCACGCCACGCTCAAGGCGATGCAGGACTACACGCGGCTCAAGGCCGGGGCCCTCGCCGCCATCGAGAGCGGGCAGTCCCGCGAACGCGACGACCTCGCCTGGCTGCTGGTCCTGGAACAGCTGATCTTCCAGACCGAGGCCGAGGCCCGCTGGCTCGACCACTCCGAGTCCCGGCTCGTCAGGCTGGCCGCGCTCGGCCCGGCCGACCCGCCCGGACCCGCCGCCGCGACCGGCCCCGCAACCGCGGCCCGTCCGGGGTCCGCGACCGGCCGGACGGACGCACCCGCCGCCGGACCCGCGGCCACCACCGGCACCACCAGCCCCGCCGCCCGCACGCGGCGCGGCTGAACGACGCTCCAGAGGGGACCCCTCATGCCCGACCAGCACAGCTCGCACCCCGTACTCCGGCTGGACCGCCTCGTCCGCACCCACGGCAGCGGCGCCACCGAGGTGCACGCCCTGCGCGGGATCGACCTCAGCGTCCACCCCGGCGAACTCGTCGCCGTCATGGGCCCGTCCGGCTCCGGCAAGTCCACCCTGCTCACCCTCGCGGGCGGGCTCGACACCCCCACCAGCGGCAGCGTCCTGGTCGAGGGCGTCGACATCACCACCGCCTCCCGCCGGCAGCTGGCCGCCCTGCGCCGGCGCAGCATCGGCTACGTCTTCCAGGACTACAACCTGATCCCGGCCCTCACCGCCGCCGAGAACGTGGCCCTGCCCCTCGAACTCGACGGGACCTCCGCCCGCAAGGCCCGCCGCGCGGCCCTCGCCGCGCTGGAGGAGATACGCCTGCCCCAGCTCGCCGACCGCTTCCCCGACGAGATGTCCGGCGGCCAGCAGCAGCGCGTGGCCATCGCCCGCGCCCTGGTGGGCGAACGCCGCCTGGTCCTGGCCGACGAACCCACCGGCGCCCTCGACTCCGAGACGGGCGAGTCCGTCCTCGCGCTGCTGCGCACCCGCTGCGACGCGGGCGCCGCCGGCGTCCTCGTCACGCACGAACCCCGCTTCGCCGCCTGGGCGGACCGGGTCGTCTTCCTGCGCGACGGCAGCGTCGTCGACGAGACCCTGCGCAGCCAGGCCGACTCGCTGCTCTCCGGTCGGGCGGCCGGCCTGTGACCTCCCCGCTCACCGCCTGGTACCACTCTTGGATCGCCGCCCTGCGCATCGCCCGCCGCGACGCCTGGCGCGCCAAGGGCCGCAGCGCCCTGGTCCTCGCGATGCTCGCCCTGCCCATCGTCGGGATGAGCGCCATCGACCTCACCTACCGCAGCGCCGACCTCTCCACCGGGCAGCGGATGGACCGCGAGCTCGGCACCGCGGACGCCCGGATCAGCCCGGGCGGCACGAACGGACCGATCTACCAGCACCCCAACGGCGAGCAGTACGCCCCCGTCGGCGGCTACGACAGCTACCGCCCCGGCCGCGAGACGGACGAGCTGCCGCTCAAGTCCGCGCTGCCGCCCGGGATCCGGTCCGCCGAGGACCGCCGGGGCTTCGCCAAGGTGCACACCGCGCACGGGCTGCTCGGGACGGACCTGCGCGAGCTCGACGTGCACGACCCGCTGACCCGGGGCCTGGTCACGCTCGACCGCGGGCGCCTGCCCGAGGGGCCGGGCGAGGTCATCGCCACCACCGCCTTCCTGAAGGCCTCCGGCCTGTACGTGGGCTCGACCGCGGCCCCGCGCGGCGCCACGTCCTCGTACCGGATCGTGGGCGCGTACGAGATGCCGAGCCGGCTCGCGCGCACCGAACTGCTCGCCCTGCCGGGCAGCCTGCTCGACCCCCTCGACAAGGAGCTCAAGGCCACCGGGGCACCCGGGATCACCCCCCGGGCCACCTACCTCGTCGGGGTGGGCGGTGATGGTTTCACGTGGAACATGGTCCAGGAGGCCAACAAGCGGGGCGCGCTCGTGCTCTCCCGCACCGTCGCCCTGCACCCGCCGGCCGATTCCGACGTCCCGCTGTTCAAGCAGCAGCCGAAGGACCAGTTCGGCATGCAGGACGGCGGCACGATGACCCGGAAGGCCATCCTGGTCACCGTCATCGGCCTCGCCATGCTGGAGATCTGCCTGCTCGCCGGACCCGCCTTCGCGGTCGGCGCCCGGCGCTCGCGCCGCCAGCTGGGCCTGGTCGGCGCCAACGGCGGCGACCGGCGGCACATCCGCGCCGTCGTCCTCTCCGGCGGCATCGTGCTCGGCGCCGCGGCCGCCGTCCTCGGCACCGCGGTCGGCACGGCCCTCACCCTCGGGCTGCGGCCCGTACTGGAGGAGCAGCTCGGCGCCCGCTTCGGCGGCTTCGAAGTCCGCCCGCTGGAGCTGCTGGGCATCGCCCTGCTCGCCGTGGTGACCGGCCTGCTGGCCGCCGTCGCCCCCGCCGTCACGGCCTCCCGGCAGACCGTGCTGGCCTCGCTCACCGGCCGGCGCGGAGTGCGCCGCGCCAACCGGGTGCTGCCCGTCATCGGGATCCTCGCCGTCGCCGCCGGTGCGGCGATCGTCGTGTACGGCAGCCGGTACCGGGTCAACACCACCTTCGTGATGGGCGGCAGCGCCCTCGCCGAACTGGGCGTCGTCGCCCTCACCCCGCTGCTGGTCGGCCTGTTCGGGCGGCTCGGGCGGTGGCTCCCGCTGTCGCCGCGGCTCGCGCTGCGCGACGCCGTCCGCAACCGCGGGCGCACGGCCCCGGCCGTGGCCGCCGTGCTGGCCGCCGTCGCCGGGACGGTGGCGGTGTCCACGTACCAGCACAGCCAGGAGGTCCAGCAGCGGCACGAGTACGAGGCCGTACTCCCCGCCAACGCGGGCTTCCTGACGACCAATGACAACGCCGGCCACCGGGACGTACCGGCCCTGCGCGAGACCCTCGCGAAGAACCTGCCGCTGGCGGTGCGCGCCGATGTGGACCGGCTCGTCGTGGGCAGCCCGAACTGCTCGCCGCGCTCCCCCGCCCCGGGATGCGGGCGGGTCGAGGTCATGGTCCCCAAGGAGCAGCGCTGCCCGCTCTTCGAGGCCGAGCACGGCTCCGACTCCTTCCCGCCGGACCAGGCCCGTGCGCTGCGGCAGGACCCGCGGTGCGTGGTGAGGCGCTGGGGCACCCCCTTCCCCGTCCTCGTCGCCGACGAGAAGCTGCTCCAGGTGCTGGCCGTCTCCGACCCGGGTTCCGCGACCGCGCTGAAGGAGGGCCGGCCCGTCTCCTTCAACCGCAACCAGGTCAAGGACGGGAAGGTGACCCTGCGGCTCATCACCGACCAGGCAGCCGCCGACGAAGCCGCCGACCGGCGCGCCGACCCGCCCGGCCAGGACAAGGTGTTCGCCGTCCACCAGGCGCCCGCCGGTGCCGACAGCTGGGGCGTCGACCTGGTCCTGCCGCCCGCCGCCGCCCGCTCCGCCGGGCTCGCCACCGCCGCGGCGGGCGCGTACTTCAGCCTCGACCGGAAGGCGGGCACCGAGGAACGGCAGCGGCTGGACGGGGAGATCGAACGGATGGGTGCCGACGCCGAGGTGAAGATCGAGGAGGGCTACCAGCCGCAGCACACCCTGGGCCTGCTCGCCCTGAGCGTCTTCGCGGGGCTCGTCACCATCGGCGCCGCAGGCATCGCGACGGGCCTGGCCCAGGCCGACTCCGAGGCCGACCTGAAGACCCTGGCGGCGGTCGGCGCGGCCCCGCGCGTACGGCGCACGCTCAGCGGCTTCCAGTGCGGGGTGGTGGCCCTGATGGGCGTGGTCCTCGGCTCGGCGGCGGGAATCCTGCCGGCGGTCGGACTCCGCCTCACCCAGGAGCGGGAACAGCGGCGGCTCATCGAGTACGCCCTCGACAAGGGCTACACCTCGGCGCAGGACACCCAGCTGTACGTCCCGATCGCGGTGCCCTGGGACACCCTCGCCGGCCTGCTGGTCCTCGTCCCGCTGGGCGCGGCGCTGCTGGCCGCGCTGGTCACCCGGTCGAGCGGCGCACTGGCGCGGCGGGCGGCGGGCTGATCCCGGTGCCCCCGTACAGGGTGGATCACGCCCGTACGGGGGCACACCGTGTGAGTACGCAGGTGTGCGAGAGAATGACGGCATGGAGATGCCGAGGAGTGAACGGTCGCAGGACAGCCCCCCGCACGTGCTGATCGTGGGCCAGGACGGGACGGCGGTCGGCGGCACCGATGACGAGTCGCGCGAGGTCCCGGTGACGGAGATGGTCGAACAGCCCGCCAAGGTCATGCGCATCGGCAGCATGATCAAGCAACTTCTGGAAGAAGTCCGCGCAGCTCCTCTGGACGAGGCCAGCCGGGTCCGTCTGAAGGACATCCACGCGGCGTCGGTGAAGGAACTCGAAGACGGCCTGGCGCCGGAGCTGGTGGAGGAACTGGAGCGCCTCTCCCTCCCCTTCACGGAGGAAGCGGTCCCCTCCGAGGCCGAACTGCGCATCGCACAGGCGCAGTTGGTGGGGTGGCTGGAAGGCCTCTTCCACGGCATCCAGACGGCCCTGTTCGCGCAGCAGATGGCGGCGCGGGCCCAGCTGGAGCAGATGCGCCGGGCCCTTCCGCCGGGCGGCTCCCACGACGACGACGAAGACGGCCCCCACGGCGCGGTCCGCTCCGGCCCGTACCTGTAAGCCTTCTTCACGCGCCGCTGCGCCGGACTCCGTCCGGCGGATGCGGGGCGGGGCCGGTTCGCGTTGCGGGGGCCGGTGGGTCCTCTGCCGGTGCTCCGCCGCTGCGCGGGGCTTGCCCCTCCCCGCCCTTCCACCGTTCCCAGGGGCTCCGCCCCTGACCCCCTACGGCGCTACCGCGCCCGCGCCTCAAACGCCGGCGGGGCTGATTTCAGCCTCGCCGGGGGTTGTGGCG
>NZ_JBIVEG010000039.1:0-60083 GCF_044747545.1 Streptomyces sp. NPDC090077
CCACCCTTGACAGACCGACCCGCCCCGGAAAGCCGAAAGACTGCCGGGAAGCCCCCAAAAGAACGGTCACGGGGCAGAGACCGGAGGGACGGGCCCGTCAGGGACGAGACGAGGCGCCGGGGGTCGGCCTGCCGGGCATCCGAGCCCTCAGCAGTCGCTGTCCCGGACCGGGGGCCCGGCCAGGACGCAGCAGATCGCTACGCGCTCCTCCCGTCTCAGCGTCCGACGACCGCCCTGGGCTGGTACCTGCACCAAAAGTCGATCAGAGCAGGCCAGGGATCCGACAGGCGCATCAGCTCGCTACGCGCTCCTCTCGTCTCGGCGACCGGCGGCCGTCCTGGGCTGGTCACGGCACACAGCAGGCCTGCACGCCGTCTTTTCTCGCCCGTCCCAGCCCCAGACGGCCGCGGGACGCCGAAACGGGAGGAGCGCGTAGCGATCTGACGCGCCCGTGCGCCTCCGCGCTGCTCTGGTCGACTTTTGGTGCAGGTATCAGCCCCAGGCGGTCGCTGGACGCCAAGCCGGGAGGAGCGCGTAGCGATCTGTCGCGCCTGTCGGCTTCCTGGCCTGCTCTGATCGACTTTTCGTGCAGGTAGTCGCGCCCCTGGTCCCGGAACGGGGATATGGGGCCCGGATGCCCGGTGGGCCGGCCCTCGCCCCCTCCTGCATCGCTGACGCGGCCGCCCCTCCAGCCTCTGCCCGGTGACCGTTTCTTTGGGGGTTTCCCGGCAGTCTTTCGGCTTTCCGGTTCGTGCCGGTCGGTCAAGGGTGGCCGAAGGCCATCGCGTAGCGACGCGACGAAGGAGCGCCCTTGAGGGACCGGTGCGAACCGGAAGGACGATGGACTGACGGGAAGCCCCCAACCCTTCCTGAGGCCGCCCCAGGGGGTGCTGGACCCGGTGGCCCGCGCATAATCGGCGGGTGATCAAGCCCGAGAGCATGCGTACCGACCGGCTGGACCTCGTGCCGTTGCGCGTGGAGGACGCCGAGGAGATGGCCGTCGTGCTGGGGGATCCCGCCCTGCACGTGTTCATCGGCGGTGCGCCGGAGAGCGTCGAGGAGCTGCGCGCCCGTTACGTGCGGTGGGCCGCCGGGTCGCCGGATCCGGCCGTCTCCTGGTGCAACTGGGTGGTGCGGCTGCGTGCGGAGGGCTGCCTCGTCGGCACCGTTCAGGCGACGGTCGGCGGCGGTACCGCCGAGGTGTCCTGGGTGGTGGGGACCCCCTGGCAGGGCCGGGGGATCGCGGCCGAGGCCGCCAAGGGGCTCGTCGGATGGCTCCGGGAGCGGGGGGCGGGCACGGTCGTCGCGCACGTCCACCCCGACCACGGTGCGTCCGCGGCCGTCGCCGCCGCAGCCGGCCTCGCCCCCACCGACCGGCGGCAGGACGGCGAGGTCCGGTGGGAGTTGGCCTAGGGGGTGGTCCCTTCAGGATCTCTTCGGGCCCGCCGATACCCAGCTGAAACGGAACTGCCGCACCCGCGAGGGGATCCCCTGACGCCCTGGAAGCGCGCCTCTCCGAGGCTGTGCCGGTACCGGATGGGCCGGATGTACCGGATCACCGGCGTACGCGCCATCGGAGGGCAGTTGCCGTGCTGAGCACCCCGTACCGTTCTGAAGCCCCCGGGGAGGCGGAGCCGACCGGCCCGCTTCCGCCCCGTGCCGCCCGCCGTGACCTGTTGATCGCCGCCGGTGCGGTGTGCGCGGCCCTGATGATGGCCCTGCACGACTGGATCCCGAACGGGGCCTTCAACCTCGGCAGCCTGTTCCAGACGTTCCTGCCCTGGGCCGGGCTGAGCGTCCCCGTCCTCCTCCTGGCCGCGGCGGTACGCCGCTCCCGGCGCGCGGCCGTCGCCGTCCTCGCCCCCGCGGTCGTCTGGGGCTTCCTCTTCGGCGGGACCCTCACCGACAAGGGATCCGATCGATCCGGCGCCGGGGACTTCACCGTGGTCAGTCACAACGTGGACGAGGACAATCGCGATCCGGTGCGGACCGTGCGGGCGCTCGCCGCATCGGGTGCGGACGTGCTGGCCCTGCAGGAGATGTCCCCGAAGGCCACGTCGGTCTACGAGCGCGAGCTGGACGCCGGCTATCCGTACCGCTCCGACACCCTCGGCGTCAGACTGTGGAGCAAGCACCCGCTGACCGGTGTGGAAGCGGTGCCGATCATGCCGTGGACGCGTGCCGTACGGGCCACCGTCGAGACTCCGGGCGGCCCCGTCGCGGTCTTCGCCGCCCACCTCGCTTCGGTACGCGTGACCCCGGACGCCGGATTCACCACCGTCCGCCGCAACGATGCGGCCCGGAAGCTGGCCGAGGCCGTGCGGGCGGAGCCGCTGGCCCGGGTCGTCGTCATGGGTGACTTCAACGGGACGGCGGAGGACTCGGCCCTGCGGCCGGTGACCTCCCAGCTGACCTCCGCGCAGCGCGAGGCGGGCGCCGGCTTCGGCTTCACCTGGCCCGCCGCGTTCCCCGTCGTCCGCATCGACCAGATCCTGGTGAAGGGCATGAGCACGACCTCGGCGTGGACCCTTCCCGCCACCGACAGCGACCACCTGCCCGTCGCGGCCTCCTTCCGGCTGTGACCACCGGCCCCGCTGCCCCCGCTGACTAGGATGGGTCCCATAAATGTCCGTTTGTGAGCAGGTAGGTGGCGTGTCGGCACCCCGGGTCCCGGACCCCGTCAGCGTCCTCGTCGTCGAGGACGACGCCACCATCCGCCGCGCCGTGCAGCTGTCCCTGGAGCGGTACGGCTATCAGGTCGCGGTGGCCGCGGACGGACTCGACGGCCTGGAGGCGTACCGGGCCGGCCGGCACGACCTCCTGATCCTCGACGTGATGCTGCCCGAGCTCGACGGCATCGGGCTGTGCCGCCGGATCCGCGAGGAGAGCCTGGTACCGATCCTGATGATGTCCGCGCGCGGGGACGCCCTCGACGTGGTGTCCGGACTGGAGGCGGGCGCCGACGACTACGTCGTCAAACCCGTCGACACCCCCGTCCTCGTCGCCCGCATCCGGACGCTGCTGCGCCGCGCCGCCTTCCGGCCCGCCGGACCGGAGGATCCGGCAGTCGTCTCCGCGGATGCCGGGACGGTCCCCGGCGAGCTGGTCTTCGGGGACCTGTCCGTGAACACCCTCGGTCTGGAGGTGCACCGGGGCGGACGGCCCGTTCCGCTGACGCCCACCGAGCTGCGGCTGCTGCTGGAGTTCGCGGCGGCTCCCGGTGCCGTGCTCGACCGCCGCCGTCTCCTGCGCGACGTGTGGGACTACGGCTGGGAAGGCGACACCCGGGTCGTGGACCTGTGCGTCCTGCGGCTGCGCAAGAAGATCGGAGCCGAGCGGATCGAGACCGTCCGGGGCTTCGGCTACAAACTCGTCCGCCGCTGAGGGGCCGTCCGCACCCATGGCACTCCTCAACCCGCGCGCCCTGCGCTGGAAGATCGCCGCGCTGACCGCCGCCGCCTGCTGTGCGGTGGCCGCCGTGATCGGCGTCCTCGTCCACCAGGCGATGGCCGAACGGAGCGACCGCACCGGGAACGAACGCCTCTCTGCTCGTCTGGCAGCGGCGGAGCGCGAGTACACCCGCACGGGCAGGGCGCCGCTCGAAGTCGAAGTCCTCGCTCCGGAGCGGCTCGACGCGCCGCTCGCGCAGGCGCTGGCCGCCAAGGACCCGGCCGCCCTGTATGCGACCTGGAACGACCGCAAACCCCCCAACTGGTACTGGATGTGGGCGGTCATGCCCGTCGAGGGCGGCCAGGTGCTCGTCGCCCGGACGGACATGAGCTCCGAAGTGCGCGGCCTCCAGCTCCTGGACCGCAGCATCGTCAAGGCCGTGTTCGCCGCTCTCCTGGTCGTCGTACCGCTCGCCGCCCTGGCCACCGAACCGATGAACCGCCGGCTGCGCCGCGGATCCCGCACCGCCCGGGCCATCGCCGACGGCGACCTCGACGCGCGGATCGGACCGGGCGGCCGGGCCCGTGACGAGATCACCGAGATGTCGGCGGCCGTGGACGCGATGGCCGCGGCCCTCCAGCAGAAGCTGGAGGGCGAGCGCCGCTTCACCGCGGACGTCGCGCACGAACTGCGCACCCCGCTGATGGGGTTGTCCACCGCCGCCGGGCTCCTTCCGGAGGGCGACGAGGTGGCCGAGCTCGTCCGCGACCGTGCCCGGGCCCTGAACGGGCTGGTGGAGGACCTCCTGGAGATCTCCCGGCTCGACGCCGGAGCCGAACGGGCGCGGACCGACGCGGTGCCGCTGGGTGAACTGGTCACCGACATCGTCCGCCGCACGGGGACGCCCACCGCAGTGGCGGTCCGTACCGCCAGGACCCTGGAGACCGACCCGCGCCGGGTGGAACGGATCGTGGTCAACCTCGTCACCAACGCCCACCGGCACGGAGCCGGCCCCGTCGAGGTCGCCGTGGAGGCCACGGCTACGGGCGCACGGATCCTCGTACGGGACCACGGGCCCGGCTATCCCGCCGAGCTGCTCACGGAAGGCCCGCAGCGTTTCCGTACGGGCAGCCCCGAGCGGGGGCGCGGGCACGGGCTCGGGCTGACGATCGCGCTCGGGCAGGCGGGCGTCCTCGGCGCCGGGCTGGCCTTCGCGAACGCTCCGGAGGGAGGCGCGGTCGCCACCCTCGACCTGGACGGCGGACGCGGTCCGTCCGCCGGCTGAACGGCAACCGCGACACGGCCCCGGACCGGCCGGCTCGGAGAACAGGCCAGCCGGGGGCGAGTTCGAGCCATTGTCCGCTCGGTATTGCAGGGCTCGGTATTGAGCCAATAATCTCGCCGATGTGTCAATCTCATGAATTCCTTTGGGGGCATGCGACCTTGACGATTGATCATCACGGCACATTCAGCAACAGCAGCAGTCAGGTCGAACGTACGATCCTATTCGTGGATCTCACGGGTTCGACGGCACTCAAGCACCACATGGGCTATAAAGCCTGGCTGCCCATTCTCGGCAGCTTCCTGGACATCGCGACCGAAGCCGTCGCGGCCAATGGCGGAACCGTCGTCAAGTACCTCGGTGACGGTGCTCTCGCCGTGTTCGACGCCGACCGGGCGCACGACGCCGTCTGTGCCGCCATCCACGTCCAGGAGGGCCTGCAGCGGGAGATCGAGCAGGGGGCCCTCCGGGACAGTCAGGCCACCGTCGGCATCGCGACGGGCAAGGTGATCGAGTACCCCGCGCCGGGCGGCGGGACGATGGACTACGTGGGGTCCGCCGTCGACCTCGCGGCGCGGTTCAGCGGCAACGCCGCGCCGGGTGCCATCTGGATCGACAAGGGGACGCACGGGGCCGCGAACCACAACAAGATCAGTTCGATCGCCGGCCGCGCCGACCACCGGACCGACTACTTCCAGCCGGAGGAGACGGCACCGGCCAAGGGGTTCCCGGACGACGTGCCCTACTACGAGGTGATCTGGGACCGGACGGTCGTCCCGCGCGGCGTGAAGAACGCGGTGATGACGGAGACGGTCAAGGCGCGTCCGGCCGCGCCCGTGCCGCACCAGATGTCCGCCGCGCAGACCGGGGAGTCGGTGGACGGGGTCGTGGTGACGTGGTTCGGCGACTCGGTCCGCGGGTTCAAGGGGTTCATCTCCTCCCCGGACCGTCCCGACCACTACGTGGACCTCCGGTTCATCGCCGGCGGCGAGGGGCTGAAGGAGGGCGCGGCGGTCCGGTTCATCCCGACGCCGGCGGTCAGCACGGACCCGGGCGCGAAACCGGTGGCCGGCTGCACGGTCCAGGAGGGCCATCGGATCCACGGAACGTTCAACAACGTGATCGTCGAAAAGCGGTTCGGTTTCGCCGATGTCCATGATCAGCGCGGAACGATGCAGAGCCTGTTCGTTTATCTCCGCACGGACGCGGCCAAGTATTCGATCGGACAGACCGTGCTGCTCGAAATCGTCCGGAACAGCCACGGCATTTCCGCGGTCGTGGTCGACGAGGAAGCCCCCGGGAGTGGGGTGGATGGGTAGCCCCACCGGTGACGGGGCGGTCGATTCGGCACTGGCCGAAGTGCGGGTGGAATTGCTGCGGGCCGACCAGAAGGCGGCGACCCTGCTCGCCCTCTTCTCGGCCATCGCGGCCGGGGTGGTGACGGTGTTCCTGGTGCGCCGTGGCGGGATCTTCTCGCTGTGGAACGGCATCGAGTGGGCCGCGTGGACGGGTGCGGGGTGTCTGGCGGCGAGCGTGGCGCTGCTGCTGCTCTGCGTCCGGCCGCAGGGCGCCCGGCAGCCGACCGGGCACGCCTACTTCACGTTCTACGCGCTGTACGCCGGCCGCCCCGACCAGCTGGCCACCCATCTGGCGTCCGTGGGCAGCGGGGGGACGGAGCGGCCGCTCCAGCTCGTGGCGCTGTCCCTGCTCGTCCAGCGGAAGTACCGGATGATCGCGGGCGCGGTGGACCTGCTGGGAGCGTCCCTGGTGCTGGTCGCGGGGGCGGCTCTGGTCTCGGCGCTCCACTAGCGCGGTCGGCGGTGCCCGGGGCGTGAGACGTCTTGGGCGGCGGGTTCAAGATCAAGTATGGTCGGCCTCGATTTCGTCGGGAACGGGCCGTGGCCGGCCATACGGGGGTCTTCATCGTGCGTCTGAACATCATCAAGTCCGTGCGGCGGGCCCTCGGCGCAGCCGCCGGCGCCCTGCTCGTCTCGGTGGCGCTGCCCGCGTCCCCGGCCGCCGCCGTGGACCTGTCCAAGTGGGACCTGGTCCTCAACCTCAACAGCAGGCTCTGCCTGGAGGTGAGCGGCTGGTCCACGGCCAACGGTGCCGGGGTCGACCAGTGGGACTGCCACGGCGGTGCCAACCAGCAGTGGATGGCGCTTCCCCGGGGGAACGCGCGGCTCATCCAGAACGCCCAGAGCGGCAAGTGCCTGGAGGTCAAGGGCTGGTCCACCGCCAACGGCGCGGCCATCGACCAGTGGGACTGCCACGGCGGCGCCAACCAGCTGTGGCAGCTGCGCGCCACGAGCGACTACACGGTGGCCCTGTACAACGTGAACAGCGGCAAGTGCCTGGAGATCGGCGGCTGGTCCAAGTCCAACGGCGCCCCGGCCACCCAGTGGGACTGCCACTGGGGCGAGAACCAGCGCTGGTACTAGCCTGCCGGGCGGCCGGCTCGCACGGTCGGGGTGACCAGGGCGGGGGGAGTACGAGGGCCCGGAGCGCCGGGTCGAGTACGCCCTGACCCCGCTCGGCTGGGGCCTGCTGGGTCCGCTGGACGCGGCCTGCGCGTGGACGCGGGAGCACTGGGACGAGCTGATCGACGCGCAGGAGGCGGGCCTTTCGGGGGCGGCCGGTCCGTGAGGGTGGGTCAGGTGGCGGCCCGTTCGGCGGCGCTGCGTTCCACGCAGAACTCGTTGCCCTCCGGGTCCGTCATGGTGGCCCAGCCCGTCCCGTCGGGGTTGCGGTGGTCGCCGGTGAGGGTGGCGCCGAGGGCGGTGAGGCGGTCCACTTCCTCGTCGCGGGTGCGGTCCTGCGGCTGGAGGTCCAGGTGGACGCGGTTCTTGGCCGCCTTGCCCTCGGGTACCCGGATGAACAGCAGGTCGGCCCCGGAGGTCTCCACCAGGACCTCGGGGTCGCCGGGCTCGTCGCCCTCGCCGAGCGTGCCGTCGAGGGCGGCGATCCAGAACTGGGCGAGGGCGTAGGGGTCGGCGCAGTCGATGGTCGTGTGTCGTACGCGAGATGCCATGGCGGCACTATCGATCAGGCCCCGGCCCCCGGTCCACCGGGTTTGCAGGCGGTCGTCACTTCCGCCAGAACAGGTGGTGGACCACGCTGCCGGTCGGGCTGGGGACGACGTCCAGGTGGAAGCGGTCGAGCAGTTCGTCCGGTGACGTCCACAGCCGCGACCCGGATCCGATCTCCACTCCGGGGGAGACCGCCACGTGGAGGGTGTCGACGAGGTCGGCGTCGAGGAACTCCCGGACGGTGGTGGCCCCGCCGCCGAGGCGTACGTCCTTGCCGTCCGCGGCTTCCTTGGCCCGCGCGAGGACGGTGGCCGGGTCGGCGTCGGTGAAGTGGAAGGTGGTGTCGGAGAGGGTGAACGAGGGCCGGGGGTGGTGGGTCAGCACGAACACCGGGGTGTGGAAGGGGGGCTCGTCGCCCCACCAGCCCTGCCACTCGTGGTCCTGCCAGGGGCCCCGCTGGGGGCCGAACTTGTTGCGGCCCATGATCTCGGCGCCGATGTTGTTGCCGAAGTCGCGGGTGAAGTAGTCGTCGAGGCCGCGGCTGCCGCCGGGGTCGGTGCGGTTGGGCCAGCCGGCGGTGGCGCCGGCCCACGCGAACATGCTGCCGGGGTCGGCGTGCCCGAAGGGCCGCTCCAGGCTCTGGCCCTCGCCGGCGCCGTACCCGTCGTTCGAGACGTTGAAGTTCTGCACTCGGAGCAGTTGCTGCCGCTGCCGCGTCGCCATGGGTCTGTTTCCCCTTCCGTGGTGTGGACGAGGATCGAGACTGCACGGGCCGGCGGAACTCATCGCCCGCCGACACGCTGATCTCCCGACTTCCTACGGGGTCTCCTCGGGCTTGGTGTGGAGGATCTCGCGGGCCTGGTCGGCGGCGCGGACGATGCTCTCGGAGACGAAGTCGACGAACCGGCCGATGTTCTCCAGGCGGGTGGCGGCGGGGGTGTTGCGGCCGAGGACGTTGACGCCCTTGCGCGCGGTCTCGGCGAGCAGGGCGGTCGAGCGGGCGCTGGCCAGCATGGACTCGTACCAGACGTCGTCGTCGACGATGTAGCGCTCGCGGCGGCGTTCGTCGCGTTCCCGCCGGATGAGGCCCTGGCCTTCGAGCAGTGCGACGGCCTTGGAGATGGAGCCGGGGCTGACCTGGAGGCGCTGGACGAGCTCGGACGCGGTGAGGGTGCCGGAGTCCGCTATGTAGAGGGCGACCAGGACCTTGGCCGTCATCTTGGGCAGGCCCGACTGGATCAGGACGGTCGCGAACACCTCCTCGTACGCGGCCACCGCCTCCGGGTCCCGGCCGTGGGCCGGGGCCGGCGCCTGGGGGCCCCGGGGCGCGGCCTGCTTGCGGCGGTGGGTGCGGTGTTCGGTGGCGCGCTGGGCGAGGTCGGCGCGGTAGCCGGCGGGGCCGCCGTTGCGCATCACCTCGCGGGTGACCGTCGAGGTGGGGCGGTCGAGGCGCCTGGCGATCTCCGCGTAGGCGAGGCCGTCGGCCACGCCCAGTGCGATCTGCTGGCGTTCCTGCGGGGTGAGCCTGCCTCCCGGCATGTGCGGTCTCCTTCGTGTTGCCGTCTGCGGCCCCAGCGTAGCGTTCAGATCCGAGCCGTTGCAACGGTTGTGGAGCTGTCGTTGCGTTAGATTTAGGAGCGGTGCAACGATATTGCGGCTCTGACCTGCGCTGATGGTGATTCATCGCAACGAACTTGTTGCCCGGCCTTTGAACGCGACGTAGCGTTCAGGTCATCGGAAACAGCGAGCGACACCAGCCCGAAGGAAGAGAAACCATGCAGAACTTCGCCACCACCACCGCGATCACCGCCATCCTCGACGTCCCCGCCGGCGCCATCCGCTTCATCGCCACCGACCGCGCCGACACCACCGTCGAGGTCCTCCCGGCCGACGCCTCCAAGAGCCGCGACGTCAAGGCCGCCGAGGAGACCACCGTCGAGCTCCAGGGCGGCGTCCTCCGCATCAACGCCCCCCAGAAGAAGGAGGCGTTCGGCGCCTCCGGCTCCGTCCGGGTCACCGTCCAGCTCCCCGCCGGCTCCGGCGTCGAGGCGAAGACGGCCTCGGCCGAGTTCACCACCACCGGCCGCCTCGGCGACGTGACCCTGGAGAGCGCGCACGGCACCGTCACCCTCGACGAGGCCGCCGGCGTCCGCCTCGCCCTCGCCGCCGGCGACGTCACCGTCGGCCGCCTGACCGGCTCCGCCGACATCCGCACCCAGCAGGGCGACCTGACCGTCACCGAGGCCACCGGCGGCACGGTCACCCTGCGCACCGAGCACGGGAACATCACCGTCGGCGCCGCCCGCGGCACCTCCGCCTCCCTCGACGCCGGCACCACCTACGGCCGCATCAGCAACGCCCTCCAGAACGCGGGCGGCGACACCACCCTCACCATCCACGCCACCACCGCCGCCGGCGACATCACCGCCCGCACCGTCTGAGCCCCCCGACCGACCGCCCCGCACACCGACACCCCGAGGAGCGCACCACCATGTCCGTCACGCCGAACAACGACCGCCCGGAACTGCAGAAGGCCATCGAGGAGATCGCCGCGGACGAGGCCTGGGCCGGGGTCCTGGTGCGGGTGAACGACGAGCGGGGCGAGTGGACCGGCGCCGCCGGGATACGCGAGCTCGGCCAGGACGCCGCCCCGCACGCCGACGGCCACTTCCGAATCGGCAGCAACACCAAGACCTTCACCGCCACCCTCGTCCTCCAGCTGGTCGCCGAGGACCGGATCGCCCTGGACGGCCCCGTCGACGACCACCTCCCGGAGTTCGGGCTCGACCGCCGGATCACCGTCCGGATGCTGCTCCAGCACACCAGCGGCCTCTTCAACTTCACCGGCGAGTACTACGAGGACGGCACCATCGCCCCGGGCATCGACTGGCAGGGCCGGGAGTGGGTGGACAAGCTCCTCCACACCTACCGCCCGGAGGAACTCGTCCGCTTCGCCCTCGCCAAGCCCGCCCGCTTCGAGCCCGGCACCGACTGGAGCTACGCCAACACCAACTACGTGCTCCTGCGGCTCCTCGTCGAGAAGGTCGCCGGCCGCCCCTTCGCCGAGGAGATGCGGGCCCGGATCCTGACCCCGCTGGGCCTGACCGGCACCTTCCTCCCGGAGGCCTCGCCCGAGATCCCCGAGCCGCACGCCCACGGCTACTACACCTACCAGGACGGCGAGGAGTGGAAGACCGTCGACGTCACCCGCGCCAACCCCTCCTGGATCTCTGCCGCGGGCGACATGATCTCCACCACCAAGGACCTGCACACCTTCTTCTCGGCCCTGATGCGCGGCGAGCTCCTGCCCGCCGAGCTCCTCGACCAGATGCGCGACCCGCACACCAAGTTCGCCTACGGACTCGGCCTGATCGTCCAGGAGACCGAGCACGGCACGCTCTACACCCACAACGGCGGCTTCTGGGGCTGGGGCGCCCTGATGTACAGCTCGCCCGACGGCGGGACCACACTGACGGCCTCGCTCACCTCCGGCGACGCCCGGCTCGACATGGCGAAGACGGCCGAGTCCTTCACCAAGGCGCAGGGCGCGCTCATCGACGCGGTGTTCGGCGCCTGAGCACCGGGAAAAGCAGGTGCGGCGGCCCTGAGGGGCCGCCTAGCTTGAGCGAGATGAGCAGCGACTATCCATTCGCCGACGGGTACAACCTCGCCTGGGACCTGACCGGCTTCGGTGACGCGGACGAAGAGATGGTCGAGTCCGTGTCCCTCACCCGGGACCAGTTCCTCAGGATCCGGCACCTCTTCGTGCTGGGCGACGACCCCTGGATGGTGAGCGGCGAGTACCGCGTCGCGCCGAGCATCTGGGCGCACGTACGCAGCGCCGTCCCGGGCGTCCGGTTCCAGCGCGATGCCGACTACTTCCTCGGCGCCCGTCAGGCCCTGCCTGACGGGCGCTTCTGGCGTCCGGCCCCGGGCGTTGCGGCGCCGGGACCGATCCCGCCGCCCTAGGCGGCGATGCCGCCGAGGAACGCGGTCCAGGTGGCGGGGCTGACCGCCAGCTGGGGGCTGGCCGTGAGCTTCGAGTCCCGGACGTGGACGGTGTCGGCGCAGGTGGCGACCTCGACGCAGTCGTCGCCCTGGCTGCCGCTGTACGACGACTTGTGCCAGGAGAGGGCGACCTCGACGCAGCTGTCGCCCTGGCTGCCGCTGTAGCTGCTCTTGAACCACCGGAGCTGGGAGCTGTTCACAGGGATCCTCGCAATCGCATCAACAGGCCCGCACTGTCCGCGGGATTGAGGGCCTGGATGCGAAGTTTGGCATACCGCTGGTGGAGCATGCTGATGTCTTTCGGGTCGGACAGGACCTGGCCCGACTGCTGTCCTTCGCTGTAGCCCCACCACTCGTTCTCCTGGGTTTCGAGGAGCCGGAAGGGGCCGTCGGTGCCGGAGTGTTCCGGGCTGACCGTCGGCATCAGCTGTACGTCCACGTTGGGTAGCCGGGCGCATTCCAACATCCGGTCGATCAGCTCCCGGGATACCTCCGGGCCTCCCGTCTGTCGCTCGATCACGGTCTGCTCGATGATGAAGCTGAAGGACGCGTAGGGGGTGCGGGTGAGCAGCCTCTGTCGCTCCAACCGTCGGGCTATCCGGTCGTCCGCTTCCTGGGTCGTGGGCATGGGCGGGACGTTCTGGATCTGGGCCCGGGCGTAGGCCTCCGTCTGGAGCAGCCCCGGGACCACCCGGCATTCGTACGTGTTGAGCGCGACCGCGATCTCCTCCAGTTCCGCCCACCGCCTGAACCACGAGGCGAGCCCGCGCCTGCGCGTCAGCTGCTTCGCGGCGATCTGGATGACCCCGAAGGCATCCAGTACCTCTTCCGCCTTGTTCACGAACTTCACGGACGGGTGTCGGCGGCCCTGTTCCACGGACGCCACGTACTGCACCGAGTAGCCGACCCGGGGCCCGAACTGTTCCTGGGTCAGACCGGCCCGTTTGCGGGTTGCCTTGAGTACGTCACCGAAGTTCTTCAGATCCGGATCCGACTCCGTCTGGTTGTCACCGTTGCTGCCCTCGCCAGCCGTCATCACGGTCACCTCCCGAGTCATCATGCTCACGGTCGGTGACTGAGCCTGTCCAGCCACTGGACTACTACTCTTCAACAGTAGTAGTCCCGTTGCTGGGAACTCCCCTGCCCACACGGGACGTTCTCACCATGACGGCAACCTCGGGCCACCCCAAGGCCCTCGTACGCATGTTCACTCAGCGTTTCAGCTGCACCCCCCGCGGCGCCCGCCTCGCCCGGCAGCTGGCCCTCGTCTCGCTGCACGACTGGGGCGTCCCCGAAGGGACCCCGCTCTCGGCCGACGCCGGGCTCCTCGTCGCGGAGCTCGCCTCCAACGCCGTCACCCACGGCCGCGTTGTCGGGCGGGACTTCGAGCTGCGGATGACGCTGCTGGCGGGCGTGATCCGGCTGGAGGTGTCCGATCCGCGCAGGGACCGGCGGCCCGCCGTGCGGCCCCCCGCGTACCAGGCGGAGTCCGGGTACGGGCTGCGCATCGTGGACGCCCTCGCGACCGACTGGGGGGTCATGGACCGGATCATCGGCAAGACCGTCTGGGCGGAGCTGGCCCGCCGCCCGGCCCCGTAGGGGCCCTGTCACAGCGGGCGGCTACCTTGCTCAGGCACATGCAAGGGCGCAGGAGCAGGGAGCGGTCATGGTCGTCGAGGTGGGGTACGCGCAGGCGTGGGACCCGGAGGCCAGGGCGGCCTGGCGGCCGCTGTCCGTCGGGGAGGCCCGGGAGCGGGACGCGGCCGGGCTCCCCTACGTGGTGGTGTACCGGACGGCGGGGCGGGAGGCGCCGCTGGAGGTCCGGCTCGTCTCCTGGAGGGACCACCACGTCGGGCTGTGGGTCTACGACGACCAGGGGCGCCGCACCAACGACCTTGACATGCGGCTGCTGGACGACCCGGCGCGGCTGTTCCACCGGTACGCCGTCGCCTGGAGGTACCCGGGCCCGGAGACCGCGGAGTTCGACCCGCAGTGCCCGCGCATCATCCTGGACCTCTTCCCGGACGGGAGGGGCCGGCGGAAGGAGGAGCCCCGGGGGTACTCCACCGTGGCGGGCCTCACCGAGGAGCAGCGCTGGATGGACCGGCCTGCTTTCGGGGAGTGGCCGTTGCTCTCGGCGAAGGTGCACGGGCTCACGGAGCCGCCGGTCTTCGAGGCTGCCGAGGTCCCCGAGGGTGACGGCGGGGAGGCGCCCGCCGGCTGCTGGCGTGCGCCGCGTCCCGCGCAGCCCGGCCGGATCGGTGAGCTGTTCCGGCCCGGGGTGCGGGTCACCGACGGGTACCACCCCGAGCAGACGGTCGTGGAGCCGTGCCGCGTCGGCACCCTGCGCGTGCCCAGCGGGCTGCTGGCGGTCTCCGGACTGTTCACCAGCCACGAGAACGGGCCGCGCTTCACGTTCCCCGTCCCGCCCGGGGAGTACGTCCTCGACGAGGCGCGGGTCGAGTTCGGTTACCACTGCGAGTGGCGGGACGCCCGGGTCGAGACCACGGACCCCACGGCCGTCCGGCTGCTCGTCAGCGAGACCCCCGCCGCGTCCTGGGAGATGGCCCTCGGGGCGGACGACGACCTGCGGATCTTCATCGAGCGGCAGATAGCCGGGTTCGACACCGACGGCGCCGCCGGCTGCTTCGCCGATGCCGGGTCCTTCGGGACCCTGCTCTCGCTCTTCGAGCGGGGGCTGATCGACGGGGAGCCGGACCTCGACGGGTACGAGGACCTCGCCGACGGGTCGATGTTCATGCACCGCACCCGGGACGCGGCCACCGGCGGCGAGCTGATGGCCTTCGCGACGACCGGGGACGGCACCTACCCCGTGTGGCTGGGGCGTTCCGAGGCCGGCGAGCTGGTCAGCGTCGTGGTGCTGGTCGAGGGGATGCCCACGGTCCTCTCCGAGCGGGACGGGGCCACCGCCGATGCCTGATACGGCGTACGTGACGTACGAGGAGTCCTGGCACGCGGGGCACCGGACCGGTGGGCGGGAGTTGTCCGCCGACCAGGCGCGCGCCCGGGACGCGGAGGGGCTGCCGTACGCGGTGGTCTACCGGGCCCCGGGGCGGGAGGTGCCGCTCGGGGTGCGGATGGTGGCGTGGCGGGCCGGGAGCGTGGACTCCTGGGCGTACGACGAGCAGGGCCGCCGGACCGCCGAGGCGGAGCTGCGGCTGCGGGACGACGACGGGCTGCTGCTGGTGCGGCGGCTGCTCGTGCGGCGGTTCCCGGATGCGGGGACGGGGGAGTTCGACCCGGGCTGCCCCCGTACGGCGGTGGAGCTGTCCGGGTCCGGTACGGCCCGGATCTCGCACCAGCCCGGGGGCATGCGGGGCGACTCCCTGGAGGCCGAGGTGGAGGTGGCCGCCCGGGACCTGTGGACGGTCCGGCCCGGCTTCGACGACTGGGCGGCGCTGCCCGTCGCGGACGCGCTCCCGGAGTGGGTCGGCGTGCTGCCGGACGGGGAGGCGGCCGGCTGGCGGCGGGAGACCTCGCGGCTGCGCGGGCCCGCCGACTTCGACCGGGTGTTCCGGGCCGGGACGGAGATCCCCGGGTTGAAGGTCCTGGACCCGGTGGCGTGCGGCAGCGTGCGGGTGCCGAGCGGGCTGCTGGCCGTGGCCTGCCCGGAGACCGGGGAGGGGCTGTCCGGGATCACGGTGGAGGTGCCGCCGGGCACGTACCCGGTGGAGACGGCCTGGGTGGAGGTGGGGGAGGAGCACTGGGGGGCGTACCAGGAGGCGGCGGCCGTCCGGCTGCTGGTCGGCGAAGAGCCCGCGGTGCTCTGGGAGATGGCGCTCGGGCCGGGTGACGACACGCTGCGGCTCGGTCCGGGTGAGGCCTTCGGCTTCGGCACGGACGCGGCGGCGGGCGCGTTCGGGGACGCCGAGGCGTGGGAGGAGCTGCGGGACCTGCTGGAGCGGGCGCGGCGGCAGGGGTCGCCGGAGCACGACCGGCTCTCGGACACCCTCGCCGGCATGAACCTGGACGGCGGGAGCCTCGGCGCGGACCTGGCGGTGTTCTGCACCGGCGGCGACGGGGTCTACCCGGTGTGGGTGGGGCGGTCGGCGGCCGGGGAGGTCGTGCAGGTGGCCGTGCAGACGGCCTGGCTGGACCTCGGCGCGTGAACGGGCCGCCGCCCCCGTGGCGGCGGCCCGCGCGCGCTACGACTTCGGGAGCGCCGGGAGGGAGGGGAGCTTGCCCGGCTCGCTCTTTTGGAAGGTGTCCTGGCCGGCACCCTCCCACGTGACCTTCAGGGTGGTGGCGTCGACGGAGTCGACCTTGCCCTTGGAACGGGTGGCGCCCGCCGGGCACTTCAGGTCCAGGGCCGAGCCGCTGGCGGTGCCCTCGCAGGTCAGGCCGGTGGCGGCCTCCACCACGAACGCCTTCTGGCCCTTGACGGTGAGCACCACGCCCTTGCCCGGGGTCTGCATCGAGATCCAGCCGCCGTCCAGGCTGCCCGAAGGCGCGGCCGCGCCGCCGCCCGCGGTGGGGGTGGCGGCCGGGGTGGCGGCGGCCGGGGCGGAGGCGGCGGTGCCGGGCTTCTTGTCCTCGGAGGGCTTGGCGTCGCTGCCGCAGGCGGTCAGGGTGAGGAGGGCCGCGACTCCGGCTGCGGCGGCGACGGAGATACGCAGGTTGCTGTGCACGGGTGGTCCCCCTGGGGAGTGTGGATCAGAAGACGGGCCGGGCTGCGGCCACCCGCAGACACGTCCGGGCGGGGTGTTCCGGTTCCGTGCGGGCCGGGTTCAGAGGTACTGGGCGAACTCGTCCAGGGTGCGCAGCACTTCCGCCTCGCGCGCCGAGGGGAGCTGGAGGACGACCTCCTCGATGCCCAGTTCGGCGTAGTGGCCGAGCTTGCCCGGTGTCGGCTGGACGGCGTACGGGACCACCTGGAGGTCCTTGGGGTCGCGCCCGGCGTCCTCCCAGACCCGGCGCAGGACCGGGACGGATTCGGTGAGGCCGCGTCCGCCGATGGGGAGCCAGCCGTCGGCGTGGTCGGCGATCGCGGCGAACAGCTTCGGGCCGGCCGCCCCGCCGATCATGGTGCGCGGGCCGTACAGGGGTGTGCCGGGGGCGAGTTCGCGCGGGGCCTGGACCGGCTTGGGGTGGGCGGAGCTGGCGCGGACGGAGCCGTAGGGGCCCTCGTACGCGGTCGGTTCGGGGGCCCACAGGGCGCGCATCAGGGCCATGTGGTCCCGGACGCGTTCGCGCCGGGTGCGCCAGTCGACGCCGTGGTCGGCGGCCTCCTCGACGTTCCAGCCGTAGCCGATGCCGAGGGTGAGGCGGCCGCCGCTGAGGTGGTCGACGGTCGCGACCTGCTTGGCGAGGCCGATGGGGTCGTGCTGGGCGACCAGGGTGATGCCGGTGCCGAGGTGGAGGCGTTCGGTGACGGCGGCGGCCTGGCCGAGCGCGACGAAGGGGTCGAGGGTGCGCCCGTACTGGGCGGGCAGTTCACCGCCCATGGGGGCGGCGGTGTCCCGGCTGACGGGGATGTGGGTGTGCTCGGGGAGGTAGAGGCCGGAGAAGCCGCGCTCCTCCAGGGAGCGGGCGAGGCGGGTGGGGGAGACGGTGCGGTCGGTGAGGAAGATGGTCGTGGCGATCCGCATGGGCGAGGACACCTCCGAGACGTCGGGAGGGCCAAGGTACGGGCTCCCGCGTGCGGACGGCAGAGCGTACGGGGACCCGCGCGGCGCGTGTGATGGGGTGGGCGGCATGGACTCTATGGAGACGATCACCGTTCCGGAGGCTTTGCACGGCTACCCCGGGGTGGCCTTCGGCGGATACGTGGCGGGGCTGCTCGCGGGGCGGCTGCCGGCCGGTCCGGGGGCGGTACGGGTGGACTTCCGGCGGCCGGTGCCGACCGGGACGGCGGTACGGCCGGTGCCCGGCGTGGCCGGGGGCGGGGCGGCGCTGCTGGACGCGGACGGGGTGCTGCTGGCGTCGGCGTCGGCGGTGGCCGCGCCGGGCGGGGAGCTGCCGGGGGCGCCCGCCTGGGCGGAGGCCTCGAAGGCCGCCGACGCCTACCGGGCGGATCCGCCGGACGGGCAGGTGGACTGCTTCGGGTGCGGGCTGGGCCGGACCCCGGCGACGGGGCTGCGGCTGCACTGCGGGCGGGTGCCGGGGCGGGACCTCGTCGCCGCCGCCTGGACCCCGGACGCCGGACTCCTCGACGCCGACGGGCTGTTGCCGCCCGAGCTGGTCTGGGGCGCGCTGGACTGCCCCGGCAACGCGGCGGGCCGGCTGCTGGCGGGCGGCCCGGAGGGGGCCGTCACCGCCGCGCTGACGGCGCGGGTGCGGGGGGCCGTGCCGGCGGCGTCGGGGCTGGTGTCGTACGCGTGGCTGCTCGGCGTGGAGGGGCGCAAGTGCCGGGTGGGGACGGCGCTGGCCTCCCGGGAGGGGGAGGTCCACGCGGTCGCCGAGGCGCTGTGGGTGTGGCCCCGGCCTCAGCCGCGGGGGTAGCGGGTCAGCCAGGCCGAGGCGGTGACGGCGGGGCCGTGCAGGGCGGAGCCCTGGGTCAGCTCCAGGGCGAAGTCGTCGGCCAGCTCCATCACGAGGGCCCGGCCGTCGAGTTCGGCCAGTGCGGCGGCGGGGAGGGCCGTCTCGCCGTGCAGGGCGCCGAGGAGGGCCCCGCACAGGGCGCCGCCGTGGCCGGTGGCGGCCAGGCGCAGCCCGTGCGGGACGTCCTCGGCGACCAGGGCGCAGTAGACGGCGACGGCGAGGGCGTCCTCGGCGGTGCGGCCGTCGCCGGCCGAGAGGGCCTCGACGGCGGCGGGGCCGGGCTCGCCGCCGGTGACGGCTGCGAGGGCGCGGAGCAGGGCCTCGGTGACGGGTTCGTGGCCGGGGCGGGCGGCGAGCAGGGCGAGGGTGCGGCGGACGGCGGTGTCGAGGGAGGCGCCCCGGGCCAGGCCGTGCACGATCGCCGCGAGGGCGCCCGCGGAGAGGTAGGCGGTGGGGTGGCCGTGGCTCTGGACGGCGCATTCGGCGGCCAGCTGGAGGACGAGTGCGGGTTCCCAGCCGACCAGCAGTCCGAAGGGGGCCGAGCGTTCGGCGGCGGCGGCGTCCCGGGCGGTGGGGTTCTTCGGCCGGTCGAGGGTGGCGAGGGTGTCGTCGCCGAAGCCGGTCAGGCAGGCCCGCGCCGGGTCGCGGCGCACGTAGCACCACTCCTCGTTGCCGAGCCGGCCGTTGTCCTCGCGGCGCTCGTCGGGGCCCCAGTCGTACTGGGTGGCGTGCCAGCGGCGGTAGGCGCGGTGGACGTCGGTCGGCGGGTGCCAGCCGCCGGTGTCCCGGCGGACGTGGGCCCGTATCAGCCCGTCGACGGTGAACAGGGTCAGCTGCGTGGCGGCGGTGCCGGTGCCGTCGCGGCCGTGCGCGTCGCCGAGGGCGGCCCCGAGGAGGGTCCCGCGCACGCGGCTGCGGAAGTCCTGCTGCTCCGCGCGCCCCCACAGCACGGCACCGACCCCGCGGGCACCCCCGGCGGTGGTCGGGCCCCTGACGGCCCCGGTCGCCCCGGCGTCCGCGGCGGCCTGGCCGGAGCCGGTGCCCCCGGCGCCCCCGGCGGCGGCCGCGATGCCGGCGGCGGCGCGGGCCGCTCCGGCGGAGGCCGCGCGGGCGGCCCGGGCGGTGGTTCCGGTGCCGGCCGGCACGGGTGCGGCGGCCGCATCGGGTAGTGCCGTGGTTCCGGCCGCCGCGGTGGCCTGACGCGTCCCGGTCGGGACGATCCTCAGCCTCGTCGTCTCCTCGGCGGAGCCGTCCGTGCTCGTGCTCGTCGTCGTGTCCATTGCCGTCCCCCCCAGGCTCAGGACGCGCACTGTAGTGGACGGCTCCGGTCGTGTTCGGAACCGCTCTGGCGGGTCGCCCGTAACTGACCGGAGAACGGCCGGAATGCGAACCATTCCAGCCACCGGGACACGGGGTGGCACGTTTTGCCACTCGCCTTCGACCCGGTCGTTTTCGGCCACGCTTCGTTCATGCGCCGTTCTCCGGGCGCCCACAGCCTCGGAGACATGAAGAAGGCCCTCCTCGCCGCGACCGCCGTCGCCTCCGCACTCGCCGCCACCCTGGTCGCCGTCCCCACCGCCTCCGCTTCCGACTGGGAGTGGTTCGCCAGCCACCAGGACCGCTCCTCCGTCCCGTTCACCGAGGCCACCGTCACCGCCGGCGCCGACGGCTCTTACACCCTGAAGTGGAACACCAAGGGCACCAAGCGCGTCACGGTCAAGGCCAACGGCAAGGCCGTCGCCAAGGGCGGCGCCCAGGGGCAGGCCGTGGTCAAGGGCCTGCCCGCCGCCGACCGCCAGTGGTTCGACTTCCAGCCCGACCACGGCCAGGGCCTGCGCCTCGCCGACCGGCTGATCAAGCTGGAGGGCACGGCCAACTTCCGCGACGCCGGCGGCTACCGCACCACCACCGGGCAGTGGGTGAAGATGGGCGAGGTCTACCGCTCCGACGCCCTCAACAAGCTCACCGCGAACGACCTGGCCAAGCTGGAGCGGCTGCGCGTGCGCACCGTCTTCGACCTGCGCATGCAGGACGAGCGGACCAAGGACGCCGACAAGGTCCCGGCCGGCGCGCACTACGTCGTCGCCGACGTCTTCGCGGGCTCGGGCGCCTTCCAGACCCTGCCCAAGTCCCCCGACGAGGCCGTCAAGGCCATGGTCGACGCGGAGAAGGCCATGGTCGGCGGCGAGGGCGGCAAGAAGGCGTACACGCAGGTCCTCGACGGCATACGCAGCGACCGCGGCCGTGCCGTGCTCTTCCACTGCACCGCGGGCAAGGACCGCACGGGCTGGGCGAACGCCACCCTGCTGACCGCCCTCGGCGTTCCCCAGGAGACGGTGATGGCCGACTACCTGGCCAGCAACGACTACCGCAAGGCCGCCAACGACGCGGTCCTGTCCCACCTCCCCGCCCAGCAGGCGGCGGTCTACAAGCCGCTGCTCGACGTCCGCCCCGAGTACCTCAACGCGGGCTACGACGAGGTCAAGGCGAAGTACGGCTCCTTCGACCGCTACCTCAAGGACGGCCTCGGCGTCGACGCCCGCGAGCTGCGCGAGCTGAAGAAGGACCTCCTGGTCGGCTGACCGCCGGGAGGGGAGCACGACGGGAGCGGGGCCCGCACGGACGGGCCCCGCTCCCGCGCATCACACGGCCCAGGGCTTACGGCTCCAGGACCGGCAGCAGCTCCGGCAGGTGGCCGTCCGAGGCGCGCGCCGCGTCCTGCCGCTCCTGCGGGACCTCGCCGTACAGGGTCGTACGGGGCTTCGCGGGCCGGCCCGCCGCCTCCGCGACCGCCACCAGGTCCTGGACGGACTTGTACGAGCCGTAGCTCGACCCCGCCATCCGGGAGATGGTCTCCTCCATCAGCGTGCCGCCCAGGTCGTTGGCCCCGGAGCGGAGCATCTCCGCCGCGCCCTCCGCGCCCAGCTTCACCCAGCTCGTCTGGATGTTCGGGATGTGCGGGTGCAGCAGCAGCCGCGCCATCGCCGTGACCGCCCGGTTGTCGCGGACCGTCGGACCGGGCCGGGCGATGCCCGCCAGGTAGACGGGGGCGTTGGTGTGGATGAACGGCAGCGTCACGAACTCCGTGAAGCCGCCGGTCTGCTGCTGGATGCGGGACAGGGTCCGGAAGTGGCCGAGCCAGTGCCGGGGCTGGTCCACGTGCCCGTACATCATGGTGGAGGAGGAGCGGATGCCCAGCTCGTGCGCCGTCGTGACGACCTCGATCCAGTCGGCCGTGGGCAGCTTGCCCTTGGTCAGCACCCAGCGGACCTCGTCGTCCAGGATCTCCGCGGCCGTGCCCGGGATCGAGTCCAGCCCGGCCTCCTTGGCGGCCGTCAGCCAGTCCCGTACGGACATCCCGGTGCGGGTGGCGCCGTTGACCACCTCCATCGGGGAGAAGGCGTGCACGTGCATCCCCGGGACCCGCTCCTTCACCGCCCGCGCGATGTCGAAGTACGCGGTCCCCGGCAGGTCCGGGTGGATGCCGCCCTGCATGCACACCTCGACCGCGCCGACGTCCCAGGCCTGGGCCGCGCGGTCGGCGACCTGCTCCAGGGACAGGGTGTACGCGTCGGCGTCCGTACGGCGCTGCGCGAAGGCGCAGAAACGGCAGCCGGTGTAGCAGACGTTGGTGAAGTTGATGTTCCGCGTGACGACGTACGTGACGTCCTCGCCCACCACCGAGCGGCGCAGGTCGTCCGCGATCCGGCACAGCGCGTCCAGCGCCGGCCCGTCCGCGTGCAGCAGGGCCAGCGCCTGGTCGTCGGTGAGCTTCTCCGGGTCGTCGGCGGCCTGCGCGAGGGCCGCCCGTACGTCGGTGTCGATGCGCTCGGGCACCATGCCAGGCGCCGCGGCCTCGCGCAGCGCCTCCCAGTCGCCGTACACCTCGTCGAAGTCCTCGCGGCGGTCGCCGGTGCGGCCCTCGGAGTCGATCGCGGTGTGCAGGTCGGTGCGCCCGTAGGAGGCGAAGGAGTCGTCCGGCTCCTGCCACGGGTGCCCCTCCACGGCGGCGGCCGGATCCGCGAGCCCGGTCTCCGGGTCCGCGAGGGCCCGGACGTGGGGCAGCAGCCGGGGGTCCAGCCACGGCTCGCCGCGCTGCACGAACTCCGGGTACACGCAGAGCCGTTCGCGGAGCTCGAAACCGGCCCCGGCCGACTGCTCGGCCAGCAGGTCGATCTGGGGCCAGGGCCGCTCGGGGTTGACGTGGTCCGGGGTGAGCGGGGAGACGCCGCCCCAGTCGTCGATGCCGGCGCCGATCAGCCGCGCGTACTCCCCGTCGACCAGGTTGGGCGGGGCCTGGAGGCAGGCCGAGGGGCCCATGATGTGGCGGGCGACGGCGATCGTGGCGACGAGGTCGTCCAGTTCGGCGTCCGGCATGCCGCGCATCGCCGTGTCCGGCTTGGCGCGGAAGTTCTGGATGATCAGCTCCTGGATGCCGTGGTAGGCCCGGGAGATCCGGCGCAGCGCGAACAGCGACTCGGCGCGCTCCTCGTACGTCTCCCCGATGCCGATCAGCAGCCCGGAGGTGAAGGGGACCGAGGAGCGCCCCGCGTCCTCCAGCACGCGCAGCCGGACGGCCGGCTCCTTGTCGGGGGAGCCGTGGTGCGGGCCGCCCGGCTCCGACCACAGGCGGGTGGCGGTGGTCTCCAGCATCATCCCCATGGAGGGGGCGACGGGCTTGAGGCGCTGGAAGTCCGACCAGGACATCACCCCGGGGTTGAGGTGGGGCAGCAGCCCGGTCTCCTCCAGGATGCGGATGGAGATGGCCCGCACGTAGGAGATCGTGTCGTCGTAGCCGTGCGCCTCCAGCCATTCCCGAGCCTCGGGCCAGCGGTCCTCCGGTTTGTCCCCGAGGGTGATGAGGGCTTCCTTGCAGCCGAGCGCCGCACCCCGGCGGGCGATGTCGAGGACCTCGTCGGGGGACATGTACATCCCGTGGCCGGCCCGGCGCAGCTTGCCCGGGACGGTGGCGAAGGTGCAGTAGTGGCACTTGTCGCGGCACAGCCGGGTGAGGGGGATGAACACGCTCTTCGAGTACGTGATCACGCCCGGCCGTCCGGCGGCTTCCAGGCCCGCGTCGCGGACCCGGGCGGCGGAGGCGGTCAGGTCCTCCAGGGCCGCACCGCGGGCCTGCAGGAGCACGGCCGCCTCGGCCGCGTCGAGCGCGACGCCGTCGCGGGCTCGCCGCAGCGCACGGCGCATCGCGTTGTCGGTCGGGGCGTCACTCGGAGTGGTCATGTGGCGAGCATACGATCCGTCCGGATTCCGGTGGAGGGCGTCATCGCATCAGCTCACCGGCGTTGACCAGCAGGGATTGGCCGGTTATCGCCCGCGCCCGGTCGGAGGCGAGGAAGACGGCGGCGTCGGCGACGTCCCCGTCGGTGGCGAGGTCGGGCAGGGCCATCCGGTCGGTCAGGCGCTGGTGGACCTCGGCCTCGGGCACGCCCTCGGTGTGGGCGGTGAAGGTGACGAAGGCCTGCACGGGCGGGCCCCACATCCAGCCGGGCAGCACGGTGTTGACGCGGATCCGGTGCGGGCCGAGTTCCCGGGCCAGGGAGTACATGGCGGAGGTCAGGGCGCCCTTGGAGGCGGCGTAGGCGGCCTGGCGCACCTCGTTCGGCGCGGCGACGGCGGACTGGGTGCCGATGAAGACCACGGAGCCGCCGCCCGCCTTGAGGGCGGGCAGGCAGGCCCGGGTCATGCGCAGGCTGCCGAGGAGGTTGACGTCGATGATCTGCTGCCAGGTGCCGAAGTCGGCGTCCTCCAGGCCGCCGAAGTAGGAGTCCCAGGCGGCGACGTGCACGACGGCGTCGATCCGGCCGAAGCGCTCCAGGGCGAGCGCGGCGAGGGCCTCGCACTGCCGCTCGTCGGAGATGTCGGTGGGCAGGTGGGCGGTGTGGGTGCCGTCGGGGTCGATCTCGGCGGCGGACTTGGCCAGGTTGGCCGCGGTGCGCGCGCCGAGGACGGCGTTGCCGCCGTCGCGCACCACGGCGGCGGCCACCTGGTGGCCGAGCCCGGCCCCCACACCGGAGACGACGACGGTCTTCCCTCGCAGCAGCATCACGCGCCCCCTGGCGGCTCGGCTCGGATCAAAGGATCTGACGGGCCGTCAGGGTAGGGGTGGGGGGCGCCGGTGTGAAGGGGTGCGGGGCCGGGGTCCGGGCCCGGCGCGGCTCAGCGGCGGCCGCTCACGTCCAGGAAGATGTTCACGGCGACCCAGGTGGCCCAGAGCAGCGGGACGATCGCGACGTAGGCCGGCGGGCGCGCGTGCACCGGCGGGCCCTCCTCCAGTGGCTGCCGGCCCGGCGCGGGGGTGGGCTGCGGGAGCTTGGCGTACTTCATGGCCGCGAACAGGTTCCACAGCAGGGTGAACGGCGTGAAGATCACCAGCGAGAACGGGCTCCACCAGCCCTGGCACAGGGTCTTGGTGGTCATGGTGCGGATCAGCGACCGGGCGCAGCGGCGGCAGAAGGGGCCGTTCAGGGTGTGGAAGCGCATCAGGATCAGCACGCCGACGTGCGCGCGCACCGCGAAGTTCGCCGTCTCCGGGGCCCCGCACTGGCGGCAGCCCGGCGCCTGGGCGTGCGGGTACGGGTACGGGTACGGGGCCGCGTACTGCGGGTGCTGGGGCTGCTGCGGGTGGCCGGGTGCGGGGTAGCCGGGTGCGGGGTGGCCCGGGGCCGGGTGGCCGCCGGGGCCCGGCTGCTGCGCGTACGGGTACTGCCCCGGGCCCGGCTGCTGCGCGTACGGGTTCGCTCCCGCCGGGGGCTGTCCGTACGGGTTCGGCCCGGCCGGGGCGCCGGGGTGCGGGCCGGGCGGGACGGGGGCTCCGGAGTAGGGGTTCGGCGGCGGAGTGCTCATGGGAGGGCCTTCGGGATCGGCGGCGGCAGGCAGCGGCGACCGGCGGGCGCCCCCGGACCGGTTCCGATTCCGTTTCAGATTCCGTTTCCGCTCCCGGGCGTTCTCACGGAAGGGCCGACGGAAGAGGGGTGCCGAACACCAGTGCGCTCGATTGGCCTGAAACGTACCAGGCCCGTGTGACAGCCCCTGTTACGTTCCCGGCCTTCCGCTTCGGGACGTCCGGTTCAGGACTTCCGGTTCGCCGCGACCAGTTGGGCGAAGGCCTCCGGCGCGATCACCTCCCCCCGGCCCGACAGCACCCCCACCTCCTTGCCGTTGACCTCCACCACCGGGGTGCCCTGCTTGCCGCTCCCGCCGAAGGCCCCCGAGACCTTGTCGACCCACGGCATGTACACGAGCCCCTCGACGGCCCGGTCGAACTCCGGCGTCCGCAGCCCCGGGACCCGGCCGGCCAGGTCCAGCAGGGTGTCCGTGGAGCCGAACCGGTCGTCCGTCTCCTTCTGCGGGTGGTTCTCGTAGAGCACCCGGAGGTAGTCCATGAACTTCTGGGGGCTCTCGTTCACCGCCGCGCCCAGCGCGTTCAGCGCGCGCTTGGATCCCTTGCCGCCCAGGCCCCCGTCCAGGAAGGTCGCGAAGTGGTACTCGACGCGGTAGGTCCCGGCGTCCGCCTGCTCCTTGAGGGCGGGGCCCAGGCCCGTCTCCACGTTGGCGCAGAAGGGACAGCGCGGATCCAGCCACACCGACACCACGTCCTTCGCGTCGGCCCTGCCGTACGGGACCACCACGCCGTCCTCGCCGCTGGTGTGCGCCGGCCGCAGGAAGGGCTTGCCGCCCGCCTCGCTCTTCCCCGGACCGGCCCGCCCCGCCGCGTACACGCCCACCCCGACGGCGAGCGCCAGCACGGCCGCCAGTGCCCCGCCGACGAGCAGCCGTCCGCGCAGCCGCGCCCGCCGGGCCTCGGCCTCCCGCTCCGTGCGGAGCCGTTCGCGGGCCTCGCGGCGGTGGTCCTTCTTGCTGCTGCTCGCCATGACATTCAGGGTAAAGAGCAACGAGCCGTGCGAGCATGGGCCTTTGGGGTGTTCCGGACAGGGGCGAAGGTCCTCCGCGGGGCCGGGCCGGAGGTCCGCCGGAGCCGGGCTGGACGTCCTGGGTCACAGCTCGGTGAAGCCGAGACGAATGGTGCGTCATATCTGCGGGGGCGGCGGTGAGTCGTGTCGGAATACCTGATAGACAGAACAATCGCGGCCCCGACCGGCCGTACGCCCTTGCCGGCCGCCTTGGGGGGATCGCCGCACCGTGAAGCCGCTTCACCGCCACGTAGTCAACACCTCGCGCAAGGTCCTGTGCACGGCCGCCCTCGCGGCCAGCCTGACCACGGCCGCCGTCGTGACCAACACCCCGGTCGCCGGCGCCGGAGAAGCCGAGCCCACGCCCGACAGCCCGCAGGCCACCGACCGCGGCGACGCCCGCCTCGACCTGCCGGGCCAGCTCGCGGACCCGGTCGCCCCGCCCGCCGCCGGCACGGGCGCCGGAACCGCGACCGAGGGCGCCTCCGGCATCCCCGCGACGGCCCTGGACGCCTACAAGCGCTCCGAGGTGGCCGTGGCCGCCGCCCTGCCCACGTGCAAGCTGCCCTGGACGCTGGTCGCCGCGATAGGCCGGGTCGAGTCCGTGCACGCCTCCGGCTACGGGCTCAAGACCGACGGCACCACGGAGAAGCCGATCCGCGGCCCCCGCCTGGACGGCAACGGCTACGCGCGGATCCTCGACACCGACAAGGGCGAGTTCGACGGCGACACCGAGTTCGACCGCGCCTTCGGCCCGCTCCAGTTCATCCCCTCCACCTGGGCCACCTGGAAGGCCGACGGCAACGGGGACGGCAAGCGCGACGCGAACAACATCTACGACGCGGCGCTCGGCGCGGGCCTCTACCTCTGCTCCGGCGGCAAGGACCTCTCGCTCCCGGCCGACCTCGACAAGGCGATCCTCGGCTACAACCAGTCGCGCGAGTACGTGAACTCCGTGCTCGGCTACATGCGCCAGTACCAGCAGGACGGCACGGCGGGGATCCCGAACCCGCCCGTCGGCAACTACCCGACGCCGCCCACGCCGACCATCCCCACCCCGCACGTCCCCAGCCCGCAGCCGCCGGCCACCAAGCCGACCAACCCGACGAACCCGTCGAACCCGGGCAACCAGACCCCGAACCCGAAGCCCACCCCGGAGCCGTCGAAGCCGACGCCCACGCCGGAGCCCTCCAAGCCGACCCCGGCGCCCGCCACCCTGGCCAAGCTGGAGCGGGTCGGCGACGCGAAGCTGGAGGCCGAGGCCGGCAGCCTCTTCGCGGACGGCACCCGCTTCAAGGCGGTCCTCAGCAACGGCAAGCCGGCCGTCGGCCAGGCCGTCGTCGTCGCCGTCGAGCAGGACACCACCGGCGGCACGGGCTTCGTCTTCGGCAGCGAGTCCAGCGTGGTCGTCCGTACCGACGCCCAGGGCATCGCCACCACCCCGCGGCTCAAGGCCGGCCCGAAGGCGGGCACCTTCACCCTGCGGGCCACCGCCTACGACGCCACGAACCAGCTCACCGTCGCCCTGCCCGGCAAGACCACCGAGAAGCCGGCCGAGAAGCCCGTCGTGGTCACCGGCACCAAGACCGTGCAGGTCGCCGCCGGGAACGCGGTCACCGGCCTGCAGTACCTGGTCTCCCGCGGCGACAAGCCCGTGGAGGGCGCGGAGCTCACCGCCGCGCTGGTCGAGAAGAAGGGCGACGCCTGGACCCCGGTGGACGCCGGCACGGCCAAGGGCCCGTGGTTCCAGGGCGCCACGGCCGGGGACAAGCTGTTCACGAAGGCGCTCACGACCGGCGCCGACGGCAAGGCCGCCCTGCCCGCGCTGCTCACCGCGGACGTCCCCGCGGGCACGTACCACCTGAGGCTGCGCACGGCGGACGGCGCGGAGCTGATCCTCGCCATCGAGATCACCGCCGCTCCGAAGGCCTGACCCGCAGCCGCGCGCACCACACGGCCGGCCGCCCTGCGCGGCCGGCCGTGTCGTGCGTCCGGAACGTCAGACCGGGGTGGCCTGGAGGGCCTGGAAGCCGACGCCGCAGGTGCCCGGCAGGTTGGTCGGGCTGAAGGCCGTCTCACCGGCGGCGCAGCGGGCCTCGTAGAGGACGCCGCTCTTGCTGAGCAGGGTGATGACGATCTGGGGGCCGACCGTCTGGATGCCCGTGAAGGAGACGGCCGTGTCGACGACGCACTTCGGCGCGTTCGGGACGACCTTGAGGTCGATCCAGACACCGGGGTTGCGGTCGTCGTTGAGGAAGGCGCGCCCGTCCCGGTCGGTCGTGACGCGGAACACCGTCCCGTACAGGGTCCGGTAGTCCGAGGTGGCGGAGCTGACGTGGCGCGCCACCGGCCCGCACTTCTTCTTGGCGTGCGGGTCCGGCACCGGACCGCCGCTGGCCGCCGCGGAGGGGACCATCAGGGCCCCGAGGAGCAGTGCCCCCGTGGCGGCGGAGATGCCTCGTGTGGCCCAAGCGAGCTTCCTCATGTGCTGTGCGTCCTTTCCCGTGGCGGCCTCGTACCAGGACCGACCATCCCCGGGCCCCGGGACGTGCACACGCGGAGTGACGGATGCTCACTCAGGGGAACCAGCGGTGCGCCCCGAACGGCGCTGCCGCCCGGCGGCCCCCGGAAAGGGCAGGAGCCCCGCCCCCTCCGCTCGCACGGAGGAGGCAGGGCTCCTTGGGTACTGCTTATCCGACCGCGATCCGGTCGGCCTGGCGACTAGGCCGGGGTGACGTTCTCCGCCTGCGGACCCTTCGGGCCCTGCGTGACGTCGAAGTTGACCTGCTGGTTCTCCTCGAGGGAGCGGAAGCCAGAGGCGTTGATCGCGGAGTAGTGGACGAAGACATCCGGGCCGCCGCCGTCCTGGGCGATGAAGCCGAAGCCCTTTTCAGCGTTGAACCACTTCACGGTTCCGGTAGCCATGAGCCCTCCTATGGGCCAAAGGGTCGCCCTGCTCCAGAACCTGCTAAGAAGTCTGAAAACTACAAAAGCCTGCGGGTTACATGCTCCGCAGGCCTCGTACTGCAAGGGAAACCAAACTGCAACTTGCGTCGAGCCTAGCACGCACCCTCGGGCCGAGACCAGAGGGAAAGATCACGTCACCCGGACGTTTGAGACCCGCTCGAACGCTGACGGAGAACCGCGGCTAGTCTCGCGATGTGGACGTCTATCGCAGCCGGCCCCGCGTCGGCCACATCCAGTTCCTGAACTGCCTGCCCCTCTACTGGGGTCTGGCCCGAACCGGCACGCTGCTGGACATGGAGCTGACCAAGGACACCCCCGAGAAGCTGAGCGAGCGGCTCGTCCAGGGAGACCTGGACATCGCCCCCATCACCCTCGTGGAGTTCCTCCGCAACGCCGACCGGCTCGTCGCCTTCCCCGACCTGGCGGTCGGCTGCGACGGCCCCGTCATGTCCTGCGTGATCGTCTCGCAGGTCCCGCTGGAGCAGCTGGACGGCGCCCGCGTCGCCCTCGGCTCGACCTCCCGCACCTCCGTCCGGCTCGCCCAGCTGCTGCTCGCCGAGCAGTACGGAGTCCGCCCCGACTACTTCACCTGCCCCCCTGACCTGGGGCTGATGATGCAGGAGGCCGACGCGGCGGTGCTGATCGGCGACGCCGCCCTGCGCGCCTCGCTGCACGACGCGCCCCGGCTCGGGCTGGCCGTGCACGACCTGGGCGAGATGTGGAAGGAGTGGACGGGGCTGCCGTTCGTCTTCGCCGTCTGGGCCGCCCGGAAGGACTACCTGGAGCGCGAGCCGGTGCTCGTCCGGGAGATCCACGAGGCCTTCCTCGCCTCCCGGGACGTCTCCCTGGAGGAGGTCGTCAAGGTCGCGGAGCAGGCCGCCCGCTGGGAGGCCTTCGACGCCGAACTGCTCCAGCGCTACTTCACCACCCTCGACTTCCGCTTCGGCCCCGAGCAACTGGCCGGCGTACGTGAATTCGCGCGCCGGACCGGAGCGGACACCGGCTACGACGGGGACGTCGCCGTGGAGCTGCTGAAGGCCGCAGCCCTGGATCACTGATCGCGATATCGCCGTAGATCTTCCGCTTCTCTCCCGTTCTCCCCCGGGAATGTTCCGTTTGCCGGGAATTCGTTCCCCTTTCGTATTCACGTCACTCGAAGGTGAATGCGAACGGGAGCGGGGGAAGCGGAAGCTATTCGGCGGGAACGTGCCCCCGTCACCCCCTAAGGTGCTGTCTGTTCACACGAACGCGTACACGATCTCGGGGGACGGGGGACGCGATGCAGCCGCTCGAAGCCGGCGAACCGCGCACCGTCGGCGCCTACCGGCTGCTCGGCCGGCTGGGCGCGGGCGGCATGGGCCGGGTCTATCTGGGGCGCAGCGCCGGCGGCCGGACCGTCGCCGTCAAGATCGTGCACCCGCACTTCGCCTCCGACGCGGAGTTCCGGGCCCGCTTCCGCCGCGAGGTGGAGGCCGCCCGGCGGGTGGGCGGGGAGTGGACCGCGCCGGTGCTGGACGCCGACCCGGAGGCGGCCGTGCCGTGGGTGGCGACCGGGTACGTGGCGGGCCCCTCCCTGGACCGGGCGGTGGCCGGGCACGGGCCGCTCCCGGAGGCCTCGGTGCGGGCGATCGGCGCGGGGCTGGCCCGCGCGCTGGTGGCGGTGCACGGTCTGGGCCTCGTCCACCGGGACGTGAAGCCCTCCAACGTGATGCTGCCCCTCGACCGGCCGCGGCTGATCGACTTCGGGATCGCCCGGGCCACGGACGGCACCGCCTCCCTGACCTCCACCGGCGTCTCCATCGGCTCGCCCGGCTACATGTCCCCCGAACAGATCCTCGGCAAGGGCGTCACGGGCGCCTCGGACGTGTTCTCCCTGGGCGCGGTGCTGGCCTTCGCGGCGACCGGGCGGCCGCCCTTCAGCGGGGACAACTCCGCGACCCTCCTCTACAAGGTGGTCCACGAGCCGCCGGAGCTCGACGGCATCCCCGCCGGGGAGCTGCGCGAGCTGATCGGCTCCTGCCTGGCCAAGGCGGCCGCCGACCGCCCGGCGCCCGACGCCCTCGCGGCGGCCCTGGGCGGCGCCCTGGGCGCGCCGGGCTGGCTGCCGGCGCCGCTGGTCGAGGAGGCGAGCCGGGCGGCGGTGGCCCTGCTGGACCTGGACGCCGATGCCTCCGAGGGCGGTGACGGGTACCCGGGCCCGGCCACCGGTTCCGGGGCCCACTCCGCCGGCCCGGCGACGGCGGCCGACGCCGCGTCCGGCACCGGGGGCGGCCACTCCGCCGGGGGCGGCCACGGTGCCGGCCCCTTCCCCGGCTCCGGCCCGGGGGTGTCCGGGGGGTACGCCTCCGCGGACGCCGGCTCCGGGCCGGTGCCGTTCACGGGCGGGTCCTTCGGCGGGCCCGCCGGGGTCGGCTTCGGGACGCCGGACCCCTCGTACGGGACGCCGGGCGGGTACGCCGCGGGCGGGGTGTACGGGGCCCCCACCGAGACGGCCGGCCGGGCCACGGGCGGCGGGGTGCCGCAGCCGCGCACCGCCCCCGAGGGCGGCGGCCGCGGGATCACCGTGACCGCGGCGGGACGCCGCTTCAGCTGCACCCTGGTGCTCGGCGCGGCCGCCGCGGTGCTGGCCGTGCTGTCCGGCGGGCTGTACGCGCTGGACCTGCTGCCGGGCCAGGGCACGACCCGGGACTCGGCCTCGGGCGACCACGACCAGCAGGTCACCCCGGCCCCGGCGGGCTCCGCGCAGGCCTCCGGCGGGCCGACGCCGTCCTCGCCGTCCGCCTCGTCCCCGGCCCCGCCGAAGGGGACCCGCAACGACGTCCCCAAGGAGCTCGTCGGCACCTGGAAGGGCACCGTCACCACCGCCCGCCTGGGCGTCGCCAGCACCTTCGAGATCACCATCAAGGCGGGGAAGGTCGGCGAGGTCGTCGGCCGGGACAAGTCGGTGCTCGACCTGCTCGGCACCGACTGCAGCGGCGACTGGAAGCTCGCCTCCGCCACCGACCGCTCCCTCGTCCTGGACACGGCGGGCGGCCCCAACCCCGCCCCCGGCATCTGCGCGAACGGCTCCGCCGACGAGCGGTTCACCCTCAACGCGAACGGAACCCTGCACTACAAGTCCGGCGACGTACCCGCCGGGAACCCGGAGGGGGACCTCACGCGCAGCCCGTGACCCCCGCCCTGACGGGGGCGCGGAACCCCTGGCGTAGGCTGGATCGGTCCGGACCCTTGACACACCGCCGAAAGGTGATCCACCGGTGACCGACCTGGCCGCACTCCAGTCCGTCCTCGACCGCGCCGCCGCAGGGGGCCGGATCACCAAGGAAGAGGCCCTCGACCTCTACCGGCACGCCCCGCTGCACGCGCTCGGCCAGGCCGCCGACGCGGCGCGCCGCCGGCGCTACGCCGGTACGGAGCACATCGCGACGTACATCATCGAGCGCAACATCAACTACACCAACGTGTGCGTCACGGCGTGCAAGTTCTGCGCCTTCTACGCGGCCCCCAAGGACACGAAGAAGGGCTGGTCGCGCGACCTCGACGACATCCTGCGCCGCTGCGCGGAGACCGTCGAGCTGGGCGGCACCCAGATCATGTTCCAGGGCGGGCACCACCCGGACTACGGCGTCGAGTACTACGAGCACCACTTCTCGGCGATCAAGAAGGACTTCCCGCAGCTGGTCATCCACTCCCTCGGCGCGTCCGAGGTCGAGCACATGGCCCGCATCTCCGGCGTCTCCGCCGAGGAGGCCATCCAGCGCATCCACGCGGCCGGCCTCGACTCCTTCGCGGGCGCCGGCGCCGAGCTGCTCCCGGAGCGCCCGCGCAAGGCGATCGCCCCGCTGAAGGAGTCCGGCGAGCGCTGGCTGGAGATCATGGAGATCGCCCACAAGCTGGGCGTGGAGTCCACCTCCACCATGCTGATGGGCACCGGCGAGACCAACGCCGAGCGCATCGAGCACATCGCGATGATCCGGGACACGCAGGACCGCACCGGCGGCTTCCGCGCGTTCATCCCGTACACGTACCAGCCCGAGAACAACCACCTCAAGGGCCGCACCCAGGCGACCGTCTTCGAGTACCTGCGCATGATCGCGATCGCGCGGCTCTTCCTCGACAACATCGCCCACGTCCAGGGCTCCTGGCTCACCGTCGGCAAGGAGGCGGGCCAGCTCTCGCTGCACTACGGCGCCGACGACCTCGGTTCGATCATGCTGGAGGAGAACGTGGTCTCCTCGGCCGGTGCCAAGCACCGCTCGAACCGCCAGGAGATCATCGACCTGATCCGCAAGGCCGGCCGCGTGCCCGCGCAGCGCGCGACCACCTACGAGCACCTCCTGGTGCACGAGGACCCGGCGAACGACCCCGTCGACGACCGCGTCGTCTCGCACATCTCCTCGACCGCCATCGAGGGCGGCACCGCGCACCCCGAGCTGAAGCTCATCTCCACGAACTGACGCCCGATGCTGACGCTGCACACCGCCGACCTGCTCGTCACCGGACCGGGCGCCGCACCGCTGGAGGGCGGCGCGGTCCTGGTCGAGGGCGACCGGATCGTGGGCACGGGCCCGTACGGGGAGCTCGCCGCGGCCGCTCCGCACGCCCGGGTCCGCCGCTGGCCCGGGGTGCTGACCCCGGGGCTGCTGGCGCGCGGGGCGGACGAGCTGCTGGAGCGCACGTACTACCCGGACGACCCGTACGAGGTCACCGAGCTCGGCGCCGACCCCATCACCGGGGCCGCGGCCCTGGACGCGCTGAAGATGACCGAGTCCCGCTGGGGCAACAGCGCCCGGCGGGGCACGCAGAAGCTGCTCGCGCGCGGGGTGGTGGCGGTGGCGGGGCGCTTCACGATCGCCGCCGTCCGCACGGCGGTGACCCGCTCGGGCCTGGCCGTGGTACCGCCCGCCCCGTACGCGGGCCCGCCCGCCCTGGACCCGCTCGCCGGCCGGGACTCTGCCGGGGAGGCCTTCCACGGCGTCATGGAGGAGGGCGCGGCGGCCCGCTTCGCGGTCTTCGCGGTGGCGGACGAGGCCGAACTCCTGGAACGCGGCGCGACGACCTGCGTGGCCACGGTCATCGCGGGCCGGCTGCTGCACCGGCGGCGCTGAGCCCCTACGGCGTCGGCGGGCCGCCCAGGTAGGTGCCGTCGGCGGCGTACGGCCAGGCGTTGGACGTGCAGCCCTGGAGGCCCTTGATCTGCTGCATCATCGCCGGGGCGGGGGCGCCGGGGTGCGGGCAGCCCTCGTGTTCGCGGCCGAGCTCGTGGCCCACCTCGTGGTTGACGATCAGCGCCCGGTACTCGGCGAGGGGGCCCCGGAACTGGGGCGAGCCCTCCTGCCAGCGCTTGAGGTTCACCACCACCGTGTGGCCGGCCCGGCAGTTGGTCTCCCCGATCAGCTCCGGGGTGACCACCTCGCACAGCCGGTCGGTGGTGGCGGGCGTGGCGATCTTCACGGTGAAGTCCACCGGCTCCCCGAGCCCGGCCAGCCGGAAGCCGTACGCGGGGTCGCGTATCCAGCCGCGCCGGTCGCCGAGTATCGCCTCGACGGTCCGGGCGGCGGCGTCCGGGTCGATCCCGCTGCCGTTCTCCGCCTCCACCCGCCAGCGCAGCGGGTGACCCCGGCCCTGGGCCCGGCCGGGGGTGGAGGACGCCGTGAACCCCACCGGCACCGGGGCCGTCCGGGCGGCCTGCGGGGGCGGCTGGGCCGGGGCGGGCCCGCCCTCGTGGCCCCCGCGCAAGGCGGCCACCGAGAGGGCGGCCAGTCCCACCGCCCACACGACCGTGCGCAGCGGCCGCCGTGCGCTTGCTGATCGCCCTGCCGGCATCCGTCAGCCCTTTGTTCGGAATGTCCGGCCAGTCTGCCCGTTTCCGGTCCGGATCCGGTCCGGTTCCGCCGGATTCGCGGCGGGACCCCGGCGGGGCCGGGCCGGGGAGGGCGGTCGGCCGTCGGCCTGAGAGGATGACGGCGTACTACCCGTGCACCACCCGTCCGACGCAGACACACCGAGCACCGAGGGGCCAACGCCAGTGACAAGGGCTTCCCTGGACAAGCAGCCGCACGAAGTCGCCTCCATGTTCGACGGGGTGGCCGCGAACTACGACCTCACCAACGACGTCCTGTCCCTCGGCCAGGCGCGCCTGTGGCGCAAGGAGGCCGCGAAGGCGGTCGCCGCCCGCCCGGGGCACAAGGTGCTCGACCTGGCCGCGGGCACCGCGACCTCGTCCCTCCCGTACGCGGCGACCGGTGCGTACGTCGTCCCCTGCGACTTCTCCCTCGGCATGCTCCGCGAGGGCAAGAAGCGCCACGAGTGGCTGCCGCTGACGGCGGGCGACGCGACGAAGCTCCCCTTCAAGGACGACACGTTCGACACCGTGACGATCTCCTTCGGGCTGCGCAACGTCCAGGACACGGACGGCGCGCTGCGCGAGATGTACCGGGTGACCAAGCCGGGCGGCCAGGTGGTGATCAGCGAGTTCTCGCAGCCGACCTGGGGCCCCTTCCGGACCGTCTACACCGAGTACCTGATGCGCGCCCTGCCGCCGGTGGCCCGCGCGGTCTCCTCCAACCCGGACGCGTACGTGTACCTCGCCGAGTCCATCCGCGAGTGGCCCGACCAGCCGGCGCTGGCGGCCCTGCTGCAGAAGGCCGGCTGGTCGAAGGTGGCCTGGCGGAACCTGAGCGGCGGCATCGTGGCGCTGCACCGCGGGGTCAAGGCGTAGCCCTCCATGTCCTCCCTGTCCATGGACTACCAGGGGCTGCTGGAGCGGATCGCGGCCGACGTCGCGCCGCTGGTGGGCAGCGGCACCCCCGCGGAGTACATCCCGGCGCTGGCGAAGGTCGACCCGCGCCGGTTCGGCATGGCGGTCGCCGACCTCGACGGGAACGTCTTCGGGGTCGGCGACTGGCGCGTCCCGTTCTCGGCCCAGTCCGTCACCAAGGTCTTCGCCCTGGCGCTGGCCCTCGCGGAGGGCGGGGACAGCCTGTGGGAGCGGGTGGGGCGGGAGCCGTCGGGCAACCCGTTCAACTCGCTGGTGCAGCTGGAGTACGAGAACGGAATTCCGAGGAATCCTTTCATCAACGCGGGCGCGCTGGTCGTCACCGACCGGCTGCAGACCCTGACGGGTGACGCGAGCAGCGAACTCCTCGACTTCCTGCGGCAGGAGAGCGGCAACCCGGACCTCGGCTTCGACCCGGAGGTCGCGGCGTCCGAGCAGGAACACGGCGACCGCAACGCGGCGGTGGCCCACTTCATGGCCTCGTACGGCAACATCGACAACCCCGTACCGGCGCTGCTGGAGCACTACTTCTGGCAGTGCTCCATCGAGATGAGCTGCGCGGACCTCGCCCTGGCCGGCGGTTTCCTCGCCCGGCACGGCCTGCGCGCGGACGGCTCCCGGCTGCTGACGCGCAGCGAGGCGAAGCAGGTCAACGCGGTGATGCTGACCTGCGGGACGTACGACGCGGCGGGGGAGTTCGCCTACCGGGTGGGCCTGCCGGGCAAGAGCGGCGTGGGCGGCGGGATCGTCGCGGTCGTCCCGGGCCGGTGCACGCTCGCGGTCTGGAGCCCGGGGCTGGACGCGCGGGGCAACTCGGTCGCGGGCGTCGCGGCCCTGGACCGCTTCACCACTCTGACGGGGCTGAGCATCTTCTGATTGCGCCGCTCGCGCGGCTCGGCCCCTGACCCCGTTGCGCTCAAACGCCGCGCGGGCTGGATTGCCCGCAGGGCAATTCCAGCCCCGCCGGCGTTTGAGGCGCGGGGGTCTGGGGGCGGAGCCCCCAGGGAGTGGCCCGCGCAGTGGTGGGGGCGCGGACCCCGGCCAGGGGAAGGGCCTCCACCCGCACCCCAGCGGGAGCGCACCGGCTGCATAGACTGCGTCATGTCCTGTGCCGCCGGGCACTTCCACCGAGCCTCCAGGAGACCCCGCAGTGACCGAGCCCCTCACCGAACACTCCGCGGACGTGATCGTCGTCGGGGCCGGGCCCGCCGGTTCCACGACCGCCTACTACCTCGCCAAGGCCGGGCTGGACGTCCTGCTCCTGGAGAAGACGGCGTTCCCGCGGGAGAAGGTCTGCGGCGACGGTCTGACCCCGCGTGCCACCAAGCAGCTGGTCGCCATGGGCATCGACATCTCCGAAGAGGCCGGCTGGCTGCGCAACAAGGGCCTGCGCATCATCGGCGGCGGGCAGCGGCTCCAGCTGGACTGGCCGGAACTCGCCTCCTACCCGGACTACGGACTCGTCCGCAAGCGCGACGACTTCGACGAGACCCTGGCCCGCCAGGCGCAGAAGGCCGGTGCCCGGCTGTACGAGCGCTGCAACGTGGGCGAGCCCGTCCGCGACCCGCGCACCGGGCACATCACCGGCGTGCAGGCCAAGCTGGGCGAGGAGAAGACCCCGGTCACCTTCCACGCCCCGCTGGTGGTCGCCGCCGACGGCAACTCCTCGCGGCTGTCCCTGGCGATGGGCCTGCACCGGCGCGAGGACCGTCCGATGGGCGTGGCCGTCCGCACCTACTTCACCTCGCCCCGGCACGACGACGACTACCTGGAGTCCTGGCTGGAACTGTGGGACCGGCGCGGTCCGCAGGACCGGCTGCTGCCCGGCTACGGCTGGATCTTCGGCATGGGCGACGGCACGTCCAACGTGGGACTCGGCATCCTCAACTCCTCCTCCGCCTTCAAGGAGCTGGACTGGCGCGAGGTGCTGAAGGCCTGGTGCGCGTCCATGCCGGAGGACTGGGGCTACACCCCGGAGAACATGACGCAGCCGATCCGCGGCGCGGCGCTGCCGATGGCCTTCAACCGGCAGCCGCACTACACCAAGGGCCTGCTGCTGGTCGGTGACGCGGGCGGGCTCGTCAACCCGTTCAACGGCGAGGGCATCGCCTACGCGATGGAGTCCGGGCAGATCGCGGCCGAGGTCATCGTGCAGGCGCACGCCCGCGCGACGCCGGCGCAGCGCGAACTGGCCCTGCACAGCTACCCGAAGGTGCTCAAGGAGACCTACGGCGGCTACTACACGCTGGGCCGCGCCTTCGTGAAGCTGATCGGCAACCCGGCGGTGATGAAGATCGCCGCGCAGCGCGGCCTGACGCACCCGGTGCTGATGCGCTTCACGCTGAAGATGCTGGCGAACCTGACGGACCCCACGGGCGGCGACGCGACGGACCGCATCATCAACGGCCTCTCGAAGGTGGCCCCGAAGGCCTGAGGGAAGGCCCGAGAGGGCCCTGAGAGGGTCCTGTGAGCCGCTCCCGGTGTCCGGGGGCGGCTCAGCCGTTTCCGGGGCCCGGCAGGGCGTCCTCGGCCCCCTCGGCCGCTCCGGGGGCGCCGTGGACGGTGCGGACGCAGCGGGCCAGCAGGACGAGCCCGGACAGCAGCAGGGCGCCGGAGACGGTCCAGCCGAGGCCCAGCGTCAGGGGGTTGCCCGGTTTGTGCCACGGGCGGGTGGTGGTCAGCAGCCAGCCTCCGACCGACAGGAGGCCCAGCCCGAGGGCGGCCGGGACGGCCGTGGGGTCGCCGGCGCCGTGGTCCTCGTAGGACGGTCTGCTCACGGGACCACCACCTCCAGGGTCTGCTCGAACGGCCGGGCGGCGCGCACCGGCCATCTTCTCAGCATGCCGAAGGTCCGGTACTCCACCCCCGAGCGGGGGAGTACCGGACCTTGCGGGCGATCGTGCGACCGTGCGTCAGAGGACGCGGACGGCACCCGTCGGCATGTCGTAGCTCAGGCTGCGCTCGACGATGCCGGTGCTGGGGTTCTGCGCACCGATGAACTTGCCGTTGCCCGAGTAGATGGCGACGTGGTACGCGCTGCCCTTGGCGCCCCAGTAGACGATGTCACCGGGCTGCAGGGCGTTCAGCGAGACCGAGCGGCCGGCCATGGACTGGTCCTGGGAGACGCGGTCCAGGGAGATGTTGGCCTGGCGGTACGCGGCCTGGACCAGGCCGGAGCAGTCGTACGCGGTGGGGCCGGTGGAGCCGAGGACGTACGGCTTGCCGATCTGGGCGCGGGCGAAGGCGATGATGGCCGCCGCCGAGCCGGTGGCCGGCTTCGAGGCGGTGGAGCCGCTGCCGCTGCCGGAGCCCTTGACGGTGGAGGAGCCGCCGTTGTCGGAGGCGGAGGCGTTGGTGAGGTCGGTGCGGCCGCTGTCGCGGCCCGCGCGCTCGGCCTCGGCCTTGCGGTCGGCCTCCTGCTTCGCCTTGAGCTCGGCGACCTTGGTGGCGTCTTCCTTCGCCTGCTTCGCCTCGGCGGCGGCACCCGTGCGGGCGCTCTCCTCCTGGGCGTTCAGCTCGCCGGTGACGGCGGCTTCGACTGCGGCGACGCGGGTGTTCTCCGCAGCCGTGTTGACGGCGTTGGAGACCTGGGTGCCGAGGTCCAGGTCGAGGACCGGCATCTCGAGCGTCGTCTCGGCCACGGGCTCGGACGGGGACGCGCTCGCGGTTCCGGCCATGGCCAGGGTGCTGAGGACGCCACCGGCAACTCCGGCGCGGACCGCGAGCTTCGAGGCGCTGCGGCGGGGCTTCCGGTGGCTGGGTATGTGAGCGGTGTGGGACATGGGACAACCGCTATCAGTGGAGCCGGGTTCCCTTCAAGAAACGTGGTCTGCGCCACAGTTGCGCCCGAAGACGTTTAACCGGGCGCGTCGCGCCTCTTATTGACGCCGTAACGGACGTAACGGACACCCTTTCACAAGCCTGTGATCATGGGGTTTCAGTAATAAGTCCGAATTGATCCACGGCCTACCACCGACCCGCACAGTTGGCCAAGCCCCCTTTTCGGCGCCCCTCCCGCACGTGACGCAGGTCACAGTTACCTGGCGCCGTGAGGCGGTCGTGGCCCGTCCGTGATCCGACCGTGAACTCGCCGCGCGCTTCGTGAACGGATGCACAGGATCTCTCCCCGGATCCGGCCGGCGGCGACTTCCGGCCACCGTGTCCACTCCCGTACGTGCGGGGTCCCCCGGGCGGGGGACCCGCGTTCCCTTATCACTTGGGCGGACGAGCCGCCAATTTGCCTGCACTGCCCATCGTTTGATAGGGCAACAGGCCTCTTACCTGCATCTACGGGCCCGGATGTCACCTTTGGTGATCATGTGGCTGCCTTGAGTGCGAAGATCACCACTCATCGGCCTTCATGATCGTTCGTCAGGTGGTGGAGATCACAAACTCGGTGTTGTTACCCGTGTCGCAGATCACAGACCGGCAGGCATAAGATGCGCACCAGTCCGGCTTGTGAACTGCCTCACATGCGATCGGTCCCTGTTCGAAGGGGCGCCCTTCGAGGGGGCGGGGCACTCGGCGCCGGCGCAGCGGTCCAACGGTCAAGGACGACTGGAAGGAGCGAGGAGCGTGAATGCTTACGCACCCATCCTCGTGCTCGGCGCCATCGGCGCAGGGTTTGCGATCTTCTCCGTGGTCATGGCCACGCTGATCGGCCCAAAACGGTACAACCGGGCGAAGCTCGAAGCCTACGAGTGCGGCATCGAGCCCACCCCGATGCCCGCCGGCGGCGGTCGCTTCCCCATCAAGTACTACCTGACGGCGATGCTCTTCATCGTCTTCGACATCGAGATCGTCTTCCTCTACCCCTGGGCGGTCACCTTCGACTCCCTGGGGATCTTCGGGCTCGTCGAGATGCTGCTCTTCGTGCTCACCGTCTTCGTCGCCTACGCGTACGTGTGGCGCCGGGGCGGCCTGGAATGGGACTGAGGGGCTGAATTTCCCATGGGACTGGAAGAGAAGCTGCCGAGCGGCTTTCTGCTCACCACCGTCGAACAGGCCGCGGGCTGGGTGCGCAAGTCATCCGTCTTCCCGGCCACCTTCGGCCTCGCCTGCTGCGCCATCGAGATGATGACCACCGGCGCCGGCCGCTACGACCTGGCCCGCTTCGGCATGGAGGTCTTCCGCGGCTCCCCGCGCCAGGCCGACCTGATGATCGTGGCGGGACGCGTCAGCCAGAAGATGGCGCCGGTGCTGCGCCAGGTCTACGACCAGATGCCCGCTCCCAAGTGGGTCATCTCCATGGGCGTGTGCGCCTCTTCGGGCGGGATGTTCAACAACTACGCGATCGTCCAGGGCGTCGACCACATCGTCCCGGTGGACATCTACCTGCCCGGCTGCCCGCCCCGCCCCGAGATGCTGATGGACGCGATCCTCAAGCTCCACCAGAAGATCCAGGGCTCCAAGCTCGGCGTCAACCGGGAAGAGGCGGCGCGCGAGGCGGAGGAGGCGGCCCTCAAGGCCCTCCCCACCATCGAGATGAAGGGGCTCCTGCGTTGAGCGACGACCCGGCCGCCGAGAACGGCAACAACGTCCCCGCTCCCCGGGGCGGCTCCGGGCCCGAGGTGATCGGCGTCCGCAAGGGCATGTTCGGTGCCGGGAGCGGCGGCGACACCAGCGGCTACGGCGGCCTCGTGCGGACCGTGGCCCTGCCCGGCGCGAGCAGCCGCCCGTACGGCTCGTACTTCGACGAGGTCGTCGACGAGCTGGAGGGCGCCCTGGAGGAGCAGGACCTGCTCCCGCAGAACGCGATCGAGAAGACCGTCGTGGACCGGGGGGAGCTGACCCTCCACATCGCCCGCGAGCACCTCGTCCGCGTCGCCGCCACCCTGCGCGACGACCCGGCGCTGCGCTTCGAGCTCTGTACCGGCGTATCGGGGGTGCACTTCCCCGGCGACAAGGGCCGCGAGCTGCACGCCGTCTACCACCTGCGCTCGCTCACCCACGGGCGGATCCTGCGGCTGGAGGTGTCCGTCCCGGACGCCGACCCGCACCTGCCCTCGCTCGTCACGGTCTACCCGACGAACGACTGGCACGAGCGCGAGGCCTACGACTTCTTCGGCCTGGTCTTCGACGGCCACCCGGCCCTCACCCGGATCATGATGCCGGACGACTGGCAGGGCTTCCCCCAGCGCAAGGACTACCCGCTCGGCGGCATCGCCGTCGAGTACAAGGGCGCCCAGATCCCGGCTCCCGACCAGCGGAGGTCGTACAGCTGATGTCAACGTCAAACCACGCGTCCTCCCGCGAGACGACCGAGGGCACCGTCTACACCGTCACCGGCGGCGACTGGGACGAGATCGTGCAGAGCGCGGCCCGCGCGGACGACGAGCGCATCGTCGTCAACATGGGTCCGCAGCACCCCTCCACCCACGGAGTGCTCCGCCTGATCCTGGAGATCGACGGAGAGACGGTCACCGAGGCCCGCTGCGGCATCGGCTACCTGCACACCGGCATCGAGAAGAACCTCGAATTCCGGAACTGGACGCAGGGCACCACCTTCGTGACGCGCATGGACTACCTGACGCCGTTCTTCAACGAGACGGCGTACTGCCTCGGCGTCGAGAAGCTCCTCGGCATCACCGACCAGGTCCCGGACCGCGCGACCGTCATCCGCGTCCTGCTGATGGAGCTCAACCGGCTCTCCTCGCACCTGGTGTGCATCGCCACCGGCGGCATGGAGCTCGGCGCGACCACGATCATGATCTACGGGTTCCGGGACCGCGAGCTGATCCTCGACGTCTTCGAGCTGATCACCGGCCTGCGCATGAACCACGCCTTCGTCCGCCCCGGCGGCCTCGCCCAGGACCTGCCGCCCGGCGCGGTCGACCAGCTGCGCGAGTTCGTGAAGACGATGAAGAAGAACCTGCCGGAGTACGACAAGCTCGCCACCGGCAACCCCATCTTCAAGGCCCGCATGCAGGACGTCGGCTACCTCGACCTCACCGGCTGCATGGCCCTCGGCGCCACCGGCCCGATCCTGCGCTCGGCCGGCCTGCCGCACGACCTGCGCAAGGCCGACCCGTACTGCGGCTACGAGGACTACGAGTTCGACGTCCCCACCACCGAGAGCTGCGACTCCTACGGGCGGTTCCTGGTCCGCCTGGAGGAGATGCGCCAGTCGCTGCGGATCGTCGAGCAGTGCCTGGACCGGCTGGAGCCGGGCCCGGTGATGGTCGCCGACAAGAAGATCGCCTGGCCGGCGCAGCTCGCCCTGGGCCCCGACGGCCTCGGCAACTCCCTGGACCACATCAAGAACATCATGGGCACCTCCATGGAGGCCCTCATCCACCACTTCAAGCTGGTGACCGAGGGCTTCCGGGTCCCGGCCGGACAGGCGTACGCGGCCGTCGAGTCCCCCAAGGGCGAGCTGGGCGTGCACCTCGTCTCCGACGGCGGCACCCGCCCCTACCGGGTCCACTTCCGCGACCCGTCCTTCACCAACCTCCAGGCCATGGCCGCGATGTGCGAGGGCGGCCAGGTCGCCGACGTCATCGTGGCCGTCGCCTCCATCGACCCCGTGATGGGAGGCGTCGACCGATGACCGAGATCTCGCTGGGCATGCCCCAGCTGCCCGCCCCCGACTACCCGGCGGAGGTGCGCGAGCGGCTGGCGGCCGACGCCGCGGACGTCATCGCCCGCTACCCCGACAGCCGCTCCGCGCTGCTGCCGCTGCTGCACCTGACCCAGTCCGAGGAGGGCTACGTCTCGCGCACCGGCATCCGCTTCTGCGCCGAGACGCTCGGCCTGACCACGGCCGAGGTCACCGCCGTCGCCACCTTCTACACGATGTACCGGCGCAAGCCCTCCGGCGACTACCAGGTCGGCGTCTGCACCAACACCCTGTGCGCGGTGATGGGCGGCGACGCCATCTTCGACGAGCTCAAGGAGCACCTGGGCGTCGGCAACAACGAGACCACCGCCGACGGCAAGGTCACGCTGGAGCACATCGAGTGCAACGCGGCCTGCGACTACGCGCCCGTGGTGATGGTCAACTGGGAGTTCTTCGACAACCAGACCCCCGAGTCGGCCAAGGCACTCGTCGACGACCTGCTCGCGGGCCGTCCGGTCGAGCCGACCCGGGGCGCGCCGCTGTGCACGTACAAGGAGACCGCCCGGATCCTGGCGGGCTTCCCGGACGAGCGCGAGGGCGCGGTCGAGGCGACCGGCGGCGCGGGCCCCGCCTCCCTGATCGGCCTCCGCATCGCGCGCGGCGAGTCCCCGCACACCCCGATCGTGCACCCGCGCGGCGAGGCGCGTACCGAAGGAGGGGAGGCATGACCGTGTCCACGGAACTGAGCAAGAACGGTACGAGTCCGGAGAAGCTGCTCTCGCCCGTCCTGTCGGCCTTCTGGGACGACCCCCGGTCCTGGACGCTGGAGACCTACCGGCGCCACGAGGGCTACGAGGGACTGCGCAAGGCCCTCGCGATGACCCCGGACGAGGTGATCGCGTACGTCAAGGACTCCGGTCTGCGCGGACGCGGTGGCGCGGGCTTCCCCACCGGGATGAAGTGGCAGTTCATCCCGCAGGGCGACGGAAAGCCGCACTACCTCGTCGTGAACGCGGACGAGTCGGAGCCGGGAACCTGCAAGGACATCCCCCTCCTCTTCGCCAATCCGCACTCCCTCGTCGAGGGAATGATCATCGCCTGCTACGCGATCCGGTCGGAGCACGCCTTCATCTACCTGCGGGGCGAGACGGTCCCCGTGCTGCGGCGCCTGCACGAGGCCGTGCGGGAGGCCTACGCCGCCGGATACCTCGGCAAGGACATCGACGGCACCGGCCGCAACCTCGACATCACCGTGCACGCGGGCGCGGGCGCGTACATCTGCGGCGAGGAGACGGCACTGCTCGACTCCCTCGAAGGCCGGCGCGGCCAGCCCCGGCTGCGTCCCCCCTTCCCCGCCGTCGAGGGGCTCTACGCGTGCCCCACTGTCGTCAACAACGTCGAGTCCATCGCCTCGGTTCCCGCGATCCTGAACAAGGGCAAGGACTGGTTCAAGGCGATGGGGACGGAGAAGTCCCCCGGCTTCACCCTCTACTCGCTCTCCGGGCACGTCGCCGGCCCCGGCCAGTACGAGGCCCCCCTCGGCATCACCCTGCGCCAGCTCCTCGACATGAGCGGCGGGATGCGCCCCGGGCACCGGCTGAAGTTCTGGACCCCGGGCGGCTCCTCCACCCCGATGTTCACCGACGAGCACCTCGACGTCCCGCTCGACTACGAGGGCGTCGGCGCCGCCGGCTCCATGCTCGGCACCAAGGCGCTCCAGTGCTTCGACGAGACCACCTGCGTGGTCCGCGCCGTCACCCGCTGGACCGAGTTCTACGCCCACGAGTCCTGCGGCAAGTGCACCCCCTGCCGCGAGGGCACGTACTGGCTCGTCCAGCTGCTGCGCGACATCGAGGCGGGCAAGGGCGCCCTGTCCGACCTCGACAAGCTGAACGACATCGCCGACAACATCAACGGCAAGTCCTTCTGCGCGCTCGGCGACGGCGCGGCCAGCCCGATCTTCTCCTCGCTGAAGTACTTCCGCGAGGAGTACGAGCAGCACGTCACCGGCAAGGGCTGCCCCTTCGACCCCAGGAAGTCGACCCTCTGGGCCGACACGGAGGTACACGCATGACCGTCGTCACGAACGCCCCGGCGGGCGGCGGCGAGGCGGCGAAGCCGCCCCAGGACCTGGTGTCGCTGACCATCGACGGCGTCGAACTGTCCGTCCCCAAGGGGACCCTGGTCATCCGCGCCGCCGAGCAGCTCGGCATCGAGATCCCCCGGTTCTGCGACCACCCCCTCCTCGACCCGGCCGGCGCCTGCCGCCAGTGCATCGTCGAGGTCGAGGGCCAGCGCAAGCCGATGGCCTCCTGCACCATCACCTGCACCGACGGCATGGTCGTCAAGACGCAGCTGACCTCCGAAGTCGCCGACAAGGCCCAGCGCGGGGTGATGGAGCTGCTGCTCATCAACCACCCGCTGGACTGCCCCGTCTGCGACAAGGGCGGCGAATGCCCGCTCCAGAACCAGGCGATGTCGCACGGCAACGCCGAGTCCCGGTTCGAGGGGCACAAGCGGACCTACGAGAAGCCGGTCCCGATCTCCACGCAGGTGCTGCTGGACCGCGAGCGGTGCGTGCTGTGCGCGCGCTGCACCCGCTTCTCCAACCAGGTCGCCGGCGACCCGATGATCGAGCTCGTCGAGCGCGGCGCCCTCCAGCAGGTGGGCACCGGCGAGGGCGACCCGTTCCAGTCGTACTTCTCCGGCAACACCATCCAGATCTGCCCCGTCGGCGCCCTCACCTCGGCCGCCTACCGGTTCCGCTCCCGCCCCTTCGACCTCGTCTCCTCCCCGAGCGTGTGCGAGCACTGCGCGGGCGGCTGCGCGACCCGGACCGACCACCGGCGCGGCAAGGTGCTGCGCCGCCTCGCCGCCGAGGACCCCGAGGTCAACGAGGAGTGGATCTGCGACAAGGGCCGCTTCGCGTTCCGGTACGCGCAGCGCCCCGACCGGCTGACCACTCCGCTGGTGCGCGGCACGGACGGGGTGCTCGCCCCGGCGAGCTGGCCCGAGGCGCTGGAGGCCGCGGCCGCCGGGCTGACCGCCGCGCGCGGCCGGGCCGGCGTGCTGACCGGCGGCCGGCTGACCGTCGAGGACGCGTACGCGTACGCCAAGTTCGCCCGGGTGGTGCTCGACACCAACGACATCGACTTCCGGGCCCGGGTGCACAGCGCGGAGGAGACCGAGTTCCTGGCCGCCGCCGTCGCCGGCACCGGCAAGGACCTCGACGGCACGGGCGTCACGTACACCTCCCTGGAGGCGGCCCCGGCCGTGCTCCTCGTCGGCATCGAGGCCGAGGAGGAGGCCCCCGGGGTCTTCCTGCGGCTGCGCAAGGCCCACCGCAAGCACAAGCAGCGGACCTTCGCCCTCGCCCCGTTCGCCACCCGCGGCCTCACCAAGGCCGGCGGCACCCTGCTGGCCGCCGCCCCCGGCACCGAGCCCGAGTGGTTGGACGCCCTCGCCACCCGCACCGGCCTGGAGGCCGGCGGTTCCGAGGCGGCCGACGCGGTCCGCCTGCCCGGCGCGGTCATCGTCGTCGGGGAGCGCCTCGCCGGCGTGCCCGGCGCGCTGAGCGCGGCCGTGCGCACCGCCACCGCCACCGGCGCCCGGCTGGTGTGGATCCCGCGCCGCGCCGGGGAGCGGGCCGCCGTCGAGGCGGGCGCGCTGCCGTCCCTGCTGCCGGGCGGCCGCCCGGCCGGCGACCCGCGGGCCCGCCAGGAGGTCGCCGCCGCCTGGGGGCTGGAGGAACTCCCGCACCGCTACGGCCGGGACACCGGGCAGATCGTCGAAGCCGCCGCGACCCGGGAGCTGTCGGCCCTGCTCGTCGCGGGCGTCGAGGTCGCCGACCTGCCCGACCCGGAGCGGGCCCGCGCCGCGCTGAAGGAGGCCTTCGTGGTCTCCCTGGAGCTGCGCCCCGGCGAGGTCACCGACCACGCGGACGTGGTGCTGCCGGTCGCCGCCGTCGTGGAGAAGGCCGGCACGTTCATCAACTGGGAGGGCCGGGTCCGCCCGTTCGAGGCGGCCCTGAAGCCCGACCAGATGACCCGCCGCCTCGCCCCCGCCGACGCCCGCGTGCTGCACATGCTCGCCGACGCCGCGGACCGGCCCCTCGCACTGCCCGACGTGCACGCCGTACGGCGGGAGCTGGAGCGGCTCGGCCCCTGGGAGGGGGAGCTGGCGCCCGAGCGGTCCACCGGCCCCGAGCCGCTGCCCCGCCCCGGCACCGGTGAGGCGGTCCTCGCCGGGCACCGGCTGCTGCTGGACCTCGGCCGGCTCCAGGAGGGCGACGACGCCCTCGCCGGGACCCGGCACGAGGCCTGCGCCCGGCTCTCGGCCGACACCGCCGCCGAGACCGGCGTCAAGGACGGCGACCTGCTCGCCGTCACCGGCCCGGCCGGCTCGGTGGAACTCCCGCTGCGGATCACCGGGATGCCCGACCGGGTCGTGTGGCTCCCGCTGAACTCCACCGGCTCCGGGGTCCTCGCCGACACCGGCGCCCGCCCCGGAACCCTCGTACGGATCGGCCCGGCCGGGACCGGCCCCGCGGCCGGAGCGGAGGTACGACCGTGACCCACCTCGCCCAGCTCGCGGCCCAGCCGCAGCACGTCCTGGCAGCCGAGGACCTGTCCCTGTTCGGCAGGGACGTCTGGTGGCTCGTCCTCCTCAAGGCGGTGTTCTGCTTCGCCTTCCTGATGGTGACGGTGCTCTTCTCCATCGTGTGGGAGCGCAAGGTCGTCGCCTGGATGCAGCTGCGCATCGGCCCCAACCGGCACGGCCCCTGGGGCATGCTCCAGTCGCTCGCCGACGGCGTGAAGCTGATGCTGAAGGAAGACGTCGTCGTCAAGCGCGCCGACAAGGTCGTCTACGTGCTGGCGCCGATCATCGCGGCGATCCCGGCGTTCATGGCCATCGCGGTGATCCCCTTCGGCCCCTCGGGCAACGAGGTGTCCATCTTCGGCCAGCGCACCACGATGCAGCTGACCGACCTGCCGATCGCGATGCTGTACGTCCTCGCGGTCGCCTCGGTCGGGATCTACGGCATCGTCCTCGCCGGCTGGTCCTCGGGCTCCACGTACCCGCTCCTCGGCGGCCTGCGCTCCTGCGCGCAGATGATCTCGTACGAGATCGCGATGGGCGCCGCGTTCGCCTCGGTGTTCCTCTACTCCGGGTCGATGTCGACCTCGGCGATCGTGGAGGCGCAGGCGGACCGCTGGTACATCCTGCTGCTGCCGGTGTCCTTCATCATCTACGTCGTCACGATGGTCGGCGAGACGAACCGCGCCCCCTTCGACATGCCGGAGTCCGAGGGCGACCTCGTCGGCGGCTTCAACACCGAGTACTCCTCCATCAAGTTCGCCCTGTTCATGCTGGCCGAGTACGTCAACATGGTCACCGTCTCGGCGGTGTCGGTCACCCTGTTCCTGGGCGGCTGGCGGGCGCCGGCGCCGATCTCCACGTACTGGGAGGGCGCGAACCACGGCTGGTGGCCGATGCTCTGGTTCGTCCTCAAGGTGCAGCTGCTGCTGTTCTTCTTCATCTGGCTGCGCGGCACGCTCCCGCGCGTGCGCTACGACCAGCTGATGAAGCTCGGCTGGAAGGTCCTGATCCCGGTCTCCGTGGTCTGGCTGATGCTGGTCGCCACCGTCCGGGCGCTGCGCAACGAGCGCTACGACTTCAGCGAGATCGTCCTGTACGTCGGGGGCGCGGTCATCGCGATCCTGCTGGTCTCCTCCGTCGCGGACCACTTCCGGGACCGGCGCGAGAAGACGGCGGCTGCCGCGGCCGGGAAGGCCGCCGCGGCCGAGCCCTTCGACCCGATGGCGGGCGGGTTCCCCGTGCCGCCCAAGCCCGGCCAGCACCTGGCACCCGTACCGCGCCGACGTCCCCGCGGAGAGCGGGAGCTGATTGTCAGTGGCGGGACGAATACTGACAGTGACCGAGAGGAGGGTGCTGACCATGTCTGACGCGGAGCAGAGCGAGAAGTGGCAGAACCCGGTGGCCGGCTTCGGCGTGACCTTCAAGGCCATGTTCAAGAAGCGGCTCACCGAGCAGTACCCGGAGCAGCAGAAGACCACCGCTCCGCGCTTCCACGGGCGGCACCAGCTCAACCGCCACCCCGACGGCCTGGAGAAGTGCATCGGGTGCGAACTGTGCGCCTGGGCCTGTCCCGCCGACGCGATCTACGTGGAGGGCGCGGACAACACCGAGGAGGAGCGCTACTCCCCGGGCGAGCGGTACGGGCGGGTCTACCAGATCAACTACGCCCGCTGCATCCTGTGCGGACTGTGCATCGAGGCGTGCCCGACGCGTGCGCTGACGATGACGAACGAGTTCGAACTGGCCGACGCCAGCCGCGAGTCCCTGATCTACACCAAGGAGCAGCTCCTCGCCGGGCTGACCGAGGGCATGGTCGAGGCCCCGCACTCGGTCTTCCCGGGCACCGACGAGCAGGACTACTACCGCGGGCTGGTGACGGGCGCGGCCCCGGGCACGGTCCGGCAGGTGGCGGTGTCGAAGGGCGAGACGGCCGAGGGCGAGACGGCCGCGGCCGGCCGGGCCGAGGAGGTCGGGGCATGAGCGCCATCGCCGCGGCCGCCGGCGCGACCTCCACCGGCGAGGCCGTGCAGTTCTGGGTGCTCGGCACGATCGCCGTCATCGGCGCGCTGTGCACGATCCTGATGAAGAAGGCCGTGCACAGCGCCCTGTGCCTGGCCGGGACGATGATCATCCTGGCGGTCTTCTACCTCGCCAACGGGGCGTACTTCCTGGGCGTGGTCCAGGTCGTCGTCTACACCGGCGCCATCATGATGCTGTTCCTCTTCGTGGTCATGCTCGTCGGCGTCACGGCGGCGGACTCCCTGAAGGAGACCATCAAGGGCCAGCGCTGGCTGGCCGCCCTGTGCGGGCTCGGCTTCGGCATCCTGCTGATCGCCGGCATCGGCAACGCGGGCCTCACCCACTTCAACGGACTCGGCAAGGTCAACTCCGCCGGGCACGTCGAGGGACTCGCCGAACTGATCTTCACCCGCTACATCTTCGCCTTCGAGCTCACCGGCGCCCTGCTGATCACGGCGGCCGTCGGCGCGATGGTCCTCACCCACCGCGAGCGCACCGAGCGGGCCGCCACGCAGCGCGAGCTCGCCGAGCAGCGCGTACGCGACGGCGTGCAGCTCCCGCCGCTGCCGGCCCCCGGCGTCTACGCCCGGCACAACGCCGTGGACGTCGCCGGTCTGCTGCCGGACGGCACCCCGTCCGAGCTGACCGTCAACAAGACGCTGCGCGCCCGCGGCCAGATCCGCGACGTGTCGGGCCAGGCCCTGGACGACCTCAAGGCGCTGGAGCAGGCCTCCGCGGAGCGCCTGGGCCGAGAGGAGGCCTCGAAGTGAATCCGGTCAACTACCTGTACCTGGCGGCCCTGCTGTTCACCATCGGCGCGGTCGGCGTGCTCATCCGGAAGAACACGATCGTGCTGTTCATGTGCGTCGAGCTGATGCTCAACGCCTGCAACCTCGCCTTCGTGACCTTCTCCCGGATGCACGGCAACCTCGACGGCCAGATCATCGCGTTCTTCACGATGGTCGTCGCCGCCGCGGAGGTCGTGGTGGGCCTCGCGATCATCGTGTCGCTGTTCCGTACCCGCCACTCGGCCTCGGTCGACGACGCCAGCCTGATGAAGCTGTAAGGGGCGTTCACAGTGGAGAATCTGATTGCGCTGCTGGTGGCAGCGCCCCTGCTCGGAGCGGTGGTGCTGCTGTGCGGCGGCCGTCGCCTCGACAAGGCCGGCCACTGGATCGGCACCCTGCTCGCGGCCGTCTCCTTCGGCATCGGCGTCGTCCTCTTCGCCGACATGCTGGGGCGCGGGGCCGACGACCGGGCGCTGCACCAGCGGCTGTTCACCTGGATCCCCGTCGAGGGCTTCCAGGCCGACATGGCCTTCCAGCTGGACCAGCTGTCGATGACCTTCGTCCTGCTGATCTCCGGGGTGGGCACGCTCATCCACGTGTACTCGATCGGGTACATGGAGCACGACGAGCGCCGCCGCCGCTTCTTCGGCTACCTCAACCTGTTCGTCGCGGCGATGCTGCTGCTCGTCCTCGCCGACAACTACCTGCTGCTGTACTTCGGCTGGGAGGGCGTCGGCCTCGCCTCGTACCTCCTGATCGGCTTCTGGCAGCACAAGCCCAGCGCGGCCACCGCCGCGAAGAAGGCGTTCCTGGTCAACCGCGTCGGCGACATCGGCCTGTCCATCGCCATCATGCTGATGTTCACCACCTTCGGGACCTTCGCCTTCGGCCCGGTGCTCTCCTCCGTCGGGGAGACGAGCGAGGGCACGCTGACGGCGATCGGCCTGATGCTGCTGCTCGCCGCCTGCGGCAAGTCGGCCCAGGTGCCGCTGCAGTCCTGGCTCGGGGACGCGATGGAGGGCCCGACCCCGGTCTCGGCCCTGATCCACGCGGCCACCATGGTCACCGCCGGCGTCTACCTGATCGTCCGCTCCGGGGCGATCTTCAACGGGGCGCCGGACGCCCAGCTGGTCACCACCGTCGTGGGCGCGGTGACGCTCCTCTTCGGTGCGATCGTCGGTTGCGCCAAGGACGACATCAAGAAGGCCCTCGCCGGGTCGACGATGTCGCAGATCGGCTACATGATCCTGGCCGCCGGCCTCGGCCCGATCGGCTACGTGTTCGCCATCATGCACCTGGTCACGCACGGCTTCTTCAAGGCCGGCCTCTTCCTCGGCGCCGGCTCGGTCATGCACGGCATGAACGACGAGGTCGACATGCGCAAGTACGGCGCCCTGCGCACGTACATGCCGGTCACCTTCGTCACCTTCGGCCTCGGCTACCTCGCGATCATCGGCTTCCCCGGCCTGTCCGGCTTCTTCTCGAAGGACATGATCATCGAGGCGGCCTTCGCCAAGGGCGGCACCCAGGGCTGGATCCTCGGCGGGGTCGCCCTGCTGGGTGCCGGCATCACCGCCTTCTACATGACCCGGGTCATGCTCCTCACCTTCTTCGGCGAGAAGCGCTGGCAGCCGGACGCCGAGGGACACCCGCCGCACCCGCACGAGTCCCCGAAGTCCATGACCATCCCGATGATCGTCCTGGCGTTCGGCTCGGTCTTCGCGGGCGGCTTCTTCGAGATCGGCGAGCGCTTCCTGAACTGGCTGGAGCCCGTCACCGGCTACGAGCACGGCAACCCGCCGGTCAGCGCCATGGCCGTCACCGCCTCCACCATGGTCGTCCTCGTCATCGGCGTCGGCATCGCCTGGTCGATGTACGGCCGCCGGCCCGTCCCCGTCGTCGCCCCGCGCGGCTCGTTCCTCACCCGGGCGGCCCGCCGGGACCTGTTCCAGGACGACTTCAACCACGTGGTCCTCGTCCGCGGCGGCGAGCACCTGACCCGCTCCCTCGTCTACCTCGACCACAGCGTCGTCGACGGAGCGGTCAACGGCACGGCCGCCTCGGTCGGCGGGCTCTCCGGCCGGCTGCGCAAGCTGCAGAACGGCTACGCCCGCAGCTACGCGGTGTCGATGTTCGGGGGCACGGCGATCCTGATCGCCGCGACCCTGCTGATGAGGGCGGTGTGAGATGAATGTCCCGCTTCTGACCGTCACGGCGGCCGTGCCCGCGGTCGGCGCGATCCTCACGGCGGCCGTCCCGGCCGCCCGCCGGACCGTCGCCAAGTGGCTCGCGCTGCTGTTCTCGCTCGCGACCCTGGTCCTGGCCGTCCTGGTCGCGGTCCGCTTCGACCCCGGTGGCGAGCGCTACCAGCTCACCGAGTCCCACGCCTGGATCGCCGACTTCGGCGTCCGCTACGAACTGGGCGTCGACGGCATCGGAGTCGCCCTCATCGGGCTCACCGCGCTGCTGATCCCCTTCGTGATCATCGCCGGCTGGCACGACGCCGACCCGCTGGAGACCAACTCCTCCCGCTGGCGGCCGACCCAGGGCTTCTTCGCCCTGATCCTGCTGGTCGAGGCGATGGTGGTGATCTCCTTCGAGGCCACCGACGTCTTCCTCTTCTACGTCTTCTTCGAAGCCATGCTCATCCCGATGTACTTCCTCATCGGCGGCTTCGGCGACCGGGCCCACTCCGGGTCCGACGAGAACGCCGCCGCGCAGCGCTCCTACGCGGCGGTCAAGTTCCTCCTCTACAACCTGGTCGGCGGCCTGATCATGCTGGCCGCCGTCATCGGGCTGTACGTCGTCGCCGGGAACTTCTCCCTCCAGGAGATCGCCGCGGCCCGCGCCGCGGGCACCCTCGACATGGCGACCAACACCGAGCGGCTGCTCTTCCTCGGCTTCTTCTTCGCCTTCGCGGTGAAGGCCCCGCTGTGGCCGCTGCACACCTGGCTGCCCAACGCGATGGGGGAGTCCACCGCCCCGGTCGCCGTGCTCATCACCGCGATCGTCGACAAGGTCGGCACCTTCGCGATGCTCCGCTTCTGCCTCGGGCTCTTCCCCGACGCCAGCAAGTGGGCCACCCCGGTGATCCTCGTACTGGCCCTGATCAGCATCGTCTACGGCGCGCTGCTCGCGGTCGGCCAGCGCGACATCAAGCGGCTGATCGCCTACGCCTCGATCTCGCACTTCGGCTTCATCATCCTGGGCATCTTCGCGATGACCTCCCAGGGCCAGTCCGGGGCGACCCTCTACATGGTCAACCACGGGATCTCCACGGCGGCCCTGATGCTCGTCGCCGGATTCCTGATCTCCCGGCGCGGCTCCCGGCTCATCGCCGACTACGGCGGCGTCCAGAAGGTGGCCCCGGTCCTCGCCGGCACCTTCCTGATCGGCGGCCTCGCCACCCTGTCCCTGCCCGGCCTCGCGCCCTTCGTCAGCGAGTTCCTCGTCCTCGTCGGCACCTTCGCCCGCTACCCGGTCGTCGGGATCATCGCCACCGTCGGGATCGTCCTCGCCGCGCTGTACACGCTGGTGCTCTACCAGCGCACCATGACCGGCCCCGTGAAGGAGGAGGTCCGCACCATGCCGGACCTGCGCGCGCGGGAACTGCTGGTGGTCGCCCCGCTGATCGCGCTGCTGATCGGACTGGGCGTCTACCCGAAGGTGCTGACGGACATCGTCAACCCGGCGGTGGAGCACACCCTGTCTGACGTGAAGCAGACGGACCCGAAGCCCGAGGTTCCCGTCCAGAACGTGGAGGCGGCCAAGTGATCGCTGCCCAGAGCCTGCTGACCCTGGCGGCCGACGTACCGGCCGACCGGATCCCGGCCCCGCACATCGAGTACGCACAGCTCGCGCCCACGCTGATCGTGGTGGGCGCGGCCATCGTCGGAGTCCTCGTCGAGGCCTTCGTCCCCCGCAAGTACCGCTACCCCGTCCAGGTGTTCCTCGCCGTCGCCGCGCTGGCCGCCGCCTTCGCGGCCGTCGTCGGCCTCGCCGCCGGCGGCTACGGCAGCACGAAGGCGCACGTCGCGGCCATGGGCGCCATCGCCGTCGACGGCCCGGCGCTGTTCCTCCAGGGCACGATCCTGCTGGCCTCCATCGTGGCGGTGTTCACCTTCGCCGAGCGCCGCCTCGACCCGAAGGCGCACGGCAAGCGGGTGGACTCCTTCGCCGCCCAGGCCGCGTCCGTACCGGGCAGCGACAGCGAGAAGGCCGCCGTCAAGGCCGGCTTCACCACCACCGAGGTGTTCCCGCTGGCCCTGTTCGCGGTCTCCGGCATGCTGATCTTCCCGGCCGCCGACGACCTGCTGACGCTGTTCATCGCGCTGGAGGTCTTCTCCCTCCCGCTGTACCTGCTGTGCGCCCTCGCCCGCCGCCAGCGGCTGATGTCGCAGGAGGCCGCGGTGAAGTACTTCCTGCTCGGCGCCTTCTCCTCCGCCTTCCTCCTCTTCGGCATCGCGCTGCTCTATGGCTACGCGGGCTCGGTCTCCTACGCGGTGATCGCCGACGTGGTCGACGGCACCGTCGCCCGGATCGACCCGGCCCTCGCCTCCACCATGGGCAACGACGCGCTGCTGCTCATCGGCGGCGCGCTGATCCTGATGGGTCTGCTGTTCAAGGTCGGCGCGGTCCCCTTCCACATGTGGACCCCGGACGTCTACCAGGGCGCCCCGACCCCCGTCACCGGCTTCATGGCGGCGGCGACCAAGGTGGCCGCGTTCGGCGCGCTGCTGCGGCTGCTGTACGTGGTCCTGCCCGGCCTGCGCTGGGACTGGCGGCCGGTGATGTGGGGCGTCGCGATCGTCACGATGCTCGCGGGCGCGGTGATCGCGGTGACCCAGACCGACGTGAAGCGGCTGCTGGCGTACTCCTCGATCGCCCACGCCGGGTTCATCCTGGCCGGTGTGATCGCCACCTCTGAGGAGGGGGTCAAGTCCGTCCTGTTCTACCTGGGCGCCTACTCCTTCGTGACGATCGGCGCCTTCGCGGTGGTCACGCTCGTGCGCGACGCGGGCGGCGAGGCGACGCACCTGTCGAAGTGGGCCGGTCTGGGACGGCGTTCGCCGCTGACCGCGGCGGTCTTCGCGGTGTTCCTGCTGGCCTTCGCCGGCATCCCGCTGACCTCCGGCTTCACGGGCAAGTTCGCGGTGTTCAAGGCGGCGGCGGAGGGCGGTGCCGGGGCGCTGGTCGTCGTCGGTGTGATCTCGTCGGCGATCGCCGCGTTCTTCTACATCCGGGTCATCGTGCTGATGTTCTTCAGCGAGCCGAAGGCCGACGGCCCGACGGTGGCCGTGCCCTCGCCGCTGACGATGACCACCATCGCGGTGGGCGTCGCGGTCACCCTGGTCCTGGGTCTGGCTCCGCAGTACTTCCTGGACCTGGCGGGACAGGCGAGCACCTTCGTGCGCTGACCGGTCCGCGCGGGCGGAAGGGCCCGGCCCCCTCGGGGGGCCGGGCCCTTCGCCGTGCGGGCGCGGGGTCCGCCGCTAGTGGCCGTGTGCGTGCGCCGGGGTGGTGCTCTTCGCGGCGGGGTTCTTCTTGGGGCAGGTCAGCGCCGGGTTCCAGTTGTGGAAGCGGCCGGCCGGGTTCTTCTCGTAGGCCCACATGTGGAGGTCGTAGTGCTTGGGCATGCCCGCCCAGTGGCCGGGCATCGGTCCGTCGAAGGGCAGCCCGAACATGCTGGGCCGGTCGTCGGTGGTCTTCAGGTCCTGGTCCCGGTCGGTGGACATCCACTCCACCGTCTGGAGCTTGCGCCGGCCCTTGCTGTCCTTGTGGGTGCTGTAGAGGAGCGCGGTCGGCTTCGCGGGGTCCTTCGAACCCCAGTTGGACTCCTTGACGTAGTGGTAGCCCATGGTGCCGACCCCGAACGGGTTGGTCATGCACTCCTCGCCGTGCGGGACGTAGCCGTCCTTGAGGGCCTCGCGCTCGTCCACGTACTTGGCGGTCACCGACATCGCCGTGGCCATGTCGCGCATGGCCTGTGCGTTGCGGGGGTCGGGCGCCGGCCCGTCGACCGCCTGTGCCGGGGGCACGGCGGCCAGGAGCAGGGACGCGCCGGCGACGGCACAGGCGAGGAGGGCCTTCGGGCTGCGGTGCACGGACATGGGAGCTCCTGGTCGTTCGGGGCCTGTCCCGGAGGGGCTTTCGTTCGTCCACCTTCGCGGCGGGGCTCCGGCGGTGCACGCGGCGGGATGCCAAACGGGGGGTCAGGAAGGGGCGGCGGCCGGGGGAGCGGCGGGCACGGCCGGTACGGCGGGGCGCGGCCGGGTGGTGCCGGGGCGGCAGACGACCTTCGGGTTGAACGGCTCGAACCGGCCGGAGGGGTTGTGCTTCCACAGCCACAGGTGCAGCGAGTAGTGCACCTTCTGGCCCGGGTACCGGGCGGGCAGCGGGCCGCGGAAGGGCTGCCCGAACAGGGAGGGGCGGTCGTCGTCGGTGTCCGCGCGGCCGTCGCGGTCCACGACCATCCATTCGAGGCCGGCCAGCTTCCAGTGGCCCGCGCCGTCGCCCTCGTAGAGCAGGGCCGCCGGCTTCTTCGGGTCGGTGGAGCCGTCGTAGGCGTGGTTGAAGTGCGGGTAGCCGAGGGCTCCGCCGCCCTCGCCCGGGTTGACCACGCAGTACTGGTCGGGGACGTAGCCGGCGGCGACGGCCAGCCGGTGGTCGCGGTACTTGGCGGTCGCCATGAAGGTGGCGGCCAGCTGGGCGGTGGGCGTGGCCGTCGGGGCGGCCGGGGCCGCGCCGAGGGTGAGGGAGGCGGCGGCTGCGAGGGCCAGGGGGACGATCCGTGCGGTACGAGGGGCCATGCGAGCAGGTTCACCGCGGCCCGCGGGGCCCGCCACCCGGGTGGCGCGGGTGGAGTAGGGGGGCGGCGTGTCCGCCGCCCCCCGCGTCCTTCCGTTCCGTCAGGCGGCGGTGATGCGGCCGGTGACCTCGCCGAGGCCGACGCGGGTGCCGTCGGCGCCGGGGGCCCAGGCGGTGAGGGTGACGGTGTCGCCGTCCTCCAGGAAGGTGCGCTTGCCGTCGGCGAGCTCGACGGCGTCCCGGCCGTTCCAGGTGAGCTCCAGCAGGGAGCCCCGCTCGTCGACCTCCGGACCGCTGACCGTGCCGGAGCCGTACACGTCGCCGGTGCGCAGCGAGGCGCCGTTGACCGTCATGTGGGCCAGCTGCTGGGCGGCCGTCCAGTACATCGAGGCGAACGGCGGCCGGGACACCTCCTGCCCGTTGATGGAGACGGTGATGCGCAGGTCGAAGCCGCCGGGGCGGTCGACGACGGCGTCGTCCAGGTAGGGCAGCAGCGGGAAGTCCCGGGCGGGCGGGGTGACGCGGGCCGCGTCCAGGGCCTCCAGGGGGGTCACCCAGGCGGAGACGGAGGTCGCGAACGACTTGCCGAGGAAGGGGCCGAGCGGCACGTACTCCCAGGCCTGGATGTCGCGCGCGGACCAGTCGTTGAGGAGGAACAGGCCGAATACGTGCTCCTCGAAGTCGGCGAGCGCGACGGGCCGGCCCATCTGCGAGGGGGTGCCGACGACGAAGCCGACCTCGGCCTCGATGTCGAGCTTCACGGACGGCCCGAAGACCGGCGCGGGGTCGGTGGGCGCCTTGCGCTGGCCGGAGGGCCGCACCACGTCGGTGCCGGAGACCACGATGGTGCCCGAGCGGCCGTGGTAACCGATGGGCAGGTGCTTCCAGTTGGGGGTGAGCGCGTCCCCGTCCGGGCGGAAGATCCGTCCGACGTTGGTGGCGTGGTGCTCGCTCGCGTAGAAGTCGACGTAGTCGGCGACCTCGTACGGCAGGTGCAGCGTGACCTCGTCGAGGGGGAGCAGGTGCGGTTCGACGGTGCCGCGGTGGCCGGGGTCGGTGACCCAGGCGGTCAGCGCGCGGCGCACGTCGCGCCAGGCGGTGCGGCCCGCGGCCAGCAGCGGGTTGAGCGAACCCTGGGCGAGCAGCCCGGCGTACGGGGACCCGAGCGCGACGGCCACGGCCCCCGCGTCGAGGACGTACCCGCCGATGCGCACGCCGACCCGGCGGCGCTGCGGCTCCGCGGGGGTGGAGAAGACGCCGTAGGGGAGGTTGTGCGGCCCGAACGGGTCGCCCTCGGGGACATCGAGGGGGCTCTGCTGGGGCATGGGGTGCTGCCTCGCTTTCGAGGGGGGCCGGGGGTGTCCCGGGGGCTGGCTGACACGTTACGTGGCGTGTGGGGTCTGTGGGAGGCCGGATTAGGGCTCTATTTGTAGGACTTGTCCAAAGGGGTCCGTATCCTTGGCCGGGTGACTTCCGCCCTCCCCTACGCCTTGATCGCCACCGACTTGGACGGGACTCTGCTGCGCGCCGGTGACACCGTTTCCGCCCGCTCGTGCGCGGCGCTCGCAACGGCGCGCGCGGCCGGCGCCCGGCACATCGTCGTCACCGGGCGCCCCGTCCCACAGATCCGGCACGTCCTGGACGACCTTGGTTACTCGGGGCTCGCGGTGTGCGGGCAGGGCGCGCAGGTGTACGACGCGGCGCGCGGGATCCTGCTGCACTCCGTCGCGATGGACCGGGGGCTGGCCGAGGTGGCGCTCGGGAAGATCGAGGCGGAGATCGGCGAGGTGTACGTCGCCGTCAACCAGGAGGGCGTGGACGCGGAGATGCTGGTGGGCCCGGGCTACCGGATGCCGCACCCGCACCTGCCGATGGTGCGGGTGCGCGGGCGCGGGAAGCTGTGGTCCTCACCGATCAACAAGGTGCTGCTCCAGCACCCGCGGCTGGACGACGACGAACTGACCCGGGTGGCGCGATCGGTGGTCGGCGACCTGGTGAACGTCACCATGGCGGGGGAGCACACGGTGGAGCTCCAGCCTCCGGGCGTGGACAAGGCGGCGGGGCTGGCGCGGGCGGCTTCGGTCCTGGAGCTCGGGGCGGAGTCGACGATCGCCTTCGGCGACATGCCGAACGACATCCCGATGTTCGAGTGGGCCGCCCACGGGGTGGCCATGGCCGACGCCCACCGCGAGCTCGTCGCCGTCGCGGACGAGGTCACCCTCTCGAACGAGGCGGACGGCATCGCGGTGGTCCTGGAGCGGCTGTTTCCTTCCTAGGGGGTGTCCGCAAAGTGGCGCCGTCCGCCCGGAGGGCGGGCGCCGCGGGGCAGGCGGGACTTTGCGGACACCCCCTAGTCTTCCGAGTCAGGAATTCTGTTCAGATAGCTGGCGAGGCGTTCGAGGATCTCGTCCGCGGTTCTGGTCCAGACG
>NZ_JBIVEG010000040.1:0-57914 GCF_044747545.1 Streptomyces sp. NPDC090077
ATCGCGTAGCGACGCGACCGAAGGGAGCGCCCTTGACAGGCCGGCACGAACCGGAAGGACGATGGGACTGACGGGAAGCCCCCAACCCTCCCTGAGACCGCCCGAGGGGGTACCGCCCCCGGACGTCGGCCCGCACCCGGGAGGCGGGTGGGCAGGCGCCGATCGGCCGGTGGGGGTCGAGGGGGAGATGGCGGGCCCGCGCCGCAAGCCGCGTACCCCGCCCCCTCAGCACGCCCGGGGCCGGTGGAGGTGGCGGGTCAGGGCGTGGAGCCAGGGGTGGGTGGCCGGGCGGCCGTCGAGGACGGCGGTGAACTGGGCTTCGGTGCGGAGGGAGCGCAGGGTGGCGAGGTCGTCGCGGCCCGGGGGCGGGGGCGGCGGGGTGCCGTGCTGGGCCGCGCGGTAGGTGTCTATGAGGTACTGCTCGATGGCTGTCATGCATCCACCCTCACCCCGTTGGGCGCGGCGCGCTCGCCGATTGACGTTCCCCGTCAATCGAAGCCCCCCACCTGCGGTGATGCTCCGCCGGAGCCCTCACGACCCCTCGTGCGGGCGCACGTCCACCCGAACCCGCCGTGGCGTCCGCGTCACCCCGCGTCACCCCGCGTCGCGCCGGGAAATGGACAATGGGGCGATGAGCGTCACCATCGACATCGCCGGGCTCCCCGCGGAGCGGATCGGTTTCGCGCCGTCACCCCTCGCCGAGCTCTGCATGACCCTGCACGCGCTCGCGCAGCCGGCCCACCACCCGGGGCTCCAGTCCTGGACGAGGGCCACCACAGCCTCGCTCGACCCCGGTCTCGCCGACCGGCTCCTCGAGGCCGATTTCATGTGGCGCAGTTCGTTCTCGGACATCTTCATGGCCTTCGCCGGGATCCCCGGCGGTACCGGCCGGCCGGGGGCGACGCTGGCCGAGGAGCTGGACGTGCTCGACCGGCTGGACGACGAGCGGTTCGTGATGGCGGCGCTGGAGCACTGCTGGCTGGCGCTCTACAACGAGGGCGGCGGGCCGCATCCGTTGAAGGACGCGGGGGCGCGGGCGAAGGCGTTGGAGGCGGCGGCGGCGCGCGGGCCGCGGCAGCTGGAGTTCTCGGTCCGGCTGCTGGACGATCCGGCGGGGGTGCGCGTGTGGATGCGGCGGCTGCTGGAGGACTGTGACGAGGCCTTCTTCGCGGAGACCTGGCGGCGCATAGAGCCCCGGCAGACGGCGGACGCCCGGCACAAGACGGAGGTGCTGCGGCACAAGGGGCTGCGGGCGGTGCTGCGCGAGGTGTCGTCGGCGCTGAGCGTCGACGAGGCGCTGACGCTGATCACCGCCGACAAGATGGTCAACGGCCAGGCCACGGCCACCGATCCGCAGGTCGGGCCGGGGCTGCTGTTCGTGCCGACGAACTTCGGCTGGCCGCACCTGCTGGTGCTGCACGCGCCGGGCTGGCGGCCGGTGGTGCACTATCCGCTGGACTCGCCGGAGCTGGCCTCCGAGCCGGGTTCGGTGGAGCTGCTCCAGCGGCGGATGGAGGCGCTGGCGCACCCGATGCGGATGATGCTGTGCCGCAGTCTGGCGCGCGCCCCGTACACGACCACCGAGCTGGCGCGCGTCTACGGGATATCCGCGCCGGAGGTGTCCCGGCACCTGGCCGTGCTGAAGAAGGCGGGGCTGATGCACACCCGGCGTCAGGGGCGTTATGTGCAGCACCAGTTGGATCTGTCCGTGGTCGCACGGATAGGTTCCGATTTCATCGAGGGAATCCTGCGCTGAGCGGATCCGCCCGCCCACCGGACGGTGGCTGATTTTCGCCCCTCCCCAGAGGTACCGATATCCGGATTTCACAAACCGGAAGCAGTGAAAAGTCTGGCGACGGGCGCCTCTTGGTGTCTAACGTGCGTCCACCACACCCCCTCAGGCGCTTCCTGCTGTGAAAGGACCTTCATGCCCTCTCGCCGTATAGCCACCGCGACCGCCGCACTCGCGGCCGTGGCCCTCGTCTCCCCGCTGCTGCTCGCCGGCCCCGCCGGAGCCACGAGTCCGCAGAGCGACGCCGCCCGGGGTGACGCGCTGGCCAGGAAGCTGGTCAAGGACTCGACGGGCAAGGGCGCCAACAACCACCTCAAGGTCTTCCAGTCGATCGCCGACTACAACAACGGCAACCGCGTGGCCGGCTCCAAGGGCCACCTCCAGTCGGCGCAGTACGTCGAGGCCGTGCTGAAGGGCGCCGGCTACCAGGTCTCCCGCCACGAGTTCGACTTCGTGTACGTCGAGACCATCTCCGAGACGCTGAAGGTCAACGGCGCGGCCGGCCGTGACGTGCCCCTGAAGCTGATGACGTACACGGCCAGCGGCCCGGAGGGCGGCGTCACCGCGCCCCTCGCCGTCGCCCCCGTGGACGCCGACGGCACCAACGGCTGCGAGCCCACGGACTTCGCGGCCGGCGCCTTCACCGGCAAGATCGCGCTCGTCAAGCGCGGCGGCTGCACCTTCGCCACGAAGCAGGCGAACGCGGCGGCGGCCGGCGCCGTCGGCGCGGTCATCTACAACAACACCGCGGGCTCCCTCAACGGCACCCTCGGCGACGCGAACGCCGGCAAGGTCCCCACCGGCGGCATCTCCCAGGAGGACGGCGAGAAGCTCGCCGCCGAGGCGGCCGCCGGTCCCGTCTCGCTCACCCTGGACGTCCGCGAGCTGCGCGAGAACCGCAAGACGTACAACGTCATCGCGGAGACCAAGGGCGGCGACGCGGACAACACCGTCTTCCTCGGCGCGCACCTGGACTCGGTCGCGGCCGGTCCGGGCATCAACGACAACGGCTCCGGCTCGGCGGGCATCCTCCAGGTCGCGCAGCGCCTCGCGAGCGAGCAGAAGAAGATCAAGAACAAGGTGAAGTTCGCCTGGTGGTCGGCGGAGGAGTTCGGCCTCCTCGGCTCGGAGGCGTACGTGGCCTCGCTGACGCCCGAGCAGAAGAAGCAGATCAAGCTCTACCTGAACTTCGACATGATCGCCTCGCCGAACGCCGCCTACTTCGTCTACGACGGCGACGACTCGGACAAGGTCGGCTCGGGCCCCGGCCCGGAGGGTTCGGCGCAGCTGGAGCGGCAGATCACCGACTTCCTCGACGCGCAGAAGATCCCGCACGAGGGCAGTGACTTCACCGGCCGCTCGGACTACGGCCCGTTCATCGAGGCCGGCATCCCCTCCGGTGGTACGGACACGGGCGCCGAGGGCATCAAGACCGCCGCGCAGGCCGCGAAGTTCGGCGGTCAGGCGGGCGTCGCCTACGACCCGAACTACCACGGCAAGGGCGACGACATCAACAACATCGACCAGAAGGCGCTCGACATCAACGTCGACGTCATCGCGAACGCGGTCGGCCACTACGCCTGGGACCTGGCCCCGCTGACGCAGCCGGTCACCCCGAAGCCGTCCACCGGCTCCGGCAACGGCGGCGGTCTGCGCCCGGGCCACGACCACGACGTCACCGAGTAAGCACGGGCAGCACACACGAGGGGCCGGCATCCCGCACGGGACGCCGGCCCCTCGGCCGTGACCGGGGAGAGCCGCCCTAGGGGGTGCCCGGCCAGGGCCCCGTGCCGACCGGCTGGACCAGCCAGCCGAAGTCGCCCAGGCCCCCGCGCGCGGTGAGTTCCGCCGCCTCGCCCGCCGCCGACAGCGCGCGGACGTAGCCCGCCGGATCGGTGGAGGCCAGGGCCAGCGGCGGCCGGCCGCCCGAGACGCCGAGGGCGGTCAGGGCGGCGCGCTGGGTGAGCAGGCCGGCGCCCGGTCCCGCGCAGGCGTCGAGCGCGACGTGCGCGGTGACGTCGCAGCCGCCGTCGGGGACGGGTGCGGTCTCGCGGCCTTCGCGGAAGCCGGTGAGGGTGCCGTACGGGGGGCGGGCTTCGCGGGTGTGCGCGTAGTCCACGGCCACCGCGAGGCCCCGCTCCAGGGTGGCGACGGCCGCCGCCCAGGCCTCGTCGCGGGCCCGGCCGATCTCCGCCCGGCCGCCGCCGGGCTCCGCCGCGCCGGGCCACCACCGCTCCAGCCAGGCCCGGTCGGCGTCCTCCAGGGGCCCGCCGGGGGTCTCCGTACCGTCGGGGGCGACCAGGACGTACCGGCCGTCCTCGGCGATCTCCAGCGGTACGTTGTCCAGCCATTCGTTCGCGAACAGCAGCCCCGTCGCCCCCCGGGGCGGCTCGGCCACCCAGCGGATGCGGGGGTCCAGCCCCTCGGGCTCCGCCGCGCGCTCGACCGCGTACGGGCGCACCCGCGCGGCCGTCTCCGCGGGCAGGGCGGCGAGGACCCCGGTCAGGAGTTCGCCCCGGCCGGCCCCCACGTCGACCAGGTCGAGCCGTCCGGGCCGGCCCAGCTCGCCGTCCACCCACTCCAGCAGCCGGGCCACGGCCCCCGCGTACAGGGCGGAGGCGTGCACGGAGGTCCGGAAGTGCCCGGCAGGCCCCGGCCCGCCCGGACGCACGTAGAAGCCGCCGGGCCCGTACAGCGCGGCCTCCATCGCGGCCCGCCACCGGACCGGTCCCCTGACCTCCACCTCAGCGCTCATCACCCACAGGTTAAGGCGACCCTCCACCTTGCGGAGTACTCCCCCGTCGCAGGGATCGCACCTGTGGTTGACTCCAGCACCTATTTCCTTTCCCTACTCTGGGTTACGTGCAGCGCCTCTACGACTTCATCCGCAGACACCCGACGGGCGTCGACAGCTTCTGGGCTGTCCTCTTCTTCGGGTTCTCGATGCTGAACGTCGCCGACCTCAACGGGGCCGACACCTCCCTCCGCATGGCCACGGTGCCCGCCGTGGCCGCGCTGACGGCCGCGCTCGCACTGCGCCGCAAGTGGACGCAGCAGATGTACTGGCTGACCGTGGGCGCGGGCGCCTACCAGCTGGCCATCGGGTCGCCCATACAGTTCTGCGACGTGGCGATGCTGGTCGTCCTGTTCACGGTGGCCGCCGCCGACGTGCCGCGCTGGGTGTCGCGCACCGCGCTGGCCTCCGGGCTGCTGGCCTCGCCGCTGTACTTCCTGCGCTTCGGCGTGGACAAGAACGCGAGCGGCACGGAGGAGGTCCTGTTCGTCCTCTTCATGATGGTGCCGTTCGCCCTCGCCTGGGTGATGGGCGACTCCCTGCGCACCCGCCGGGCCTACTACGCCCAGCTCGTGGAGCGCAACCAGCGGCTGGAGAAGGAGCGCGAGGCCCAGGCGAAGGTGGCGGTGGCCGCCGAGCGCGCCCGGATCGCCCGCGAGCTGCACGACGTCGTCGCCCACAACGTGTCGGTGATGGTGGTCCAGGCCGACGGGGCCGCGTACGTCATGGACGTGGCGCCCGAGCAGGCCAAGGAGGCCCTCCAGACCATCTCCGGGACCGGCCGCCAGGCGCTGGCCGAGATGCGCCGGCTGCTGGGCGTGCTGCGCACGGGCGAGCCGCAGGAGTCCGAGGACTACGTGCCGCAGCCCGACGTGGAGCAGATCGAGGTGCTGGTCGAGCAGGTCCGGGCGGCCGGGCTGACGGTCGACTTCGAGGTGGAGGGCGCGCCGCGCAAGCTGCCCAGCGGGGTGGAGCTGACCGCGTACCGGATCGTGCAGGAGGCGCTGACGAACACGCGCAAGCACGGGGGTCCCGACGCGCGGGCGAGCGTCCGGCTGGTCTACTTCGACGACGGGCTCGGCCTGCTGGTCGAGGACGACGGGCGGGGCGCGGCGCACGAACTGTACGAGGACGGCGGCGCGGACGGCGCCGGACACGGTCTGATCGGCATGCGGGAGCGGATCGGTATGGTCGGGGGGACCCTGGACGCGGGCCCGCGCCCCGGCGGGGGCTTCCGGATCAGTGCCCTGCTCCCGCTCAAGAAGAGTTAGCCCGCGACGGGACCGCCCGGCGGGACCGCTCAACAACAGGTAGAGGTAGTCACGGATGTCCATCCGAGTGATGCTGGTCGACGACCAGGTGCTGCTGCGCACCGGCTTCCGCATGGTGCTGGCCGCGCAGCCGGACATGGAGGTCGTCGCCGAGGCGGGCAACGGCCTGGAGGCGCTGGAGGTGCTGCGGGCCACTGCGGTCGACGTCGTCCTGATGGACGTGCGCATGCCCAAGCTCGACGGGGTGGAGGCGACGCGGCGGATCTGTGAGCCGGAGGAGCACCCGAAGGTGATCATCCTGACCACCTTCGACCTGGACGAGTACGCGTTCTCGGGCCTGAAGGCGGGCGCGAGCGGCTTCATGCTGAAGGACGTCCCGCCGGCGGAGCTGCTGGCCGCGATCCGGTCGGTGCACAGCGGCGACGCGGTGGTGGCCCCCTCGACGACGCGGCGGCTGCTGGACCGGTTCGCGCCGATGCTGCCGACGACGGCGGCGGAGCCGGAGAACAAGGAGATCGAGCGGCTGACGGACCGCGAGCGGGAGGTCATGCTGCTGGTGGCGCAGGGCCTGTCGAACGGGGAGATCGCGGCCCGGCTGGTGCTGTCGGAGGCGACGGTCAAGACGCACGTGGGCCGCATCCTGACGAAGCTGGACCTGCGCGACCGGGTGCAGGTGGTGGTGCTGGCGTACGAGACGGGCCTGGTGCGCGCCGGGGGCGGCGGCACGGGCTGACCCGCCCCGCCGCCCTCCGGGGCGGCTACGGCAGCGGCGGCACCGCCGTGCGCAGGTGGGTCAGGAGCACCGAGAGGGACTCCCAGGCCGCCGGGGCGGTGCCGTCGCCCAGCGGGTAGTGGAGTCCGGGCCTGCGCTGCGGGCCGATCTGGACGGGGGTCAGCTCCAGCGGGGGCCGCCGCGCCTGGGTCAGCGTCGCCTCGGCCACGCCGCGCCCGCCGAGGGTGAAGGACACCGGTACGGCCGGCACGGCCACCCGCGGGGTCAGGCTCAGGTCCCGGCGGCCGGGGCCGAGGGAGGCCAGCATGCTGATCAGGCCGTGCCCGGTGACCAGTTCCCCGGCCAGCTGCGCGAGCGCGCCCAGCGGCACCTCTTCGGCGGGCCCGTACCCGAGGGACAGGGTGATGTCCTCCTCGACGCCGGTGGCCGTGCGGGTCACCCGTACGGTGGCCAGTGCGGGCCGCTCCGGCGTTCCGACGGCGGTGACGAGGGTCGGCTCGGGTGCCCGGCTCCGGGCCAGGTCGGTGAGCTGGCGCGGCAACCAGGGCAGGTTCACCGGCTCGGCGGTGCCCCAGCCGGCGGGCGGGCCCCCGGTCAGGGTGCGCCAGGCGGCCTCCAGGGAGCGGCCGACCAGCAGGTCTTCCTCGGCGGGGTGTTCGGTGCGGAACTGCAGGGTCAGCCGGCGTTCCCCGGAGGCCTCGGCCCGCCGGAACGCGGGGGCGAGGGCGGGCCGGCCCGCTTCGTCCAGGGCGGGGGCGAAGGTGCCGTCCTGCCAGGACAGCACCGCGCCGGACAGGCCGTCGTAGTACCCGCAGGCGGGGTCCTGGACCACCCACCGGTTCGGTGCCCCGGCCAGCGCGAGCCGCAGCGGCAGGCTGAGCCGGCAGTGGTCGGGGGTGACGACGTGCAGGGCCGCGCCGAAGCCGGCGGTGGTGCGCAGGACGTCCGACAGCCAGGCCGTCAGCCCGATCACGGGCCGGTCGGCGAGGACCACGGCGGTGGATTCGGTGACCACGTCCACGGTCGGGAGCGCTCCGACGGGCGCGGGTGCCGCGGAGGCCTCGGAGGTGACGGGGACGACCGCGAGGTGGCCGGCGCCCTCGGGCCAGACGGCGCCGCCGAGGACCTCGGCGAGGCGGCCGGCGACGGCTCCGGCGAGGGGCGCCGCTTCGGGTACGGCGGTGGAGGCGCGGGTCTCGGTCCACCAGACGGGGGTGGCGCAGGGGGTTCCGAGGAGCCGTTCCACCTCGCCGGGGACCTGGACGAGCACGGGTGCCTCGACCGAGACCAGCGGCCGGCCGGCGGCGCCCAGCAGCTGGATGACGGCGCCGTCCCCGACGGCCTGGGCGTCGAGGTCCGCGCCGCCCGCCGTCAGGGCCACCATCAGGGCGGTGGTGTCGGGCATCTTGGCGGTGAGGGCGATGACGTCCTTGGTCACGGTGTCAGGGCGCTTCCTGGGTCGGGGAGTCGGCGAGGGCGGTCTGCACGATCTGGTGCGGGCGGCCGCGCCGGACCAGCGTGCCGCGGCCGGGCGGCTGGGTGCTCGCGTACAGCTGCGGGAACAGCTGGCCTTCGGAGCGTTCGCCGCTCATCACGAGGGTGGTGGTGCCGGATTCGCGCAGGGTGGTCAGCAGCGGCTCGTACAGGGCCCGGGAGGAGCCGGCGACGCGCCGGGCGATGACGAAGTGCAGGCCGATGTCCTGGGCGGAGGGCAGGTAGGGGACGAACGGCTGGAGCGGCTGCTGTCCGGCGGTGGTGAGGATGTCGTAGTCGTCGACGAGGACCACGATGCGCGGGCCGGCGAAGCCGGGGCCCTCGCCCGGTTCGGCGTCGGGGTCGATGCCGTCCTCGGGGAGCCGCTTGTCGAGTTCCTTGGCGATGCCCGCCGACAGGGCCCCGGCGATCTTCGCGTTGTGCGCGTAGCCGCCCCGGTAGGGCTCGGGGACCACGCCGCGCAGCCCGCGCCTCGGGTCGTAGACGGCGAAGACCAGTTCGTCGTCTCCGTAGCGGGCGATGAGCTGGCGGGCGACGAGGGCGAGCAGGTTGGTCTTGCCGCACTCGTTGTCGCCGAGGATCAGCAGGTGCTGGTCCTGGCCGAAGAGGTCGAGGAGGACCGGTGCGAGGACGTCCTGGTCGACGCCGACGGGGATCCGGTACGGCTCTTCGTCGGCGGTGGGCAGCCGGTCGGCCGGCAGTCGTGCGGGCAGGACCCGTACGGGGGAGGCGAGTTCGCCGTGCCAGGTGGCGCGGACGGTGCCGGCGGCCTCTTCCAGGGCGGCGGCCAGGTCGGTGTTGCCGGCCCGGGAGTCGATGCGGGGCAGGGCGGTCTGTGCGAACAGCTTGGCGTCGGTGAGGACGCGGCCGGGGGTGTCCGGGGAGATCGTCTCGGACAGTTTGCGGTCGATCGCCGAGTCGGAGGGGTCGCCGAGGCGGAGTTCGACGCGGCCGCCGAAGAGGGACTGGTTGGCGATCCGGACGTCGTTCCAGCGGAGCATGCCCGCGACGACGTGGATGCCGTAGCCGCCGCCCCGCTTGAGCAGGTCGGTGACGGCGTCGTCGAGTTCGGAGAACTCCTCGCGCAGGGCCCCGTAGCCGTCGACGAGGAGGACGATGTCGGTGGAGGCGAGTTCGGGCAGCCGGCCCTGGGAGCGGAGCCGGCGGAGCTGGTCGACGGAGTCGATGGAGTGCTCGCGGAACAGTTCCTCGCGGGCGGCGAGCATGGCGCGGACCTCGGCGACCGTGCGGGCGGCCCGTTCCCGGTCGGCCCGGCCGGCGATCCCGCCGACGTGCGGGAGCCCGGCGAGCGCGGCGAGGCCGCCCCCGGCGAGGTCGAGGCCGTAGACGGCGACCTCCTGCGGGGTGTGGGTCAGCGCGAGCGACAGGGCCAGGGTGCGCAGCAGGGTGGTCTTGCCGGACTGGGGTCCGCCGGTGACGGCGGTGTGCCCGCCGGCGACGGTCAGGTCCAGTTCCCAGGGGCCGCGCCACTGGCGGGCCGGGTCGTCGAGGACGCCGAGGGGCACCCTGAGCGGGGGTCGCGGGCCGGTGCCCAGCCGGAGTCCGCTCCCGGTGACGGCCAGGGGTCCGGCGGCGGCGTCCAGGGGGGTCGCGGCGGGCAGCGGCGGCAGCCAGATGCGGCGGACGGGCGGGGCGGCGTCGGCGAGCTGGCCGACGATGACGGAGAGCACGCTGGGCCCGGTCTCGCGGGCGGTGGCGGTGGGCTTCTCCTCGGCGGGCTCGGCCGGGCCGGTGCTGTCCTGGAGGGTGTTGAAGACGGGGTAGGGCAGGGCGAGCGGGCCGCGTTCGGTGTCGTCGAGGGCGGCGGCGGGGCCCCGGTAGCGGCCGGAGACGTATCCGGCCTTGAAGCGGGTGTAGGTGGAGGTGTCCACCTTGAGGTAGCCGAAGCCGGGCAGGGGCGGCAGCTGGAAGGCGTCGGTGGTGTCGAGGACGGTGCGGGACTCGTCGGCGGAGAAGGTGCGCAGGCCGAGCCGGTACGACAGGTAGGTGTCCAGGCCCTTGAGCTTGCCGCCCTCGATGCGCTGGCTGGAGAGCAGCAGGTGCACGCCGATGGAGCGGCCGATGCGGCCGATGGACAGGAACAGGTCGATGAAGTCGGGCTTGGCGGTGAGGAGTTCGCCGAACTCGTCGATGACGACGAACAGGTGCGGCAGCGGCTCCAGTTCGGGCTTCTCGGCGCGGAGCACCGCGTAGTGGCCGATGTCGGCGACGTTCCCGGCGTCCTTGAGGACCTGCTGGCGGCGCTTGACCTCGCCGGCGAGGCTGGTGTGGACGCGTTCGACGAGCCCGGCCTGGTTCTCCAGGTTGGTGATGACGCCGGCGACGTGCGGGAGCTTCTCGAAGGGGGCGAAGGTCGCGCCGCCCTTGTAGTCGACGAGGACCATGGCGAGGTCCTCGGGCGAGTGGGTGGCGACGAGGGCGAGGACGAGCGTACGGAGCAGCTCGCTCTTGCCGGAGCCGGTCGCGCCGACGCACAGGCCGTGCGGGCCCATGCCGAGCTGCGAGGACTCCTTGAGGTCGAGGAGGACGGGGCCGTGCCGGTCGTCGATGCCGATGGGGACGCGCAGGAAGTCCCGCTCCCCGCGCGGTGCCCACATCCGCTTGACGTCGAGGGCGGCGGGGTCGTCGATGCCGAGGAGGCCCATGAAGTCGACGGGTCCGGAGACGGGGGTGCCCTCGGCGACGGATTCGGCGGACAGCCGCAGCGGGGCCAGCATGCGGGCCAGGCCCTCGGCGGTGGCCGGGCCGAGGGCGTCGCTGAGGCCCTCGGCGTCGGGGGCCTCGGGGGTGCGCAGGTCCCGGACGGTGACGTGGCTGCCGTCGACGGTGATCCGTATGGTCACCTCGTCGGGCTCGTGGACCTGCTCGGCGAGCAGGTGCAGCACGGTGGTGTTCATGTCGGCCAGGCCCACGGCGGTGTCGGGGCGGGGCAGTTCGACGGCGTTCTCGCCGTACTCGTCGCTGACGACGAGGAGCCGGCCGGCCAGCCGCAGGGCCCGCTTGTCGGAGAGGCCGCGGCGCACCTCCGCCGCGTACGAGGCCCTGCGGCGCAGGTCGGGGGCGAGGACCCCGGCGGCGAGCTGGGGCAGGCTGGGGGCGATGCGCCGGGCGGCGACGGGGCCGTCCTGTTCCTGCTGGTCGAGGACGTGGGGCAGCCACTTGGCCCACTCCCAGTCGCCGAGCCGGTCGCCGGGCACGCCGAGGGCGACGGCCACGTCGTCGGGGGCGTGCAGGACGGCGGTGTGGGTGAGCAGGGCGCGGGCGACGCGCAGCACGCCCTCGCGGTCGCCGACGATGCTGATGTTGCCGGCCCGGTCGAGGGGGACGGTCAGCGGGAAGTCGCTGGCGCGGCCGAAGCGGGCCATGAGCGCGCCGGCCTCGTTGAGCATGAACCGGTCGGGCGGGGTGAGGACGCCGCCGGCGCCCGCGGCGAGGGACAGCTCCTGCACGGCGACGGCGCCGGTGCCCAGGCGGGGGCGCAGGAAGTCGGGGTCGGTGCGGCGGCGCTCCCACAGGCGTGCGGGGTCGCGCACGAGGTCGTAGAGGGCTTCCGGGGGCGGGTTGAGGCGGCGGGCCTCGTCGCGCAGGGCCTTCTCGCGGGTGCCGAGCTCCTCGCGCTGCTCCTCCAGGTATTCGAGGTAGCGCTCGCGCTGGGCGCGGCGGGTGCGCTGGGCCTTGCCGCGCTGGGACCAGAAGAGGGCGATGGCGCCGATCAGTGCGAAGACCAGCACGATCGCGCCGACGGCGGCGAACTGGCTGTTGCGGATGACGGTCATCATCACGACCGAGCCCATGACGCCGGCCATCGGCAGCAGCGCGGTGGCCGGGCTGCCGATCTTGCCCTCGGGCAAGTTGGGCGGGGCTTCGACGGAGTGGGGCCGGGCGGGGGCCGGGGGCAGGGTGCCGCGGGCCGGGCGGTGGATCAGCTGCTGGGTCACCGGGCGGCACCGGAGGCGGGGAGGGCGACGGCCCGCTGGAGCACGTCGGCGGCGAGCCGCATGGCCGCCTCCCGGGTCTGGAAGCCGAGGAGTTCGGACCTGACGGCGCCGCCGGAGGCGAGGTGGCGGTCGTAGGGCAGGACGACGACCCCCGCGCCGGTGGCGCGCAGCTTCTCGGCGGCCCTGCCGAGGTCGACGGCGGGGTTCGGGGACTGGACGGTGAGCACGACCACGGTCCGGGGCAGCACGGGCACCGGGAGGGAGCCGAGCCAGTCCAGGACGGCGTGGGTGGAGACGAGCCCCTCGGCGGTGGCGGGGGCGGTGAGCACGCGGGCGTGGGCGGTGTCGAGGGCGGTGCGGGCGACCTCGCCGGGGAGGGTCTCGCAGTCGACGACGGTGACGCCGAAGTAGCGGCGCAGCGCGACCATCACGGTCCGGTAGGTGGCGACGTCGACCTGGGCGCCGATGCGGCCCTGGCTGCCGGGCAGCAGCCAGCCGCCGTCGGCGAGCGGGACGAGGTAGCCCGTGACGTCGGTGAGCTGCATGGAGGGGCGGAGGATCTGTGCGAGGTCCGCGCAGGTCCACCGCAGGGACGGCACGCCGAGCCGGACCGGGAGGGTGCCGAGGGCGGCGTCGGCCTCCAGGGTGAGCACCGGGTCGTGGCGGAAGTGGTTGTAGGTGCGGCTGAGGAGGGCGGTGACGGTGGTCTTGCCGGAGCCGCCGCGGATGCTGGTGACGACGATCTGGCGGCCGGTGGTGACGGGCTGCTGGACCTGGGTGGCGAGTTCCGTCTCGGCGGCGACGGCCTTGGCGACGGAGGAGCCGAGCGCTCCGCGCAGGGTGCGCAGGGTGCGGCGGGTCAGCGGGTCGCCGTGGCGGGGGCGGCCGGCGGGGGCGTCCGCGCCGGGGACCGGGACGGTCTCGGGCGCGCGGGCCTGCGCCGCCTGCGGGGCGTACGGCCGGGCGGGCGCCTGCTGCGGGGGTGCGGGGGCCGGCTGCTGCGGGAGGGGGGCGTGCGGCTGGACCGGCAGGGGCCCCTGGGGGGCGTGCTGCGGCTGCGGGGTACCGGTCTGCGGGGTACCGGTCAGATCGCCGAGGACCCCGGCCTGCCAGTCGTCACGCCGCTGGTTCATGCTCATGTCTGACATGTCTGAGTAGCAACCCTTAAGCGAAGGTGCCGAGCAGCCGCCCGTACACGCCGAACACCCCGATGAGCAGCGGGAACAGCACGATGACGCCGATCGACTCGGCGGTGTCCCCGACCCGGCGCAGCCGGACCCGGACGTGCTCGGGCGGCTGGACGGCGAGGACGCCGAGCGCCGCGAGGGCGAGCACCAGCAGGACCGCCAGCGGCCCGGCCGCACCGGACCGGCCGGCCCACACCAGCAGCGCCGCCACGGTGACGGCGGCCCCGGCCAGCAGCAGCGCGACGACCTCCGCGACGAGCGGGAACGCCCGCGCGCGCAGCCACAGCACGACGGCGACGGCCGAGGCGAGGGACACCGTCCAGACGTCGGGCTCCCGCAGGGCGACCACGCCGGCCGCGCCCGCCGAGACGGCGGTGGCGAGGGTGGCCAGCGCCATGCCCCGGTGGGTGGCGCCGAGGGCGGTGGCGACCTTGTACCGGCTGACCGAAGCCCCGAGCGCCCGCCGGTCGTCCAGGCCGGTCAGTCCGGCCGCCGCCAGCGCGAGGCGCGGCAGCAGCCCGAGCAGGACCACCGAGAACACGGCGAGGACGGCCCCGGTACGGGCGCCCGCCTGGCCCTGCGCCAGCGCGGTCGCCTCCCAGGCCACCGTCAGGCCCAGCACGGCGGCGGCGCCCACCAGCCCGCCCCGCCCGAGCGGCGTGAACCACCCCAGCAGCGCGAGCCCGACGGCCAGCGCACCCGCGACGGCGGCGAGCCGGCCCATGGCGCCCCAGCGCTGCGCGTCGCCCAGGGTCCACGCCCCGAGCACCCCGACCGCGGCGGCACAGGCCAGCAGCGCCGCCGCCAGCCCGGACCGCTTGAGCCGGCCGGCCAGCGCGCCGACGACCCCGCTCAGGGCGGCGGTCCCGAGCAGCACCCCGGCCACGGCACCCGGCGCGAACTCCCGCCGGGCGAACCAGCCGGCGACCAGCGCCCACAGCACGAGCCCCGCACCGGCGGTGACCCGCCGCGCGGAGGGACGCCAGCGCCAGGCGCGTACGTCCAGGTCCTCGGCGGCCTCGTCGGTGACGTCGTGCACCACGGGCGCGGACGGCACGTCCTGGACCCGCACGAGCCTCAGTACGGCCCCGTCGGCGATGCCGGCGTCCTCCAGGGAGACGCCGTGCTCGATCACGGACCCGTCGGCGGTGACCAGATGACGCAGCATCGGCTGCGCGGCCACCCGGTCGTCCAGCATCCGTATGACGTCGGGCAGCAGCCGCCCGACGGGCTCCCGGGAGGGCAGTACGAGATCCATCCGCCGCCGCTCACCGACCAGGGTGACCCGGCTCAAGGCCGTACCGCTCACTGCCCCCATGCTCACCACGCGCTCGAACCTATCACCGAGTACTGACCTGCCCGGGCGTCCCGACCTTGCCGATGAGGCGGTGGGAGATGAACGACCAGCCGACGCAGCCGGCGCACAGCACCGCCGCGATGACCAGCCCGGCGACGGCCTTCCCGATCCGCTCGTCGGCCACCCGCCGTCCGCGCTGCGCACCGAACAGCACGGCGTCGCGCATCCGCCGCCGCCGCACCGCGACGGACTCCAGCAACTGGCTGTCGTAGTCCTCAGCCGCCACCCCGGCCTCCCTTCTCCCTGTCGCCCCAGACGCTAGTACGCCCCCTCACGACGCCGAAACCGGTGGCGTCGGTTCCGCCATGTTCCTGCCACGTCCCCGTCGCACCGGGCACTCGACGAAGCCGTCGAGCCACCCCGGCCCGGATCACCGGGCCGCGCCGAGCCGCCCGATCCGCCGGGCGGCCTCCAGCTGCGACACCTCGACCAGACCCGCCGTCCCGCCCGGCAGTTCCGCCGGCTCCCAGCGCAGATCGGGCCCCAGCACCTCGTCGGCCCGCACGTCCTGCTGCACTCGACTCCGGAACAACGGCCCCGCTGCGTACTCGTCCTGGTGGTACGTGATGCGCCCCTCGCCCTCCAGCGCGTCGAGCACGGCCCCGTCGAGCACGTCGACGGGCCGGCTGCCGAGGTACCCGGCCGGCTTCCCGGGCCGGCACATCACCCCGACGAGGTCGATGAACACCCCGGAGCAGTCACGGCTGAAGGACCCGCCGCGCTCGAAGAACAGCACGAGCGGCTCGTACGGGTCGGGAAGCCCGGCCACCGCGTCCGGATCCCGCTCCCGCAGGCCCGCCAGACGCACGGCCCCGGCACAGGTCTTGCGGAGCTCCTCCCAGAAGACCGTGCGCTGGAGTTCCTCCAGTTCGGCCGCCTGCGCGGACGGCAGCTCGAACTCGGCATCCACGTAGGGCGTGACGTCGTAGAACGGCCACGCCGCCTCCGCCCCGCAGGCCTTCGCCCACACGGCGGCCCGCCGCAGGTACTCCCACATCAGCACCTGCCGGGACCCGCAGCGCTCGTACGCCAGGTCCCACCGCATGTCCCAGTCCACGGCCCGCAGCCGCTCCAGCATCCGCGACGCCGACATCCTCAGCCCCTCCCCGAAAGCTCCGCGAGCGCGTCCGGCGACGGCGCCCGGTGTACGACCGCTCCGACGGTGACTCCCGCCTCGGTCCGGCCGAGGCAGCCGTCCAGCGCCTCCGACGCCCGGGCCCCACCCCTGCGCGCGGCGCGGAACCGCAACAGCCAGGGCACGCCCGCCCCGAAGGCCGCGTCCCCCGCCGCACTGCGCGGCTCGTAGCCGGCCGCGCCGTCGGCGGACGCCCAGAGGAACCCGAGCAGCCGCTCCCCGCACCGCACTTCGGCGTACCGGACGGGTTCCTCGGTGGTGGCTTCGTAGTCCCCTTCCCCGTATCCGCCGGGGAGGAGCTTCATGAGCCGCTGCCAGCGCGCGGGCACCTCGAACGTGCCCCAGGAGTCCGCGTACGCCGCTCCCTCCGCCAGCAGGTCGGCGAACCCGTCCGGCGTGGGGCGGGCGTGCCGGGTCTCGTCGCCCGGGTCGACCTCCGACCGCGTCAGCGCGGAGATCCGCCTCAGCGCGGCGGCGAGCCGGGGCGCGTTGTCGGCGGCCACCTCGGGCTGCGGCCGCTCCCGGAGGTCCTGGGTGAGCCACGGGTCGGCGTAGACGCCCATCCCGAGCACCACGCCCCCCTGGCCCCACAGGTGGACCCGTACGACGAACAGCTCCTCGGCCCGCCGTCGCACCCCGGCCTCCACCCACTCGCCGGGGAGCCGGAGGACCACCGTCAGGAGTTGGTCGGGCAGCAGCCGCACGGCGGCCGCCTGCCCGGCCAGCACGTCGAGCGGCACATCGCACCGCCCGAACAGCGGCCGGCCCATGGCCGACAGCTCACAGAGCTCGATCGAGCCCGTCCCGCCGTCACCGACCAGCCCGAGGGAAGCCAGGACGTCCCTGACCTCCCCCACCAGCGCGACCGCCCGCGAAGCCCCGCTCCCGGCAGCATCGAGCACGGGGGAGGGCTCCCAGAACCACTCCCCGACCGGCTCGGTCGTGATCACCGCTGTAGCTCAGGCCGCCAGCAGCGCCTTGGCGCGGAGAAAGATGTCGTCATCCTCCAACTCCACCGATTCCGCCTCGATATCGGCCACGATCCGCCGCAGCACCTTCGCCCACTCGCTGACGAACTCCTCCACAGGGACCACCGAATCGCCGCGCTCGGCCAGCAGCGACTCATAGTTCCCGAGCGTGCTGTGCCAGCGCGCCCCGATCCTGAGGGAATCCCCCTCGCGGACGATTCGCCATTCGGCCGAGAACGTGTCGGACCCCCAGAAGACATCGGTCTCCGAAAATTCCGGCCGCCTGACATCCTCCAGGAGGGGGACCAGGTCATCGACGAGAGCGGCGAGGTCGTATCCGTAGGGAACCCGGATCGGCACCAGGTTCCATACCAGGATGGCGTCCTCCACCTCGGAGGAATACAGCTCACCGACCGCGTCGGCCATGTCTGCTGCGGACTCACACCTCCGAATAGCGGGGCAGCCTGCCTGGATCGAGAAACTCATCGTCGTTCCTATCGCATGGTCGGGTAAGCGTGCACCTTGCCATTCGGGTACACCTTGACAAAGAGAGCATTCGGCGTTCGCGTCGTACCGTCGGGCATGTACTCGATGCAGCCGTGACCCTCCGGAAGCTTGAAGAATCCGGTCTTTCCGGGCCCCAGTTCAGCGGCGCGCACCGTAGCGTAGTGGACATCCGCAGGAGTCCCGAACTTTCCTTGCGGCTTCATTTCCTTACTCGCACGCGCCGGACCCTCGGTCCAGTCAATTCCATGCTTCGCACCCTTCAGCAGCGGTGCCTCCGGCTTGAACTTCTGACCGTTGAACTCGACGCCACGGCCGACCAGGTCGACTTGCTTCTTCCTGCTGAGCGCGTCCAGTTCGGCCTGGCTCTTCATGAAGTCGGCTTGCTGGGTGTCGCTGATCGGGTGCGGGTTCTCGGGGCTGCCCAGAGGATGCTCGTTGACCGGGTTCTCGTGCCCGCCGCCGTTGCCGACACCCTCATCGCCGCCGTGCCCTGGAGTGCCGCCACCGGGGCCCTCGCCCTGGTGCGGGATGGTGGGGCCGTCGCCGTGGCCGCCGCCGCCCGTGGTGGGGCCGTCGCCGTGGCCGCCGGTGGAGGGGGTGTCCGTGTGGCCGCCGGTGGGGGTGGTGTCGGTGTTGCCGTGGCCGCCCGTGCCGCCGTTGCCGCCGGGTTCGGTGTGGCTGTTGTGCGGCAGGTTGTCGGCGGTGCCGCCCGGGGTGTGGGACGCGGCTCCGCCCGGGGTGTGGGTGGCGGTGCCGGCGGGGGTGTGGGAGGTGACGTCCGCGGTGTGGGCGCCGACGCCGACCGGAACTTCCTGACGTACCGGGACTTCGGCGAGGGGGTGGTCGGGGCCCTTGGGGACCGAGGTGAGGTCCTGCTTCGGGAGGCCCTTGTGGTCCAGGAGCTGGTTGGTGACCTTGTCGAAGTACTGCGGCCGCCCGAGGGCGTCGTCGGTGAGCTGCACGGTGTCGTCCGGGTGCGGGAACTTCACCCCCGGCGCGTCGGCCTTCGGGAGGTCTCGCCAGATGACGTCGTCGACCTTCGGGAACGCCCCGTCGGCCTTGCCGAGGTTCGCGAACAGGTCGCCGATCTTCAGCTTCGCGAGGGAGCCGGCCTTGCCGATGTAGGTGATCGGGTCGATCAGGCGGCCGGCCTTGCCGGCCACGCTGAGGACCTTGGCGACCGCGCCGGTCTTGGCGGCGGTGCCGGCGCCGCCGGTGAAGACGGTCGTCAGGACGTTGAACGTGACCGCACCCGCCGCGCGGGCGGGGTTCTTGCCCCACTCGTCCCACGCCACCAGGGCCTTGCCGGTCTCCTTCATCGCCGTGCGGGAGTCCTTCAGCCAGCCGGGCAGCTGCTTGTCGTCCGCCGCCCAGAACGCCGCACCCACACCCGGCATCGACGTGATGGCGAGGCCGGTGGCGAGTTTCGCCAGGCCGGTCCAGGCCTGGCCGGCGGCGTCCCAGCCGTCGACGCCGACGAGGGTGCCGAGGCCGCGGATCGTGCCCCAGATCCCGTCGACGATGAGCCCGTCCCACACGAACGACTTCGCCCAGTGTCCGATCTCGTACCAGCGGTGCGTTTCCTCCAGCTGCGAACCCCACGGCAGGTCCTGGACCTTGTTCAGGTCATCGGCCTTGTAGCCGTACATGTTCGCGCCGTTGGACCCGTCGTTGACGGTCAGGGGCGGGGCGCAGTACAGGGCGCGGATCTTGTTCGCGCAGGTCCGCTCGGCCGCCCAGAAGGCTTCGGCGGCCGCGTTGACGTCGTGGATCAGATCGTTGTTCTCGTCGATCTTCTTCCCGTCGTCCTTCCAGTGCTCGTCCCCGGCGATCTTGCTCGTGAAGGTCGTCGCCTTCGCCTGGAGCTCCTTCAGGCGGGCGACGATCGGACGGGCCTCGGTGACGTACTCGCCCAGCGCTTTGGCCGCGGATTCGAGCTGGTCGGCGAAGAAGTCGCTGTCCGTCTTCACCGGCTTGGTCGTCGCGAACAGCTGGGCCGCTTCCGGGGCGGCGTAGAAGGCCGAGAGGCCCTGGAACTCGGAGTCCACGTTCGACCCCGCGTCGCGGAACGTCCCCGCGGCCGCCGTGATCGCCGCGTGGTCCTGCTCCAACGCGTCCAGGTCACCCGTGAACTGCGGGATCGTGCACGGATTGATCGGTACGTGGTCGGTCACTTCTGACCAGCCCCCGGAAGGTCGATCTTGGGCTCCTTCAGGGCTTCGTTCTGCGCGTTCTGCGCCTGCTCGATGTTGCCCTGCACGTAGGCCGTCGTGGCATTGATCGCCCCGTTGATGGAGGCCTCCGTGCGCTTGCCGATGTACGCGAGCCGGTAGTCGTGGGACTGCATGAGCTCACCCAGCGCGCCGGCGATCGGGCCCATGCCGCCGCCCTCGCCGGAGCTGCCGCCGCCCGGCGTGATGGTGCCCGCGTGCTTCGCGGCCTCCGGCAGCTCCGTCTGGAGCGACTTGCCCGCCTTCTGGAAGCCCTCGGCGGCCGTGATCGTCTTGTTGACGACCCCCTGCACGCCGGACGGCTTGATGTCCCAGTCCATGCCCTACCCCCGTGTCCTCGCGTCCCTCGTCCGGCGTGCGTCCCGGCGTCAGCCGATGTTGGCGACCGCCGTCTTGGCCTTCTGCAGCGTGGCCTGTGCGGTCGCGTCGTTCTGGTCCAGCGTGGTGCGGACGAGGCGGATGATGTTGCGCACCTCGTTCGCCGCCTTGTTCCAGCGGAGTTCCTTGCCGTGGTACTCGTCGGAGACGCCGTCGGCCTGGAACTCGAGCATCGCGGCCTTCACCGCGTTCTCGCGGTCGCCGAGCACCTGCTCCAGCCGGCCGATGATCCCGTCGAGTCCGCCCTGGACCTCCACGGAGGCGGCGATGTCGTACGAGGTGCGGTCCTGGTTCGCCATGTCTGTCAGTCCCCCGGGTGTCAGCGCGCGCCGAAGCGAGCGGCGTCGAAGTTCGCGGAGCCCATGTTCTGGTGGGCGTTGTCGCCCTGTTCCTGGTCACCGGTCGTGAACGAGGTGTCCATCCCCGCCTGACCGCCGAGGATGGCGCGCAGCGAGGCGTTCAGCTCGCCGGTGATCGCGTCGGAGCGCTGCTTGAACGAGTCGAACGCGGCCCGGCCGACGCCGTTGAACTTGCCCTCCAGCGGGTCCGCCGCGGCGATCAGCAGCTTGATCAGCGTGCCGAGGTCGTCACTGGAGCCGCTCGTGGCCTTGCCCAGCTCGGACAGCGTCGTGCTGCCCATGTCGAACTTCATTCACCCACCCCTGACGTGTTGTTCCGTCACTTGCGTGCGTACCTGTCTACCGAAGGGACGTTGCGAACACAAACACGGTTTCATTCAGCCTGAACGTCTGTCCGAAAAACACCCCCCGCGGGTTCCCGGTCCCCCAGGACCTCCCGTACGTAGTCGTCCCCGGCGTCCCGCAGCCGGTCCGCCAGGGCCCGGCCGGACGGGCCCTGGCACCGGGAGACGGGGCCCGCGGCATGCCGGAGGGCCCGGCCGGAGGGGGCGTTGTCGAGCAGCGTCCGCAGCAGTTCCACGGCGAGTTCCTCGTCGACGAGGGTCACCGCTCCGGCCAGGCCGACGAGTTGGGTCTCCACGTCGAAGTGGTAGCGCTCGCCGGCCCGCATCCCGGCGAGGCCCCGGTCGACGGCCGCGCGGATCCCGGGCAGGCAGTCGCGTACGGATGCGGTGTCGAGGCAGTCGCCGAGCCGGTCGTCGAAGCCCTCCCGGTCGGCGAGGCCGACCAGGGCGCGCAGGGTGGCGGCACGCAGCTCCGAAGTGCCCTTCTCCGCCGCCAACTCCGCACTGCGGACGGCGGCTTCGCAGAAGAGGCCGTAGCTGCGGTCCGCCGAGAACCACCGGTCGGTCTCCCAGCCGTACCAGAAGGCGGCCCGGGGGTCGGTGGCGGCGGCCTCCAGGACCGCTCCGTATCCGGCGGGTTCGGCCCAGTGGACCAGGGCGATCAGGGCCATGAGGCGTTCGCCGCAGCCCGCGTCCGGATCGTCGAGGAGGGCGGTGAGGCCGGGTACCCGGTCACGGTGGGCGGGGTGGTCCTCACCCTCCCAGATCACCTCGTACGGGTCGCCGGTGGGCGCGCCCTCGAAGTCGGTGCCGAGCAGCCGCTCGTAGGCCGTCGTCATGTCAGGTCATCCATCGGTCGGGGCGGGCCGCGGCGCGGGAGGTGCGGGAGCGGACCGCCTGGTCGTGCAGCAGCCGGTCGGCCTCGGCGGCGGGGCGCAGCCGGGCGGTGACGGTGGTGTTCGCGCCGGTGTCCACGTGGACGTCGGCCACCCCCCGGGCGCGCTCCCAGGGGCCCTGGGAGCGGCGCACGCTCTGTACCTTCGCATGCGGAACGATCTCCGTGCGCCGGCACAGGCGGCCCCGCCGGGCGGCGAAGACCTGCTCCGAGACGGCCAGGCCGTACCCCTTCCACCACACCGGGACCACCCAGCGCGAGCCGGTGCGCGGGGAGGGGCTGAACTCCAGGCCGGCCGGGTCCGCGCCCGGCAGGACGCGGGCGATCAGGGCGTGGGCGGCGGCCCGGGTGGCCACCGGGACCAGCACCCCGTTCTTGGAGCCGGCCACGGCCAGCTCCACCCGGACCCAGCCGCGCCGCCGCCACAGCAGCGGCTCCACGATCCGTACGGCCTGCACGCGCCCCGGCGGGACCGTCTCGTGGGCCCGGTCCAGCAGTCCGTGGTCCAGGCGCAGCCCGTCGGGGGACTCGGCGACGGTCCAGTCGTACCCGGTGAGGAAGCGGCCGACGGTGCCGCTCCAGGCCGCGCCGAGCATCGGCAGCAGGATGACCGCGGCCGCCCAGAGGTTGTCGCTGACCCGCCACACGACCAGCGGGGCGACGATCCCGCCGACGAGCGCCGCCCAGGTGTCGAGGCCGAGCAGCAGCGAGACCACCAGGTCCCGTACGGACACCCGCAGCAGCTCCCGCGCGGGGGCCTGGCCGACGGTGACGGCGTCGGCGGGCGCGAATCCGGCCGCGCGGGCCAGCAGCTCGGCGCGCAGGGCGACGGCTTCGCGTTCGTCGAGGAAGGCCAGCTCGTCCTTGTCCGCGGTGCCGATGACGTCGAGCCGGAGTTTGGCGACCCCGGCGATCCGGGCCAGCATCGGGCGGGTGACGTCCACGGCCTGGATGCGGTCGAGGCGGATGTGGGCGGTGCGGCGGAAGATCAGGCCGGTGCGGATGCGGAGCTCGGTGTCGGTGACGGCGTAGCGGGTGAACCACCAGCTGAGGAAGCCGTACGTGCCGAAGAAGAGCACCACCCCGGCCAGTACGAGCAGGCGTACGCCGGGGGTGAGGCCGGTGACCCATTCCTGGGCCCGCTCGCCCTGCTGGACGACGGCCCCGCCGAGGGCGGCGATCGGCACCCAGGCCCGGCGCAGCGGGGTCAGCACGTGCAGCCGCCGCTCGCCGCCGGCCGGGGGCGCGGTTCCGGGGTCCTCCACGGAGGGGTTCGGCGTCACAGCCCCGCCGACCTGGCTTCGCCCAGGGCGGTCAGCCGGTCACGGAGGCGTTCGGCCTCGGCGGGGGCCAGGCCCGGGATCTTGGCGTCGGTCGCCGCGGCCGCCGTGTGGAGCTGGACCGAGGCCAGGCCGAAGCGGCGCTCCAGCGGGCCCGAGGTGACCTCCACCAGCTGCATCCGCCCGTACGGGACCACGGTCTCCTCCCGCCACAGCACGCCCCGGCTGATCAGCAGGTCGTCCGCGCGCTCCGCGTACCGCCAGGACCGCCAGTTCCGTCCGATCAGCACCCATCCCCAGACCAGCACGGCGGGCCAGAACGCGGCGAGGGCCGCCCAGCCCGGACCGAACGCCAGCCCCAGCGACACGCCGGTCGCCACCGTGAGCACCGCCATCCAGATCACCAGCAGCAGCCTGCGGACCCCGCGCAGCCCCTCCGGCAGGCCCACCCACTCCGGGCGGCCCGTCTCACCCTTCGTCCCCGTATCCATGCGCCCAGCCTAGGACTGAGACAATGCGCCCATGACGGAGACCACGGTCGGCATCGGCGGTGCGGCGGAGAGCACCGACATGGTGCTCAACATCGGACCCCAGCACCCTTCCACCCACGGCGTGCTGCGCCTGCGGCTCGTCCTGGACGGCGAGCGGATCGCCAGCGCCGAGCCGGTGGTCGGCTACATGCACCGGGGTGCCGAGAAGCTCTTCGAGGCGCGCGACTACCGCCAGATCGTGATGCTCGCGAACCGCCACGACTGGCTGTCGGCGTTCTCCAACGAGCTCGGCGTGGTCATGGCCGTCGAGCGGATGCTCGGCATGGAGGTCCCCGAGCGCGCGGTGTGGATGCGGACGCTGCTGGCCGAGCTGAACCGGGTCCTGAACCACCTGATGTTCCTCGGGTCCTACCCCCTGGAGCTGGGCGGCATCACCCCGATCTTCCACGCGTTCCGCGAGCGCGAGGAGCTCCAGGCCGTGATGGAGGAGATCTCCGGCGGCCGCATGCACTACATGTTCAACCGGGTCGGCGGCCTCAAGGAGGACCTCCCGGCCGGCTGGCTGGGCCGGGCCCGTGCGGCCATCGCCGACGTCCGCACCCGCATGGACGTCTACGACAAGCTGGTCCACGGCAACGAGATCTTCCGGGCCCGCACCCGCGGGGTGGGCGTCCTGTCCGCCGAGGCGGTGCACGCGTACGGGGTGTCCGGCCCGATCGCCCGCGCCTCCGGCGTGGACTTCGACCTGCGCCGCGACGAGCCGTACCTGGCGTACGGCGAGCTGGCCGACGTGCTGAAGGTCGTCACCCGTACCGAGGGCGACTGCCTGGCCCGCTTCGAGGTGCTGCTCGACCAGACGCACAACGCCCTCGACCTGGCCGTGGCCTGCCTGGACCGGATGGCGGAGCTGCCGCCGGGGCCGGTCAACCAGCGGCTGCCGAAGGTGCTGAAGGCGCCCGAGGGGGCCACGTACGCCTGGACGGAGAACCCGCTCGGCATCAACGGCTACTACCTGGTCTCGAAGGGCGAGAAGACCCCGTACCGGCTGAAGCTGCGCAGCGCCTCCTTCAACAACATCCAGGCGCTGGCCGTGCTGCTGCCGGGGCAGCTGGTAGCGGACATGGTGTCGATCCTCGGGTCGCTCTTCTTCGTGGTCGGCGACATCGACAAGTAGGACGGCGGCGGGCGGGGCGACCTGACAGGCCGGCGGGAATCCGCCCCGGCCTGTCCGTGGGGCCTCCTAGGGTGCCCCCATGACCACTGGCACGTACCCGGACTACCTGCGCCGCCTCGGCCTGGCCGACCCCGGCGCCCCCTCCGCCGAGGGGCTGTTCGCGCTCCAGCGCGCCCACCTGGAGCGCATCGCCTACGACAACGTCGACATCCATGTGGGCCGGCCGCCCGGGATCGACCCCGCGCTGTCGGTGCGGCGGCTGGGCGCGGGGTTCGGCGGTTACTGCTTCCACCTCAACGGCGCCTTCGCCGCGCTCCTGGAGCACCTGGGGTACGACGTGACCCGCCACCTCGGTGGTGTCGAGGACGACGCCGCCTCGCGCGTGGTCAACGGCCAGCACCTGACCCTGACGGTCCGCGTGGACGGGGCGGCGTACTGGGTGGACGCCGGTCTCGGGGACGGCCCTTACGAGCCGCTGCCGCTGCGCGAGGGCCCGTACGAGCAGGGCGGCTTCCACTGCGCGCTGGAGCGGCTGGACCCCCTGGAGGGCGAGGGCCCGGGCTGGAGCTACCTCTCCCCCGGCAGCAGCACGCCGCGGGTCAACTTCCGCGACGCGCCCGCCACGACGGCCGACTTCGAGGAGATGCACACCTGGCTGACGACCTCCCCCGACTCCCCCTTCGTACGGACCCTCGCGCTGCTCCGGCGGGACGCCGACGGCATCGACGTCATGCGCGGCCGCGTCCTGAGCCGGGTCTCCGCCGGGAAGACGGCCGAGAAGCGGGAAGTGGCCGGGCAGCAGGAGTTCTTCGAGGTCATGGAGCGCGTGTTCCGACGGAGCCTCGCCGATCTGACGGCCGCCGACCGGGACGCCCTGTGGGCCCGCGTGGACGAGGCGCACCGGCGGTGGCGGGCGTCCCGGGCCTGACGGCTTCGCTGTCGGTGCGGCAGGGCAGACTGGGGGCATGTCCCACTCCCCCCGCCGGGCCTGCCCCGCCTGCGGCCGCGACTGCGCGGTGACGGCCGGCCGGATCGCCCGCCACGACCCTCCCGCCGGGCGCGGCCGGGCCGACATGGTGTCCTGCCCCGGCTCCCGGGCCCGGGTGGTGCTGGGCGCCTCCGCGCCGACCCTGGACGGCTTCGTCCTCGGCCCGAACCCGGGCCAGCTGCCGCTGTTCTGAGCCGCCCGGTCCACGCCCCCTGGGTACGGGGGCCGGACGGCCTGAGTACGCGTACGGATCCCCGGGCCGGCCCGCCGGGCCAGGATGGCCGCATGACCTGGACCCCGCAGCCCCCGACCGCCACCACCGGCTCCCGCGCGCACGTGCGCGCGCTGATCGCCGCCGGGCTGTTCGTGCCCGCGCTGGTGGCGGCGAAGATCCTGGTCCTGACCACCGAGGAGGGCTCCCGCTGCCTGGTGAAGGGCGGCTGCGCACCCTTCCCCGGGGTCTTCTTCCTGGTGTTGTGCGGTGCGGCGGCACTGGCGCTGGTGGCGGCTCTGGCCGCGCCGGAGAGGCTCCGCGGCAAGGCTCTGACGGCCCAGCTGCTGCTGGAGCTGCTCGCGGTGGGCCTGGTGCTCGTCTTCCCCTGAGCCCTCGGGCCCCTGAGCCCTTGAGCCCTTGAGCCCCTGGACCTGAACCCGCCGCGCACCGCTCGTGCACAGGCTGTGGACGACCGGCGACCGCTACGCCGGACCCTCTGGGTCCCCGCCGCGCTCCCGCAGGACTTCACGGGCCGCGGTCCGCCACGCCCCGTCCCCGCCCCGGCCCACCGAGCTCTCGTCCGGGTCCTCGGCCGCCCACTCCCGGTACTCGCGCCGGGCGTCGGTGAGGCTCTGGTCGCCGTTGGGGCCGCCCCAGACCCGGTCGGCGTCCCCGTCGTCCTGGCCGTCGTCCTCCCAGCCGCACTCGCCGCAGATCTCGAAGCAGGCGCTCGACTCCAGGGTCGGCAGGAAGCAGCACGGGCAGTCGAAGACCTCGCCGGGGCCGCCCGTGCGGCGCTCGCGCACCGGGCCCCGCCTAGGAGATGGCCGTGCGGAGCCGGACCACGTCGATGGGCTCGGTCTCGTCGTGGGCCGTCAGGTCGATGACCTGGCCCACCGCCTCCTGTTCGGGGGTGGGGGCCTTGAACTCCGGCTCGGCCGCGCCGCCCGCGGTCTCCGCCTTGTGGACGGCCAGGGCCTCGGCGCCGACCACGTCCGCGAGGTCCTCGTTCTGCACGGACTCGATCACGGCGCGGGCCTGCGCGGCGTTCTTGGTGCCGAAGAAGTCGAAGCCGCCCTCGACCCGGGAGGCGGTGCGGCGCTGGGCCGCGTACGGGGACACCGGCGCGGCCGGCCGGCGGGCCGGGACCGCCACCTGCGCGGGGGCGGGGGCGGGGGCGGCCGGGCGGGCGTGCTCGGCCGCCGCGGCGGACTGCTCCTGCGCCTTGCGCGCCAGGGCGGACATCGCGGCGTGGGCCCGGGCGTAGCCGACCGGGGTGGGCGCTCCGGCGCCGGTGCGCTCCTCGGAGACGGCGGGCAGCTCCTTGGGGCCGGACGCCGGGGCCGCGGCGGCTTCGAGGGCCAGCAGCCGGCGCTTCTCCAGGGCGGTGGCGCGCTCGGTCTCGGCGGTCGCGTACCGGCGCAGGAGCGCGGCGTGCTCCCCGCGCAGGCCCGCCAGTTCGACGCGCTTGGCGCGCAGCTTGGCGTCGAGGCGGGCGCGCAGCAGGCGGGCTTCCTCGATGTCGGATTCGAGCTCGGCTATCCGCTCGTCCGTCTTCCACTCGTCCTTGACCCGCTCGCGGGCCAGCTCCGCGACCCGGCGGCCGGCCGCCCGGTCCCAGGAGCGCATGAGGACGGCACCGCCCACGCCCGCGGCCGCCGTGAGGGCCACGAGCAGGCGCAGCGCGAGGGGTTCCGCGAGGAACCAGGCCGCACCGGCGCTGGCCACGGAAACCCCGGCGACGGCCGTCGGCGTGAGAAGTCGGTGCAGGGGCTCGGGATTGCGGTGGCGTCCACGGGGCATGGCCTGAAATTTACAGGGCGTGGGCGGCGCGTGGGGTACCCGCCCGGCAATCTGTTCCCGGGCAGTTACCCCACAATTGGCCATCAAACACGTAACTACTGCTTCTTCAGAAGGCCCTTGGAGTCCAGATAGGCCTTCGCGACGTCGGCGGGCTTGGCCCGCTCCGCGTCCACCTTGCGGTTCAGCTCGACGAGGTCGGCGGTCGTCAGCACCTTGGTGAGCCCGTCGAGGGCGGCGGCGACCTCCGGGGCCCCGGCGTCCTTGGCGTTGACGACGGGCAGCACGTTGTCCGCGTTCTGGAGCTTCTTGTCGTCCTCCAGCAGGACCAGGCCGTAGGCGTCGAGGGTGGCGTCGGTGGTGGTGGTCAGCACCAGCTGGTCGACCCCGTCCTTGACGGCCTGCTTGGCCTGCGGGGTGCCGACGCCCTTGGGATCAATACCGGAAACGGAGATTCCGTACGCCTTCTCCAGCCCCGGTGCGCAGAAGGGGCGGACGGCGCATTCGTCACCCGCCGCGATCTTCACCTTCAGCCCCGACTTTCCAAGATCGGAAAGGGACTTGAGGTTGTTCTTCTGCGCGAATTCCCTGCTGACCGCGAAGGCGTTCTGGTCGACCGCCGAGCCCGCCGGGAGGGCCTTCAGCCCGAGCGGCGCCGCGAGCTTCTCCAGCGCCGCGACGGTCGCCGCCGCGTCGCTGGAGGCGACCGGCTTCTCCTTGGGCGCGTTCGGACCGTTCACCTTGGCGTTCAGGAACTCCGCGAGCGTGGCCGCGTACTCCGGGACGACGTCGATCTCGCCCTTCTCCAGCGACGGCTCGTACAGCTCGCGGTTGTTGACGGTGGTGATCGAGGTGTCGTAGCCGGCCCCGCGCAGGACCTGCGCGTACAGCTCCGCCAGCACGTTGGACTCGGTGAAGCCCGCCGCGCCGACCACCAGCTTCCCCTTGCCGCCGCCCCCGGCGGGGGCCGAGGCGGAGCCGCCGTCCTTCGCCTTCTCCAGGCTCTCGCCGCCGCACGCGGCGAGCGAGACGGTCAGGGCCACCGCGCCCAGGGTCGCGCCGAGGACGCGCGTGGACTTGCTCATGATGCTCCTTAGGGATCGACGAGAAGGAGGACGGCCCGCGGCCCGCCGCGCCTCAGCGCGACGGGGCCCCCGGCAGCAGCCGGTCCGCCGCCACCAGCGCGCCCTCCACCACCAGGGCCAGCAGCGCCACCAGCACGGCGCCCGCCACCACCTGCGGGGTGTTGTACGTGTTGAATCCGGCGGTGATGATCCGGCCCAGGCCGCCCTGGCCGACCATCGCCGCGATCGTGGCGGTGGCGACGACCTGCACGGCGGCCGAGCGCAGCCCGGTCATCACCAGCGGGCGCGCGAGGGGCAGTTCCACGCGCAGGAACAGCTGGCGCCCGGACATGCCCATGCCCCGGGCCGCCTCGACCACCGAGCGGTCCACCTCGCGCATGCCCACGTACGCGTTGGTCAGCAGCGGGGGCACCGCGAACAGCACCAGCGCGACGATGGTGGGCAGGTAGCCCGCGCTGCGCAGCGGCGAGACCATGAACAGGGCCAGCACCGCGAACACCGGCACGGCCCGCCCGGCGTTGGAGACGTTCACCGCGAGGGTGCCGCCCTTGCCGAGGTGGCCGAGCCACAGCCCGACCGGCAGGGCCACCGCGCAGGCGACGGCCAGGGCGATCCCGCTGACGTAGACGTGCTCGCCGAGCCGGTGCCACACGCCCGCCTCGCCGGACCAGTTGGCCCCGTCGGCCAGCCAGTCCCAGGCCTGCGTCATCACGCCCACGCCCTCACGCCCCCTTCGCCGTCGCGGTGGCCGCCACCGGCGCCGCCTTCGCCCCCGTGGAACGGCGGCCGGGCCGCGTCCACGGGGTCAGCAGCCGCTGCACGCCGAGCAGCAGCAGGTCGGCGACGAGCGCGAGCAGCACGCACAGCACGGAGGCCGTGAGCACCTGGGCCTTGAAGGAGCTGTTCACGGCGGGGGCGATCAGGTTGCCCAGCCCGCCCTTGCCGACGATCGATCCGACGGTGGTCAGCGCCACCGTCGACACGGTGGCGATCCGCACCCCGGCGAGCAGCGCGGGCAGCGCCAGCGGGAGTTCGACCTGCCACAGCAGCCGGGCCGGGCCGTAACCCATGCCGCGCGCGGCCTCCCGCACGTCCTCGGGGACGGCCTCCAGACCGGCCAGCACGTTGCGGACCAGGATGGTCAGCGAGTACAGCACCAGACCGGTCACCACGAGCGCCGCCGACAGCCCGAAGAAGGGCAGCAGCAGGGAGAACATGGCGAGCGAGGGGATCGTGTAGAGCAGGGTGGTCAGGCCCAGCACGGGCGCCGCCCAGCGGCGGCCGCGGCGGGCCAGCAGGGCCAGCGGCACGGCCACGGCCACGCCGATCAGCACCGACGCGGCGGTGATCCAGACGTGTTCGACGGTGGCGTCGGCGAGTTCGGCGGAGCGGGAGGTGACGTACTCCCAGCAGATCCAGTCGTTCGCCACCAGGCAGCCCTGCCCGGCCATCCCGCCCACCCCTTCCCCCACTCGCACGCGCGTGCCGCAGACCGGCCTCCGAGCGACCATAACCCCCGGTGCCCGTGATGGCCGGATTCATTCGCACAGCTGCAACACTCCCCTGACAAACCCTTCGCCCATCCGGGCAGACCGTTGGGGGAGGATGGCCGGGTGATCCGATTCGAGCGAGTGACCAAGCGCTACCCCGACGGGACGACGGCCGTCGAGGAGCTGTCCTTCGAGGTCGCGGAGGGCGAGCTGGTCACGCTGGTGGGCCCGTCCGGCTGCGGCAAGACGACCACTATGAAGATGGTCAACCGGCTGATCGAGCCGACCTCCGGGCGGATCCTGCTGGACGGCGAGGACATCGCCGCCGCCGACCCGGTCGAACTGCGCCGCCGCATCGGGTACGTCATCCAGCAGGTCGGGCTGTTCCCCCACAAGACGGTCCTGGAGAACACGGCGACCGTGCCCCAGCTGATCGGCACCCCCAAGGCGAAGGCCCGCGCCCGGGCCGCCGAACTCCTCGAACTCGTGGGGCTGGATCCGGCCGTCTACGGGGGCCGGTACCCGCAGCAGCTGTCGGGCGGGCAGCGCCAGCGCGTCGGCGTGGCCCGCGCGCTCGCCGCCGACCCGCCGGTGCTGCTGATGGACGAGCCGTTCGGCGCGGTGGACCCGGTGGTGCGCGAGCGGCTCCAGAACGAGTTCCTCACCCTCCAGAAGACCGTCCGCAAGACGATCCTGCTGGTCACGCACGACCTGGAGGAGGCCGTCCGGCTCGGCGACCGGATCGCGGTCTACGGACACGGCACCATCGAGCAGTTCGCCCGCCCGGCCGCCGTGCTCGCCGCGCCCGCCACCGAGTACGTCGCCTCCTTCGTCGGCGCCGACCGCGGGCTCAGGCGGCTCGCGGTCACCCCCGTCGCGGCGGCCGACCTGACCGCCCCCGACGGCGGCCCGGCCCCCGCCGCGACGGTGCCCCTGGGCGCCTCCCTGCGCGAGGCCCTCGCCGCCCTCCTCCAGGAGGACTCCGGCCGGATCGGGGTCACCGACCCGGACTCCGGCGCGCTGGCCGGCGTACTGACCCCCACGGACGTGCACCGGGCCCTGCGCCGGGCCGGCCTCCCGGACGCCTGAGCGGCCCCGGACACGCAGGAAGGGCCTGGCCGGAGCCGGGCCCTTCGCGTACGTACCGCCCCCGCGGGGGATCAGGCCTGGATGCGGCCGCTCAGCCACACCAGCATCGGCGGGATCTCGCGGCGCCAGGTGTTGAAGTTGTGGCCGCCGCTGTCGAGCACGATCGAGGAGACCCGGTCCGGGCCCTTGACCAGCTTGATGAACTTCTTCGTGTCGTTCAGGTTGTCCTCGCCCTTCTCACTGGTCGTGACCAGGAAGGACGTGCCGGCCGGCTTCTTGTCCTGCATGCTCTGCAGGACGTCCGCGCGGGCCTTCAGCTTGGCGTCTCCGTGGAACAGGTCACCGGTCGTCGCGTCGTCCGCCGCCTTGTAGTAGGCGGACAGGCCCACGCCCGCACCGAAGGTCTGCGGGTGGTGCGCGGCGATCTTCAGGGCGCAGTAGCCGCCCGTGGAGTTGCCGATGAAGCCCATGTTCTGCGGCTTCTTGCCCACCCGGAAGGTGGACTGGATGGCCTGCGGCAGGTCCTGCGCGAAGAAGGTCTCGGTCTGCGGGCCATCGGGTATGTCCACGCACTCGGTGTCGCGCGGCGGCGCGATGGTCGGCCGCAGCATGACCAGGATCATCGGCTTCATCTTGCCCGCCTTGGCCTGCTTGAAGGCCGTCATCGGGTAGTTCAGCCCTTTGATCAGGTTCTCGGCGGTGCCCGGGTAGCCCGTCAGGACGATCGAAGCCGGAAAGTTCTGGTCCTTGTGCTGCGGCTGGAAGTACTCCGGCGGCAGCCACACGTAGCCGGGGCTCGTTATCTTCGACTTCTGCCCGGTTATGGCCACTTTCAGGATCTGCCCGCCGACCTGCGGCTTGGACCCGCCCGGCACGTCCAGGTGCTGCTTGTCGACGACCTTGATGTCCTTGCTGCTCATCGAGTGGTCGACGACCTTGCCGACGGCCGTCTCCTGCCCGAACAGGTCGGCCCACGATCCGTAGAAGAGGAACGACTTGTTCGCCGCGAGACCGACTGCCGAGAACAGCGCCAGCTGGGTCGCGAGCAGCAGGCCGATCCGGCCGAGGACCGCGCGCACACCGCGCCCCGAGAGCTTCGGCCAGGCCCAGACCGTGACCGCGAACAGGGCCACGCCCGCGATGATGGCCAGGACCAGAACCGTATTACTGGTGAGACCCATGAGCAGTCAGTCGACTTTCTGATGGCAGGACTGGATTTTTCCGACGGAAGAGTGAACCCGCCACCCGCCGATGTCGTCCTAGTGGACGCACCACACTCCGGAGGCTGTCGCGGCCTTCGGCCACATGATCTCTCGCGGAGCAACGGGAAGCGATGTCTAGCAGGATAGATGGCGATAAGTCGGGACAGGTTCCGAGTACGGTCCGGCGAATCTTCCGCGGACCACGACCGGAGTCGGTGCCCGGTCTCGTAGGTACGGCCGTCATGATCGTCGGCCTTCTGGACATCGCGGCGGGCGTCTTCCCGCGATTCCGCCACAGCCGGATCCACGCGGTCACCGAGGTGCTGCCCGGCTCCCTGGGCCCCTTCGCCGCGGCCCTCTCCATCAGCGCGGGCGTGCTCATCCTGCTGCTCGCGCACGGTCTCAAGCGCCGCAAGCGCCGCGCCTGGCGGGCCGCCGTGGTCCTGCTGCCCGCCGGCGCCGTCGCGCAGTTCGCGTACCGCCACTCGGTCATCGGCGTGGTCATCTCGGCCGTCCTCCTCGCCCTGCTCATCCGCCACCAGGCCGAATTCAAGGCCCTGCCGGACCCGCGCAGCCGCTGGAAGGCCCTCGCCAACTTCGTCCTGATGAGCGCCGGCTCCATCGGCCTCGGCCTCGTCATCGTCAACGTGCACCCGGGCAAGGTCGTCGGCCGCCCCAGCCTGTACGAGCAGATCACCCACGTCGTCTACGGCCTCTTCGGCTTCGAGGGCCCCGTCGACTACGCCGGGCGGGTCTCCTGGACCGTCGGCTACTCCCTCGGCGCCCTCGGCATGCTGACCGCCGTCACCACCATCTACCTGGCCTTCCGCCCCGAGCACCCGGCCGCGCAGCTCACCTCCGACGACGAGGACAAGCTGCGCGAGCTGCTCGCCCGGCACGGCGGCCGCGACTCCCTCGGCCACTTCGCGCTCCGCCGCGACAAGGCCGTCGTCTTCTCCCCCAGCGGCAAGGCCGCCGTCACCTACCGCGTGGTCTCCGGCGTGATGCTCGCCTCCGGCGACCCGGTCGGCGACGTCGAGGCCTGGCCCGGCGCCATCGAGCGGTTCATGGAAGAGGCCAAGGCCCACTCCTGGACCCCCGCCGTCGTCGGCTGCAGCGAGACCGGCGGCGAGGTCTGGACCCGTGAGACCGGCCTGGACGCCCTGGAACTCGGTGACGAGGCCATCGTCGACGTCAAAGACTTCTCCCTCGCGGGCCGCCCGATGCGCAACGTCCGCCAGATGGTCAAGCGCATCGAGCGCAACGGCTACACCACCAAGGTCCGCCGGGTCAGCGAGCTCACCGAGGAAGAGCTGACCGCCGTGCGCGGCGCCGCCGAGGCCTGGCGCGGCACCGACACCGAGCGCGGCTTCTCCATGGCCCTGGGCCGCGTCGGCGACCCGGGCGACGGCGACTGCATCATCGCCACCGCGCACCGCGTGGAGGAGGGCGACACCAGCCCCTTCGGCGACCTCAAGGCCATCCAGCACTTCGTGCCGTGGGGCAAGGACGGCATGTCGCTGGAGATGATGCGCCGCGACCGCGGGGCCGACCCCGGCATGAACGAGCTGCTGATCGTCGCCTCCCTCCAGCAGGCCCCCGAGCTGAAGATCGAGAAGGTCTCCCTGAACTTCGCGATGTTCCGCGCGGCCCTGGCCCGCGGCGAGAAGATCGGCGCCGGACCGGTGCTGCGGGCCTGGCGCGGCCTGCTCGTCTTCCTCTCGCGCTGGTTCCAGATCGAGTCGCTGTACAAGTTCAACGAGAAGTTCCGCCCCCGCTGGGAGCCGCGCTTCATGGTCTACCGGCACCACCGCGACCTGCCGCGCATCGGCTTCGCCGTGATGCAGGCGGAGGGCTTCGTCACCCTGGCCCTCCCCCGCCTCTTCGCCAGCCGGCGACGGCCGAAGCCGGTGCGCACCTGCACGCATGCGGTCCACCCGGCCAAGGTCCCGTCCCAGCAGGACCGCGAGGTCCAGGCCGCGTAGCCCTTCTTGACGCGCCGCTCGCGCGGCTCGGCCCCTGGGGGCCTCCCCGGCTTCGCGCCGCTGCGACAGCCTCCGGCTGTCGGATGCGGGGCGGGGCCGGTTCGCGTTGCGGGGCCGGTGGGTCGGGTGCGGGTGCGATGCCGCTGCGCGGAGCCGGGGTCCCCTACCCGCCCTTCCACCGTTCCCTGGGGGCTCCGCCCCCAGACCCCCGCGCCTCAAACGCCGGCGGGGCTGGAATTGCCCTGCGGGCAATCCAGCCCGCGCGGCGTTTGAGCGCACCGGGCGCGGAGCGTCCGGTACCGGGGTCAGGGGCGGAGCCCCTGGGAACGGTGGAAGGGCGGGTAGGGGACCCAGCCCGCGCAGCGGCCGACCACCCGCAGACGGCCCGGCCAGGGCAGCGGCCAAGCCTCAGAACCGCCCGGCCAGGGCAGGGGCTCTACCCTGGGCCCATGAACAGCAACCTCGGGCCGGCCCCCAGGGGCAACGTCGCAGGGCTGCCCGACTGGGACCGCTGCGCGGTCATGGGCGTCGTCAACGTCACCCCGGACTCCTTCTCCGACGGCGGCCGGTGGTTCGACACCACCGCGGCCGTCAAGCGCGGCCTCGAGCTCGTCGCCCAGGGCGCCGACCTCGTCGACGTCGGCGGCGAGTCCACCCGCCCCGGAGCCACCCGCGTCGACGCCGAGGAAGAGCTCCGCCGGGTCGTGCCGGTCGTCCGGGGCCTGGCCTCCGAGGGCGTCACCGTCTCCGTGGACACCATGCGCGCGGCCGTCGCCGCGCAGGCCGTCGCCGCCGGCGCCCGCCTCGTCAACGACGTCAGCGGCGGCCTCGCCGACCCCGGGATGATCCCGGCCGTCGCCGCCGCCGAGGTCCCCTTCGTGGTCATGCACTGGCGCGGCTTCAGCGACAACATGAACAGCCTCGCCGTCTACGACGACGTCCTCGGCGAGGTCGCCGCCGAGCTCCGCACCCGCATCGACGCCGTCGTCTCCGGCGGCATCGCCCCCGAGCGGATCGTCGTCGACCCCGGCCTCGGCTTCGCCAAGAACGCCGAGCACGACCTCGCCCTCGTCGCCCGCCTCCCCGAGCTGCGCGCCCTCGGCTTCCCGCTGCTCGTCGCCGCCTCCCGCAAGCGCTTCCTCGGCCGGGTCCTGGCCGGCACCGCCGACACCGCCCCGCCGCCGGCCCGCGAGCGGGACGCCGCCACGGCCGCCGTCTCGGCCATCGCCGCGCACCAGGGCGCCTGGGCCGTACGGGTGCACGAGGTACGGGCGACCGCCGACGCGGTTCGGGTGGCCCGTGCCGTGGAAGGGGCTCTGTGACCCGCCCGACGCACACCCGCCGGACGTACAGGGAAGGGGCACGGTGAGCCGTACCGACATCGAAGCCGTCGAAGAGGCCAACACGGCGTTCTACGCGGCCATGGAGCAGGGGGACTTCGACACGCTGTCGGCGCTCTGGCTCGAGGACGAGATCTCCTGCGTCCACCCCGGGTGGCCGGTGCTCTCGGGGCGGGGCGAGGTCCTGCGCTCGTACGCGCTGATCATGTCCCACACGGAGTACATCCAGTTCTTCCTGACCGACACCAAGGTGGCCCTCATAGGTGACACCGCCCTGGTCACCTGCACGGAGAACATCCTCAGCGGGGGCCCCTCCCCCGAGGCCGGGGAGCTGGGCCCGCTGGTCGGCCAGCTGGTCGTCGCCACGAATGTGTTCCGACGCACACCGGAGGGCTGGCGCCTCTGGTCCCACCACGGTTCTCCGGTGCTCACGGACTCCGATGACGAGGAAGAAGAGGGCTCCGGCTGACCCCAAGGGCGGGGCCCGGGGTATATCGCAGGTAAATTCGAAGGCGGACGACGCCGACCGCACTCGGCGTGGGCCCATGGCCCCGGGGAGCCCCGGGACCGGAAGCACCTACGAAAGCAGGAGTGATTCGCGTGGATCGTGTCGCGCTGCGCGGCCTCAAGGCTCGCGGGCACCACGGCGTCTTCCCCCGGGAACGCGAAGAGGGCCAGACCTTCATCGTCGACCTCGTGCTGCACCTGGACACCCGCCCGGCCGCCGCCGGGGACGACCTGGCCAAGACCGTGCACTACGGGGTCGTGGCCGAGGAGGTCGTGGACGTGGTCCAGGGCGAGCCCGTGGACCTGATCGAGACCCTCGCCGAGCGGATCGCCCAGCAGTGCCTCAAGCACGAGGCGGTCGCACAGGTGGAGGTCGTCGTCCACAAGCCGGACGCGCCGATCACCGTCCCCTTCGACGACGTGACCATCACGATCACCCGGAGCCGCGCATGAACAACGGACTGAGCGCCCAGAGCGACCCCACCGTCCAGCCGGTACCCGCCTCCGTCGTCGAGGCGGTCGACGCGGCGGACACCACCCTGTCCAACCCCAAGTGGGCCGTCGTCGCGCTCGGCGCGAACCTCGGCAACCGCCTGGACACCCTCCAGGGCGCCATCGACGCCCTCGGCGACACCCCGGGGCTGCGGGTCAAGGCCGTCTCCCCGGTCTACGAGACGGAGCCGTGGGGCGTCGAGCCCGGCTCGCAGCCCTCGTACCTGAACGCCGTCGTCGCGCTGAAGACCACGCTGCCGCCCTCCTCCCTGCTGGAGCGGGCCCACGCGATCGAGGAGGCCTTCGACCGCGTCCGCGAGGAGCGCTGGGGGCCGCGCACGATCGACGTCGACATCGTGACGTACGCCGACGTGGTCTCCGACGACCCCGTCCTCACCCTCCCGCACCCCCGGGCGCACCTGCGGTCCTTCGTGCTGGCCCCCTGGCACGACATCGACCCCGCGGCCCAGCTGCCCGGCCGCGGCCCCGTCGCCGAACTGCTGGCCGCGATCGGCCTCACCGGTGTCACGGCGCGCCCCGACCTGGAACTCCGCCTGCCGGAGTAGCCGTTAGCGTGTTCAGGTAGCAGTCACTGAACAGGGGACGGGCAAGTGAAGCAACTGAGGCCGGCGGTCCTGGCGGGCATCTTCGCGATCGCCGGGGTGCTGTCCTGGGCGGGCGCCCGCCTGTGGAACGCGTACGGCACCCTGCCGGGCGTTCCGCTGGCCGCGCCGATCGTGCTGGCGGTGATCGCCGTCGTCCTGCTGGCGACGGCCCTGTCGATGCGCGCCCGCCTCAAGGCCCAGCGGGAGCGCCGCCCGGGGGCGAAGGGCGTGGAGCCGCTGATGGCGGCCCGGGCGGTGGTCTTCGGCCAGGCGAGCGCCCTGGTCGCGGCCCTGGTGGCGGGCATGTACGGGGGCGTCGGCGTCTTCCTGCTGACCGACGCCCTGGACGTCCCCGCCCGCCGCGACCAGGCCTGGTACGCGGGCGCCTCGGTCCTCGCCGGGGCGGCCGTGGTCGCCGCCGCCCTGTTCCTGGAGCGCGTCCTGAAGCTCCCCGAGGACGACGACCCGGGCAAGGCCCGCGCCACGGCCTGAGCCCGCCCGGGGCTACGTGTAGAGGTGCCCCAGCCACTCCCAGAGCGGGCGCCGGCCGGGGCCCCGGTCCTCCCAGTCGCAGAACTGGAGGTCCTCCAGGACGCCGTCGTACGCGAACAGCGTCGCCTCGCCGTCGTAGCCGCCGTCCGGGCCGATCAGGGAGGCCCCCGCCACGGGGCCGAGGCGCCGGCCCGTCGGCGCGGCCGCCACGGCGTCCATGTCCACCCGCAGGTACACGCAGGGGCAGGAGCAGCCGCTGTCGCGCATCTCGGCGTACGGGATCTGCGCCCGCAGGGCGCGGTGGACGTCGGACGCGCCTCCGAGCAGCAGCTCGAGGGTGCGCCTGACGTCCTCGCTCAGCGGCTCCCAGGCGGCCTCCCCGGCCGCCCCCTCCGGCACGGGGTCAGCGCGCCATGATCAGGCTCATGGCCTCGTTGCGGGTGGCGGGGTCGCGGAGCTGGCCGCGGACCGCCGAGGTGATGGTCTTGGCACCGGGCTTGCGGACGCCGCGCATGGTCATGCACATGTGCTCGCACTCGATGACCACGATGCAGCCCCGCGGGTCCAGGATCTCCATCAGGGAGTCCGCGATCTGCGTGGTCAGGCGCTCCTGGACCTGGGGGCGGCGGGCGAAGACGTCCACCAGGCGGGCCAGCTTGGACAGGCCGGTGATCTTCCCGTCGGTCGACGGGATGTAGCCGACGTGGGCCACGCCGTGGAACGGGACCAGATGGTGTTCACAGCTCGACATGACTTCGATGTCCTTCACGAGGACCATCTCGTCGTGGCCGAGGTCGAACGTCGTGGTGAGGACCTCTTCGGGCTTCTGGTACAGGCCGGCGAATATCTCCTTGTACGCCCGCGCCACGCGCGCCGGGGTCTCCAGGAGGCCTTCGCGGTCCGGGTCCTCGCCGACCGCGATCAGGAGCTCGCGGACGGCCGCCTCGGCGCGCTTCTCGTCGAACTCGCCGATCGTGCCCTCGCCACCGGTCAGGGTCACTGGGTCGGTCATCTCATCCTCGTTCCTGTGTGCGCACGCGGCTCGTACAAATGTGCCGCGCCCCCCAGGCTAGAACCTGGGGGGCGCGGCATCCATTCCGGACCTGCTCAGGCCTCCGGACGCTCCTCCGGGGAGGGCTCCGGGGCCTTCTCCACAGACACGGCGGCCGGGGCCGAGGTGCCGTTCGCGGAGTTCGTCAGCTGGAGCTCCTTGGGAGAGAGCACCGGCGGGCGGGTGGAGGGGGTACGGCGGGAGGAACCGGTCCACGCCGGGCGGGCCGGGCGCTTCACGATCGTGGAGAAGATCTCGGCGATCTCCTCCTTGCCCAGCGTCTCCTTCTCCAGGAGCGCGAGGACGAGGTTGTCCAGGACGTCCCGGTTCTCGACCAGGATCTCCCAGGCCTCGTTGTGCGCGGTCTCGATGAGCTTCTTGACCTCTTCGTCGACCAGCGCCGCGACCTCTTCCGAGTAGTCCCGCGGGTGCGACATCTCGCGGCCCAGGAACGGCTCGGTGTTGTCCCCGCCGAACTTGATCGCGCCGAGGCGCTCGGTCATGCCGTACTGGGTGACCATCGCGCGGGCCGTCGCCGTGGCCTTCTCGATGTCGTTCGCCGCGCCGGTGGTCGGGTCGTGGAAGACCAGTTCCTCCGCCGCGCGCCCGCCCAGCATGTAGGCGAGCTGGTCGAGCATCTCGTTGCGCGTGGTCGAGTACTTGTCCTCGTCGGGCAGGACCATGGTGTAGCCCAGGGCCCGTCCGCGGGACAGGATCGTGATCTTGTGGACCGGGTCGGAGTTCGGGGAGGCCGCCGCGACCAGGGCGTGTCCGCCCTCGTGGTACGCGGTGATCTTCTTTTCCTTGTCCGACATGATCCGGGTCCGCTTCTGCGGGCCCGCCACGACGCGGTCGATCGCCTCGTCCAGCATGTGGTTGTCGATCAGCTTCTTGTCCGAGCGGGCCGTGAGGAGCGCGGCCTCGTTCAGGACGTTGGAGAGATCGGCACCGGTGAAGCCGGGGGTGCGGCGGGCGACGGCCGAGAGGTCGACGTCCGGAGCGACCGGCTTGCCCTTCTGGTGGACCTTGAGGATCTCCAGACGGCCCTGCATGTCGGGACGGTCGACCGCGATCTGCCGGTCGAAGCGGCCCGGGCGCAGCAGTGCCGGGTCGAGGATGTCGGGGCGGTTCGTGGCGGCGATCAGGATGACGCCGCCCTTCACGTCGAAGCCGTCCATCTCGACCAGGAGCTGGTTGAGGGTCTGCTCGCGCTCGTCGTGGCCGCCGCCGAGGCCCGCACCGCGGTGCCGGCCGACGGCGTCGATCTCGTCGACGAAGACGATCGCCGGCGCGTTGGCCTTGGCCTGCTCGAACAGGTCACGGACGCGCGAGGCGCCGACGCCGACGAACATCTCGACGAAGTCGGAACCGGAGATCGAGTAGAAGGGAACGCCGGCCTCGCCCGCGACGGCACGCGCGAGCAGGGTCTTGCCGGTGCCGGGCGGGCCGTAGAGCAGCACGCCCTTGGGGATCTTGGCACCGACGGCCTGGAACTTCGCCGGCTCCTGGAGGAACTCCTTGATCTCGTGGAGCTCCTCGACGGCCTCGTCCGAGCCCGCGACGTCGGCGAACGTCGTCTTCGGGGTGTCCTTGGTGATGAGCTTCGCCTTGGACTTGCCGAAGTTCATGACCCGGGAGCCGCCGCCCTGCATCTGGTTCATCAGGAACAGGAAGACGACGACGATGAGCACGAAGGGCAGGAGCGAGAGCAGCACGCTCAGGAACGGGCTGGTCTTGTCCGGCGTGACGGAGTAGCCGTCCGGGATCTGACCGGCTTCGTACTTGTTCTGGAGGTTCTGGGCGAGCTGGACGCCCTGGTCCCCGATGTAGTTGGCCTGGAACTTGGTGCCGCTGTTGTTGCCGAGCTTCTGGCCCTTCTTCAGCTCGATCTTGATCATCTGGCTGTCACCGGTGGTCAGCTTGGCGCTGTCCACCTGGCCACTGTTGATCGCCTTGATGACCTCGCTGGTCTCCACCGACTTGTAGCCGCCGCCGGAGCCGACGACGTTCATCAACACGACCACGGCGAGGACGGCCAGCACGATCCACATGACCGGCCCACGGAAGTATCGCTTCACGTCCATCCATACGGGGTGCCAGGCACCCCGTCCCTCCTGCCCGTAGGTAAATGCTGCTGTGAGTAAAGACTGTTCTTCGGAATGTACCCCTGTATTGTCACCCGCGGCCCCGTGGGACGGCTGACAGACCCGCCTTCTCCTCCAACGGCGGGAATCGCCCCCAGGTTCCCCTGGGGGCGATCGCGGTGACGACCGGGGTTCAGCCGCCGTACACGTGCGGGGCGAGCGTGCCGACGAACGGCAGGTTGCGGTACTTCTCCGCGTAGTCGAGGCCGTAGCCGACGACGAACTCGTTCGGGATGTCGAAGCCGACCCACTCGACGTCGATCGCGACCTTCGCGGCCTCGGGCTTGCGCAGCAGCGTGACGACCTTGAGGGAGGCCGGCTGGCGGGAGCCGAGGTTCGACAGCAGCCAGGACAGGGTCAGGCCCGAGTCGATGATGTCCTCGACGATCAGGACGTGCTTGTCCTTGATGTCGGTGTCGAGGTCCTTGAGGATCCGCACCACGCCCGAGGACTGGGTCCCGGCGCCGTACGAGGACACCGCCATCCAGTCCATGGTGAGCGGGGTGGACAAGGCGCGCGCCAGGTCCGCCATCACCATCACGGCGCCCTTGAGCACACCGACGATGAGCAGGTCCTTGCCCGCGTACTCCGCGTCGATCTTCGCGGCCAGCTCGGCCAGCTTCGCGTCGATCTCTTCCTTGGTGATGAGCACCGACTGGAGGTCGTTGCCCATGTCCTTCTCGTCCACCCGCATCACTTTCGTTGTCGGCCGGGGCTCCGGGGGTTCCCCGGAGGACTCAGCCGTGTTTGAGCACCAATCAGCCCTGCCGGATGACAAGTCTGCCACCCTGCCGCTGGGCCTCGACGCGGCCGGGCAGGTTGATGGCGCCCTGGCCCCGCCATCCGGTGATGAGGCGGTCGACTTCCTCGATGTGGCGGGCGAAGAGCGAACCGGCGGGGGAGCCCGCCGCCACCACGGCCCGGCGCAGCACCCGGCGGCGGACGGCGGGCGGCAGCGCGTACAGCTTGGCGCACTCCAGGCGGCCGTCCTCGTCGCGCACCCCGGCCTCGGCGTCGGCGGCCCAGGCGTCGAGGGCGTCGGCGTCGTCGCGGGAGAGCTGGGCGGTGCGGGCGAGCGCTTCCACGACCCCCTTGCCGAGCGCCTTCTCCAGGGCGGGCAGGCCCTCGTGGCGCAGCCGGGAGCGGGTGTAGGCGGGGTCGAGGTTGTGCGGGTCGTCCCAGACGGGCAGGGACTGGACCATGCAGGCCTTGCGGGCGGTCTGCCGGTCGACCTGGAGGAAGGGCCGCCGGTAGCGGTTGGTGCGCCCGGGGCCGCCGGAGACTTCGGCCATGCCGGAGAGCGAGCGGGTGCCGGAGCCGCGGGCGAGGCCGAGCAGGACGGTTTCGGCCTGGTCGTCGCGGGTGTGGCCGAGCAGCACGGCGCATGCTCCGAGCCGGTCCGCGGCCTCGTCCAGGGCGGCGTAGCGGGCGTCGCGGGCGGCCGCCTCGGGTCCGCCCTCGCGGCCGACGCGCACGGCGATGGACTCCACCGGGTCGAGGCGGAGTGCGGTCATGCGGGTCACGACCTCCGCGGCGCGCAGGTCGGAGCCGACCTGGAGGCCGTGGTCGACGGTGATGCCGCCCGCCCGGATGCCGAGCTTGGGGGCCTCGAAGGCGAGGGCGGAGGCGAGGGCCATGGAGTCCGCGCCGCCGGAGCAGGCGACGAGGACGAGGGGCCGGCCGCCGGCCGCGCGGGGGCGGGGGATGTCGGTGAGGTCGGTGAGGACGTCGTGGAGTACGCGGCGGACCGCCAGGCGTATCGCCGCGACCGCAGGATGGGGACCCATGTCCGGTGCCCTTCGTGGAGTTCGGATGCTCGGAGGCTTCGGGTGTTGCGCGGGGGAGATGCGGAATGTCACTCAGAGTGCGTCGATGGTGACAGAACCGAGCCGTTCCCCGAGCATCGCACGCCCTTCCACGGCTCACGGTCCCTCGGAAGGGTGATGCTGCTTCCCCCAGTGGGACATGTTTACGCCTCCTGCTTCACCTTTCTCAGGCCTGCGGGCCCCCCTTGCGGTGGACCCGGGCCACCCAGTCCGCGGGGCGGGCGATCTCGCTCTTGGTCGGCAGGGTGTTGGGCGAGGTCCACACCCGGTTGAAGCCGTCCATGCCGACCTGGCCGACGACGGCCCGTACGAAGCGCTCGCCGTCGCGGTACTGGCGCAGCTTGGCGTCGAGGCCGAGCAGCTTGCGCAGGGCGGCGTCGAGGCGGCCCGCGCCGCTGGCCCGGCGCTGCTGGAACTTCTCGCGGATCTCGGCGACGGAGGGCACGACCTCGGGTCCGACACCGTCCATGACGAAGTCGGCGTGGCCCTCCAGCAGGGACATGACGGCGGTGAGGCGGGCGAGGACCTCGCGCTGTTCGGGGGTCTGGACGAGCTCGACCAGGGAGGGGCCCTCGTCGCCGCGTTCGCCCTCGGCGCGGGCTCCGGCGAAGGACTGGACGGCCTCGCGCAGCCGCTCCAGGACGGCTCCGGGCTCCATCTCGGTGGCGCCGAGGAAGGTCTGGATCTCGCCCTCCAGGTGGGCGCGCAGCCAGGGGACGGCGGTGAACTGGGTGCGGTGGGCCTCCTCGTGCAGGCAGACCCAGAGCCGGAAGTCGTGCGGGTGCACCTCCAGCTCGCGCTCCACGTGCACGATGTTCGGCGCGACGAGCAGCAGCCTGCCGCCGGCGGCGCGGCCGCCGGGCAGGTCGGGGCCGGCGGGCGCGAAGGTCTCGTACTGGCCGAGCACCCGGGAGGCCAGGAAGCTGAGCAGCATGCCCAGCTCGACGCCGGTGACCTTGCCGCCGACGGCGCCGATGACGGCTCCGCCGGGGGCGGCGGAGCGGCGGTCCTGCATCTTGCCGAGCAGTGGGCCCAGCAGTTCGCGGAAGCCCGCGACGTTGGCCTTGACCCAGCCGGCCCGGTCGACGACGAGGACGGGGGTGTCGGGGAGGGGGGAGCCCTCGGGGATCATCCGGGTGAACGCGCGCACGTGCTCCTCGGAGGTCCTGGCGTGCCGGCGGAGTTCCGCCACCACGGCCCGGGCCTCGTCGCGGCTGACCTCCGGACCCGGCCTCACCAGCCGGGTCGCGGTGGCCACCGCGAGGTTCCAGTCGACCATCTCCGCACCACCGATGCTCGTCATGCGTCAACCGTACGTGGACCCGCGCCGCTGGGGGTCCCCCCGGACGGAGTTTGGGGGAGGATCCCCCTCTGCGGCCCGATGCGCTACGAAGTGGCGGCGACGGCGGCGGCCAGTTTGTCGAGGCCCTTCTCCGCGCTCTCCTTGACGGGGGCGTTCCCGGCCAGGAAGGCGAAGGCGAGCAGGCGCCCGGACGGGTCGACGACGGTCCCGGCGAGGCCGTTCGCCCCGGTGAGGGTGCCGGTCTTGGCCCGGAGCAGGCCGGCGGCCGGCGAGGTGCCGGAGTTGCGGCCGCTCAGGGTGCCGGTGAAGCCGGCGACGGGCAGCCCGGTGAGGACGGGCCGCAGCTCGGGGCGGGCGGGGTCGGCGGCCTTGGCCAGGAGGGCGGTCAGGAGGCGGGTGGTGACCCGGTCCTCGTGGTTGAGGCCGCTGCCGTCGAGGAAGCGGGTGCCCTTGAGGTCGACGCCGAGGGAGGCCAGCTTCTCGGTGACGGCCTGCTCGCCGCCCTCGAAGCTGGCGGGCTTGCCGGCGGCGAGGGCGGTCTGGCGGGCGAGGGCCTCGGCGATGTCGTTGTCGCTGTTGGTCAGCATCCGCTCGACGAGCCCGGCGAGGGGGGTGGAGAGGGTGGTGGCCAGCGGCTGGGCGCCGGCGGGGGCCTTCGCCTTCCCGGGTTCCCCGTTGACCTTGATGCCGCGGTCGCGCAGCAGGGCGGCGAAGGCCCGGGCGGTGTCCCCGGAGGGGTCATCGGTGCGCGCGGCGGTCCCGGCGGTGGAGTCGTCGCGGCGGCCCTCGTCGGCGGTGAGGGCGGTGACGGGTGCGATGTTGCCGGCGCGGCCGACGTCGTTGGGGTGGAGGACGGGCCCGGTGTAGAGGGAGTCGTCGTAGCCGAGGGTCACGGTGTCGGTCCCGGCCGCCTTGAGGGCCTGGGCGGTGTCGGCGGCGAGGGCGACGAGGCTGCCGCCGGAGCCGGCGGGGCTCTTCTTCTTGGCGGTGAGGGAGGGGTCGCCGCCGCCGACCAGGACGATCTCCCCGGGGCCGGCTCCGGGGGCCACGGTGGTCCGGATGCGGTGTTCGGGGCCGAGCGCGGCCAGGGCGGCGCTCGCGGTGACGATCTTGACGGTGGAGGCCGGCTTCATGGGGTCGGCCGCCCCGGACTCGTAGAGCACCCGGCCCGTCGCGACGTCGATCACGGAGGCCCCCCGTGCGGTGCCCAGCGCGGGGTCCGCCAGCAGCGGCGCCAGGGCCCCGGCGAGCGCGCCGGCGCCGGCGTCCGGCCGCGGGGCGAGCACGCCCAGCACTCCGGGGGCGCTGGGTGCGGCCTGCGGGAGCCCGCCGGCGGCGTGATCTGCGCCACCCGTCCGGGTCCAGGAGGCGGCCCTGTCCCGCTCGGCCTTACGCTGGCCGGAGTCCCAAGGACCGCTGGTGGCCACCACCGCAGCCGAGAGGGCGAGGCCGGCGACGGCCGACCCCGCGATGAGCTGCCACGTCTTGACCAATGGCACCTCGGACCAGCCCCTTTCGCGATCACACATATGCGTGAGGGACACTTAACCACTGCGTCTTGCCGCGAGCATGGCACCCCACCCGTAGGGCGGGGCCGGACGCGCGCGCATTTGAATCGAATGCCGTCTCGAAGCAGACAAGCTTCGGCACAGGGCCGGAGCTGATCATGGAGGAGCAGGACGTGGAGTTCGACGTCACCATCGAGATCCCCAAGGGTTCGCGGAACAAGTACGAGGTGGACCACGAGACCGGCCGGATCCGTCTGGACCGTCGCCTCTTCACCTCGACCAGCTACCCGACGGACTACGGCTTCGTCGAGAACACCCTCGGCGAGGACGGCGACCCGCTGGACGCGCTGGTCATCCTGGACGAGCCGACCTTCCCGGGCTGCCTGATCAAGTGCCGCGCGATCGGCATGTTCAACATGACCGACGAGGCGGGCGGCGACGCCAAGCTGCTGTGCGTGCCGGCCTCGGACCCGCGCGTCGAGCACCTGCGCGACATCCACCACATCTCCGAGTTCGACCGCCTGGAGATCCAGCACTTCTTCGAGGTCTACAAGGACCTGGAGCCGGGCAAGTCCGTCGAGGGCGCGAACTGGGTCGGCCGCGCCGAGGCCGAGGCCGAGATCGAGGCCTCGTTCAAGCGCCTGGAGGCCCAGGGCGGCCACCACTGAGCTCCGCTCGGTAACGCCTGAACCGCAGCGGGCGGCACCCCCATGCCGGGGTGCCGCCCGCTGCGGCGTTCCCGGGCCGCGCGGCGCGGGCCGCTGCACGGGGCCGGCACCGCCTCGCTTCGCCACGGACGAAACGATTCCGCATACTGATACCGCCAAGTGATCAAGGGTGGGAGGATGCGTGGCGGAGGCCGAAGGGCCCGGTCCCGAAGACCGGAAGCCGAAGTCCGACGAGGCGCGCAGCGCCTTCACCCCGCCCCCCGGGATGGAGCCTGAGGTTCCGGTCGAGGACCAGGCCACGTCCGAGTTCGCCCTGCCGGAGGGCACCGCCCCGCCCCCCGCCGAAGCCGAGGGCTCCGCCTTCGCCGCCCCGGCCACCTACAGCGCCAGCCAGTCCCCGCCCGCCTACACCCCCCTCCCGGCGCCCGCCTTCCCCGCCTCCTCCCCCTGGCAGGACCGGATGCGCACGATGCTGCGCATGCCGGTGGACGTCCGGCCGGTCCCCGAGGCGCTCCAGCGCCAGAGCGAGTCCGGCCCCGCCGTGGGCCGCGTCCTCGACCTCACCCTGCGCATCGGCGAGCTGCTGCTCGCGGGCGGCGAGGGCGCCGAGGACGTGGAGGCCGCGATGTTCGCGGTGGCCCGCTCCTACGGGCTCGACCGCTGCGAGCCCACCGTCACCTTCACCCTGCTGTCGATCACCCACCAGCCCTCCCTGGTCGGCAACCCGGTCTCGGCGAACCGCACCGTGCGCCGCCGCGGCACCGACTACACCCGCCTCGCCGCCGTCTTCCGGCTGGTCGACGACATCAGCGCCCACGAGGTCGAGGTCTCCCTGGAGGAGGCCTACCGCCGCCTCGCCGTGATCCGGCGCAACCGCCACCCGTACCCCACCTGGGTGCTCACCGCCGCCGCCGGGCTGCTCGCCGGGGCCGCCTCCACCCTGGTCGGCGGCGGGGTCACGGTCTTCTTCTGCGCCGCCCTCGGAGCCGTCCTCGGCGACCGCCTCGCCTGGTACTTCGCCGACCGCGGGCTGCCCGAGTTCTACCAGTTCGTCGTGGCCGCGATGCCGCCGGCCGCCATCGGCGTGGCCCTGAAGCTCGCCGAGTTCGACGTCCGCGCCTCCGCCGTGATCACCGGCGGGCTCTTCGCCCTGCTGCCCGGACGGGCCCTGGTCGCGGCCGTGCAGGACGGGCTCACCGGCTACTACATCACCGCCTCGGCCCGCCTGCTGGAGGTCATGTACCTCTTCATCGGCATCATCGTCGGCGTCCTGGTGGTGATCTACGTGGGCCTCCAGTTCGGCGCCTCGCCCAACCCGGACGAGGTCCTCCAGATCCCGCACCGCCCCGTGCTCCAGATCCTCGCCTCCATGGTCCTGGTGTTCACGTTCGCGATCCTGCTCCAGCAGGAGCGCTCCACGGTGTGGATCGTGACCCTCAACGGCGGGGTCGCCTGGGCGACCTTCGGCGCGCTGCGCGCCGCCGAGCTGCCGCCGGTGCCGTCCACGGCCATCGCGGCCGGCCTGGTCGGCCTGTTCGGCCAGCTCTTCTCGCGCTACCGGTTCGCCTCCGCACTGCCGTACGTAACGGCCGCGATCGGCCCGCTGCTGCCGGGTTCGGCCACGTACTACGGGCTGCTCTCGATCGCCGAGAACCGGCTCGACGCGGGGCTCGCCTCGCTCGTCAACGCCGCCGCCATCGCGCTCGCGATCGCGATCGGAGTGAACCTCGGCTCCGAGGGCTCACGGCTCTTCATGCGGATCCCGGGGTCCCGCAGCGCGGCCAAGCGGGCCGCGGCGAAGCGGACCCGAGGCTTCTGAGGCCCCGGGGGCGCCCGTCCCGGGTACGCGTACACCCCGGAGACGGGCCGTCTCCGGGGCGTACGGGGCTGCGCGCGGCGCCTGGGCGCCCGGCGGTCAGCGCTTGGCGTGGCGGCCGCGCTGGCCGGGGGCCGGGGGCTGCTGCTGGTCCTGCTGCGGGTGGCCGGGCTGCGCCGGGGCGGCGGGCGCCTCGGCCTTCTTGGCCTTGCGGGCCTTCAGCACCTCGAAGACCACCGGGATCACGGAGATCAGCACGATGCCGATGAAGATCGGCTCGACGTTCTTCTTGATGACCTCGAACTGGCCCAGCTGGTAGCCGAGGACCGTGACGCCCGCGCCCCAGAGGATGCCGCCGACGATGTTGAAGGTCAGGAAGGTGCGGTACTTCATCGCGCTGGCGCCGGCGACCATCGGCGCGAACGTGCGGATGATCGGCACGAAACGGGCCAGCACGATCGCCTTGGGGCCGTGCTTCTCCATGAAGTCGTGCGCGGCGTCCAGGTTCTCCTTCTTGAAGACCTTGCTGTTCGGCCGGTTGAACAGCTTGGGGCCGAAGAACTTGCCGAGCAGGTAGCCGACCTGGTCACCGATGATCGCGGCGGCCGCGATCATCGTGCAGACCGCCCACAGGGGCTGGCTGATGTCGCCGCTGGCGACGAAGAGACCCGCCGTGAACAGCAGGGAGTCGCCGGGCAGGAACGCGAAGAAGCCCGATTCCGCGAAGACGATGACCAGGATGCCGATCAGGCCGAAGTGCCCGATCAGGTACTCCGGGGACAGCCACTCGGGGCCGAGGGCAAGCGTGTAGAGGGGTTCCACGTTTCCGGGCTCTCCTGGATCAGGGGGACGTCTGCGGTGGGGGACGCGACTTGGCAGGCGGTCTCAATTATGAACGCACACCGCCCCCACCGGGTTCCAGGGACCGGAGGGGGCGGTACGGGTGAGGGTTCCGCTACGCGGCGCTACACCTTGCGCACGGCGTTCGCCGTGATCGCGTCCCGCAGGTGCTCGGCGACCCCGGGACCCATCGCGTCGTAGAAGGCCTTGAAGCGCTCGTCCGCGACGTACATGTCACCGAGGCAGGTGTGCATCTCGTACGGGCAGTCGTAGAACCACCTGCCGATGTGCAGCCGGTGCTCCTCCGCCATGTCCATGGCCGCCTCGCCCTCCGCGGGCTCGCCGGCCGCCACCAGGGCCGCGTAACGGGTGCCCCAGTCGGCCGTCTCGTCCTGGATCCGCTTCCAGTCGTCCTTCGTGTAGGTCGCGGCCCTGCGCTGCGACTCCGCGTAGGCCTCCGTGCCACCCCAGCGCTGCTCGGCCTCCTCCGCGTACTGCTCGGGGTCCTTGTCCCCGAAGACCTCGAACCGCTCCTCGGGCGTGAGGTTGATGCCCATCTTCTTCGCCTCCATGGCGTGCTCAACGGCCTTGGCCATCTGCTGGAGCCGGGCGATCCGCTCGGACAGGAGGGCGTGCTGCCGGCGCAGGTGCTCCCTCGGGTCCGATTGCGGATCGTCCAGCAGGACCGCGACCTCGTCGAGCGGGAAGCCGAGCTCCCGGTAGAACAGGATCTGCTGCAGCCGGTCGAGGTCGGCGTCGTCGTAACGCCGGTGCCCCGCACCGCTGCGGCCGCTCGGGGAGAGCAGCCCGATCTCGTCGTAGTGGTGCAGGGTGCGCACCGTGACTCCGGCGAAACCGGCGACCTGGCCCACGGAGTAGCCCATTGCCTTCCGCTCCTTCGGTTGGGTACGCCCTCCACTGTGGTTCCTCACGCCGCGTGAGGTGCAAGCCCCATTCTCCGGGGGAGCGGGCGGGCGGGGGTCAGCCCATCGCCTTCGTGCCGTCCAGGGACTCCCGGATGACGTCCGCGTGGCCCGCGTGCCGGGCGAACTCCTCGATCAGGTGCAGGAGCATCCAGCGCATGGAGACCTTGTGGTTCTCGGGGAACCAGGGGGCCGGCGGCAGCGGGAAGGTCTCGTCCAGGCTGGGCAGGTCCGCGACGAAGGCGGCCAGCTCCCCGCTCACCCCGTCCCAGAAGGCCTGGACGGCCGGAACGGTCTCCCCGCCGGTCAGCCGGAAGCCCTCCTTGTAGTCCTCCCGGCCGGCGGTGACCTCGTTGTCCCGCTGCTGCGCCATCCGCAGCCAGCCCAGCTCCACCTCGGCCACGTGCTTGAGCAGGCCGGACAGGGACAGCTCGCTGGCGCTCGGGCGGCTCGCGGCCTGCTCCTCGGTCAGCCCGGCCACCGCCTCGCGGACCGCGGCGCGCTGCGACTCGATGAAGGCGAGCAGGGTGCCGCGCTCGTCGCCCAGGACCTCACCGGAAATCTCCGCCATGACCAACCACCTCTTCGTCCCCTCAGCGGGGCCCTCCCCCGCTGACAAGGACCACGCTACGGAGGCTTGCGGTCAGGTGCTGTCCGCAACTCCGCGGGAAGGCCGGAAGGTCGGAAGGTCGGAAGGTCGGAACCGGAAGGTCAGAAGGGGAACTGGGTGCGGCCGTGCTGGACCGAGATCCACTTCTGGGTGGTGAAGGCCTCCACGGTGGCCTCGCCGCCGAGGCGGCCCAGCCCGGAGGCCTTCTCGCCGCCGAAGGCCGCGAGGGGCTCGTCCCCGATGGTGGAGTCGTTGACGTGGATCATGCCGGTCTCGATGCGCCGGGCGAAGCGCACCCCGCGCTCCACGTCGCGGGTGTGCACCGCGCCGCTGAGCCCGTAGGGGGTGGCGTTGGCCAGGCGCACGGCCTCCTCCTCCCCGTCGAAGACCACCAGCAGGGCGACCGGCCCGAAGATCTCCTGCCCCAGCAGCGGGGAGTCCGCGGGGAGGTCGGTGAGGACGGTCGGCTCGACCAGGTTGCCGCGCGTAGATCCCCGTACGAGGGCCCGGGCCCCGGACTCCACGGCCCGGTCCACGAGCGCGGTGAGCGCGTCCGCCTGGAAGGAGTTGATCAGCGGGCCGATGTGGGTGTCGGCCTCGCGGGGGTCGCCGGTCTTCAGGGCGCGCACGCGGGCGGTGAACTTCTCGGTGAACTCCTCGGCCACGCTCGCGTCGACGAGGATCCGGTTGGCGGCCATGCAGACCTGGCCCTGGAAGACGAAGCGGCTGAAGACGGCCGCGTCCACCGCGTAGTCGACGTCGGCGTCGTCGAGGACGACCAGGGCGCTGTTGCCGCTCAGTTCGAGGACGGTCCGCTTGAAGTGGCGGGCGGCGACCGAGCCGACGTGCCGGCCGGTGCGGTCGGAGCCGGCGAAGGAGATGACCTTGGGGACGGGGTGGGTGAGGATCGCGTCGCCTATCTCCGCGATGTCCGTGACCAGCACGTTCAGCAGTCCGGCCGGCAGGCCCGCGTCCTCGAAGATCTTGGCGATGATCCCGCCGCCGGCCACCGGGGCGTTCTGGTTCGGCTTGATCACGACCGCGTTGCCCAGGGCCAGCGCCGGGGCGACCGACTTCAGCGTCACCAGGAAGGGGAAGTTGAAGGGGCTGATCACGGCCACCACGCCGACCGGCAGGCGCTGGACCCGGTTCTCCTTGCCCGCGACCGGCGAGGGCAGGATGCGGCCCTCGGGGCGGACGGCCAGCTGGATCGCCTCGCGCAGGAACTCCATCGCGAGGTGGACCTCGTACTCGGCCTTGGGGCGGGTCCCGCCGAGCTCGTCGATCATCGCCTCGACGATCTCCTTGTGGCGCTCCTCGGTGATCCGCAGGGCGCGCTCCAGGACCGTGCGTCTCGCGTAGGGGCCGGTGGCCGCCCAGTCGCGCTGGGCCCGCTCGGCGGCACGGTAGGCACGGTCGACCTGCTCGACGGTGGCCACGGTGATGGCCGCGAGCTTCTCCCCGTTGTACGGGTTGACGTCGATGATGTCCCACGAACCGGTGCCGGCCAGCCATTCGCCGTCGATGTACTGGTGAGCCAGGTCGGTGAATATGGACATGCCATCCCTTACTGCGAGCGCGCACCCTTGCGCTGCACCGGAGACCGATCGGTCATCTTCATGCACTGATCAGACGTCATAGTACGTGTGCTTCAAGACAGTTGGAGGAGTCCGCGCAGGAGATCGCGGGTCCGGTCGGGATCGGGGCAGTCCGCCTGGAGCCGTTCCATCGCCCGCGCGTACTGGGCCACTTCCTCTTCCTTGTCCAGGTAGAGGGCGCTGGTCAGCTGTTCCAGATAGACGATGTCCTGGAGGTCGGACTCGGGGAAGCGCAGCAGGGTGAAGGCTCCGCTCTCGCCCGCGTGGCCGCCGAAGGAGAAGGGCATCACCTGGAGCCGCACGTTGGGCCGCTGGCTGATCTCGATGAGGTGCTCGAGCTGGCCGCGCATCACGTCCCGGTCGCCGTACGGGCGGCGCAGCGCGGCCTCGTCGAGGACGGCGTGGAAGACCGGCGCGTTCTCCGACACCAGGACCTTCTGGCGCTCCAGGCGCAGCGCGACGCGGCGGTCGATCTCGGCGGCGGTGGCGCCGGGCATGCCGCGGCGCACGACGGCCTGGGCGTACGCCTCGGTCTGGAGCAGTCCGTGGACGAACTGCACCTCGTAGATGCGGATGAGGGACGCCGCCCCCTCCAGTCCGACGTACGTCTGGAACCACCCGGGCAGCACGTCGCCGTAGCTGTGCCACCAGCCCGCCGCATTGGCTTCGCGGACCAGGCCGAGCAGGGACTCCCGCTCGGTGCCGTCGGTGACCCCGTAGAGCGTGAGGAGGTCCTCCACGTCCCTGGCCTTGAAGCTCACCCTTCCCAACTCCAAGCGGCTGATCTTCGATTCGGATGCGCGGATCGAGTAGCCGGCCGCCTCACGGGTGATGCCGCGGGATTCTCGGAGTCGCCTGAGCTGTGAGCCCAGGAGGATGCGGCGCACCACAGAACCGCTGGCTTCTGCGGTCACTAGTCCTGCCCTCCCCATCGCAATGGTGTGCGCGTGGTGTGCGCGTGCCTCGTCGGAGCCCCCGTACCCCGGTGCCGCAGTCTGCCACCAAAACGCATCGGCCCGTACTCGTTCTGTAACGGAATCCGGCGTCCCGGAAAAGAAGTCCGTAAGTATGCGTAGGAAGAAATGAGCAAGAACCGTCACGGGAGTGGACGGGTCGGGCGCGTGCACGTGCATCTGCCCTTGCATACGGCTTCGGCATTCGGAACGATGGTGCCGCGCACCTGCGTGCTCTTCGCGCCGGCGCGGGACCCACCCCGCAGTTCTCTTTGGACGAAGCCGCCCGCTTCGTCCGCGAATCCCGGGAGTGCCTCGCATGGGGACGAATGGATCGGTCATGCTCGAGCCGTTACGGCAGGGTCTGCCCCCGGTCGATCCCACGGCTGTCTCCGGATCCGCCTCCTGCGCCCTGCCGGCCCGCTTCGACGCGGTGCGCGGCGCCCGCTCCTTCACCCGGTCGACCCTTTCCCAGTGGGGCCTGGACGACCGCTTCGACGACGTCTCCCTCGTCGTCTCCGAACTCGTCACCAACGCCCTGCGCCACGCCCTGCCGGACGAGGCGCGGCCGTCCGGCGAGCCGGAGGCGGCGGTGCGGCTGCACCTGATGCGGTGGAGCACGCGGCTGGTGTGCGCGGTGCGGGACCCCAGCGAGGACCGGCCGGGCGGATCTTTCGCGCCGGAGCGCACGGACGAGAACTGCGACCTGGAGTCGGGGCGGGGGCTGTTCCTGGTGGACGCCTACAGCGACAGCTGGGGCTGGCACCCGCTCGCGGGGCGGCTCACCGGCAAGGTGGTCTGGGCGCTGTTCATGCTCACGGACTGACCTGCCGCCGCCGCACGTGCACCGCGTCCTCGGACGACCGGCCGGGCCCGATCACTGCGATCGGTCCCGGCCGGTGCACGTGCATGGCGTGATCTTTGCGCCGTTCCGTCAGCCGACCAGGTGGTCGAACTCGCCGTCCTTGACGCCCGCCAGCAGCGCCTCTATCTCGGCCGGCGTGTAGACGAGCGCCGGTCCGTCGGGAAAGCGCGAATTGCGCATGGCGACGTCGCCGCCGGGCAGTCTGGCGAACTCCACGCAGGATCCCTGCGAGTTGCTGTGTCTGCTCTTCTGCCAGGTCAGCTGGTACAGGGAAGTGAGTTCTGCAGCTGCCATCCCGTTGTACGCGTGGTCCACAGGAAGCCCCCGATAGTGCAGATGTCAACTCCACCGGATCATAGCTGTGTTCACCACCGCATGCATGGGCAGATGCACGTGCACGCGCGGTGTTCCACCCATCACTGTTGATCACCACGGGCGGGGCCGCGGGCGGTACCACGGGCGGCGTTCAGGGCCGCAGCGCCTCCGACACCTCGTCCAGCGACTCCAGCAGCTGCTCGGCCGCCCCGCGCAGCACGCCCCGCTCGGGCGCGTCCCAGTCCGCCAGGAGCTCCCGGACCCCGTCCCACCGCGGGACCCGCCGCTCCCGGACCGCCCGCGCGCCCGCCCCGGTCGCCTCCCGCAGCGCCGCCGCCAGCTCCGCGGCCCCCGGCACCGGGTCACGGTGGCGTTCGGGCAGGTGGGCCTCCAGCAGCATCGCGTTGCGGCCCAGCGCCGCCAGCGCGTCCCCCGCGCCCGCGGCGGCCGCCCGGGACAGCCCCCGGTGGCGCACCGGCTCCCCCTCCGCCCGCGCGAGGGCCTCGTGCCAGGCGATCCGCGCGTCCCGGGCCGCGAGCAGCGCCTCCCGCACGTCCGCGCGCCGGGCCCCGGCCGGGTCGGCGTACTGCCCCAGCACGGCGGCCGCGTACCGCCCGTCGGCGGCGAGCCAGTCGGCGAGCCGGGTGCGCAGCCGCGGGGTCTCCCAGGCCGGGTAGACGGCGTAGGCGAGCATCGCGAGGACCCCGCCGACGAGGGTGAGGGCGATCCGGTCGGGCACCGTCTGGTCCCAGCGGACGCCGCCCATGCCGAGCAGGAAGACCACGTAGGCGGAGACGAAGAGCTGCGCGACGGCGTACCCGGTGCGCATCAGCACGTACATCAGGCCCGCGCTGACCACGGCCAGCAGCCCCGACAGGTACATCCCCGGCTGCGCCAGCTGCACGACCGCGGTGGCGACCCCCACCCCGACCAGGGTGCCGGCGAAGCGGGCGAAGGCCCGGGACCAGGTCTGGGTGAAGTCGGGCCGCATCACCATCACCGAGGTCATCGGCGCCCAGTAGCCGTGTCCGAACGGCAGGACCTGCCCGATCAGGTAGCCCGCGCAGGCCGCCGCCGTCACCCGGACGGCGTGCCGCAGCACGGGCGTACCGGGCCGCAGCTCGGCCCGTACGGACTTCAGCACCAGCGGCACCAGGGCGGGCACGGTGGGCCGCAGCATGGCCTCGGCGGGGTCCGCGGTGCGCCCGGAGCCCGGCTCGGCCGTCTCCAGTACGTCGTCCAGCAGGGCGGCGAGCCGGCGCGCGGCCCGCAGCGGCGCGCCGGTGAAGACCTCCGGCAGGTCGGGCGCCTTCAGCACGGCCAGCGCCGGCGCGGGCAGGCGTACGGGGTCCCCGTGGCGGATGGCGTGCGCGGCCGCGTCCAGCACCGCCCCGGCGGCGTCCAGCAGCCCCCGGACCCGTTCGCGGGCCGGCCCCTCGGCCGGGGCCCCGACGGCGGGGTCGGCCAGCGAGGCCAGCACCGGCCGGACCCGCTCCGCGAGCCCCCGCGCCCCGTGCAGCTCGGCGGGCCGCCGCCGGGCCTGCCGGACGGTGACGGTGGCGGCGTCCCGGGCCTTCATCAGCGGCGCGGGGTCGAAGGCGCTGACGGGGTCGTGCCGCAGCCGCCGGGCGTAGTCGGCCTCGGCGGCGAGGGCGTCGGCCAGGGCGTCGCGCTGGGCACCCCAGCGGCGGACCGGGAACAGCACGATGAGCAGCGCCTGCACCACCCCGCCGGCGGCGATCATCGCGGCGTGCCCGGCCGCCTGCGCCACGGAGGTCGGCAGGGTCACGGTGACCAGCATGATCGCGACGTTGCCGGAGGCGATGATCCCGGCGGTGGGCCCGGCCGCCCACATCAGCCCCGCCGCGAAGGTCCAGACGGCGAGCATCGGCAGGAACAGCCCGATGTGGGCGGACCCGACCAGGTACCCGGCGAAGGTGGAGACGGCCAGGGTCAGCCCGGAGGCGAGGGCGAGCACGGGACGCGGGCGCCAGCTCTGCTGGAAGGTGGCGATGGCGGCCATGAAGGCCCCGAACGCGGAACTGGCCGCCGCGCCCGGCCCGAGCAGGGCCAGCCCGGCGCCGATGACGACGGCGAGCCCGGCGGCGGCCCGGAGCGCGACGAGGGGCTCCAGACGGGCCCGTTCGACCTTCATGCCCGCGCGCGCGGTGTCCTTCAGCGCGCGGAGCCAGCTCATGGCGTCGAGCGTAACGTTCGCGGCTCTTTTCAGCTTTTCTTCAGAGTTGTGCACCACCCGTGCGGCCCTGTTCGATGGGCCGCACCGTCGATCGACCGTCGTCCGAAAGGTGGGCACGCATGCTCCGCAACGGCCTGGAACCCTGGCACCTGATCATCGTCCTGGCGGTCGCCCTGCTGGTCTTCGGCTCGAAGAGGCTCCCGGACATGGCCCGTTCACTGGGCAAGTCGGCCCGCATCCTCAAGTCGGAGGCGCGGGCGATGCGCGCGGAGGACACCGTCTGACGGTCTAGGGGAGCGGGGTGCGCCGCCCGCCCATGTGGGCGGCGTCGGCGGCCGCCGTGCCGTCCTCCCAGCCCGCGTGGTCGGTGGCGCCGCGCAGCCGGGTCGTCGTGGTCTGGGGGAACATCTCCTCGGCCCGCGCGCCGACGGCCACGTCCCGGGCCACCAGGGCGGGCAGGTAGTCCGGGGCCTCGGTGGCCGTGTGCTCGGCGGTCTCGGCGAGCCGCCGGCCGAGCCGGCTGGCGTAGGCGAGCAGGAAGGACTGCCGGAAGGTCTTGGTCCGCTTGCGCCCGCCGGCCCGCTGGGCGGCCTCGGCCCGGGTCATCGCCGCCGTGCCCTGCACGAGCAGGGAGGTGTACAGCAGTTCCACGGCCTCCAGATCGCTCTCGAAGCCGACCACCGTCGAGAACTCGAACCCGCTGTTCCACACCGCCCGGCAGCGGTTGGCGGTGGCCACCGCGTCCAGCAGCACCGCCTTGGCCTCCTCGTACGGGGGCTCGACCCCGATCCGGCAGGCGGCCGGCACCTGCGCCGGACCGCCGCCGCGCACCGCGAGCAGCGCCTCGTCCACGGTGTGCCGGGCCATCAGCTCCTGCGCCTTCGCGCTGAGCGCCTCCGCCTCCTCGGGGTAGGTCGTCGCCTCGGCCTTCGCCAGCAGCGCCCGGATCCGGCCGAGCATGCGCGGCTCGATGTGCGCGTGCTCCGCGAGGTCCCCCGCCGGGTCGCCGGGCACCGGGCCCACCGGCTCGATCGACGGCAGCCGGACCAGCAGCCGGTACAGCTCCAGGACGGCGGTGGCCAGGGTGAACCGGTCCGCCCTCTCGCGGCGCGCGAGCCCCTCGGCGTACTCCTCGTCCGCCGTCCACCACACCTCCGCCGCACCCCACCGCTCGGGGAGCCGGGCGTACCGGCGGGCCTCGGCGGCGATCACGTCCCCGGCGACGGCGAGGTGCACGGCCTCCAGGTCCCGCCGCACCAGCCGCAGCACGTCGGCGGGCCGCCACCCGCGCTCCCACGCCTGCCGTACGTACGCCTCCCCGCGCGCGAGCAGCTCCCGCCCGACCCCGCCCCACGCGGAGGGGTCGGCGGCGAGCACGGACGCGCCGACGTCGAGCCCGGCGTCGTCCTGGGCGTAGAGGGCGGCCGCGAAGGCCCGGTCGACGATCTCGGCACACTGACTCACCCCCTCAGCTTTGCACGCCACCTTTTTGACGCGGGGCGGGGCCGGTCCGGGTGGCGGGGGCCGGTGGGCCGGGTGCGGGTGCGTTGCCGCTGCGCGGGGCGGGTCCCCTACCCGCCCTTCCACCGTTCCCAGGGGCTCCGCCCCTGACCCCGTACGGGCGCTGCGCGCCCGTCGCCTCAAACGCCGGCGAGGCTG
>NZ_JBIVEG010000041.1:0-54343 GCF_044747545.1 Streptomyces sp. NPDC090077
GCAGTGAGCCGCCTCGCTGCGCTCGGCGGGGCTCGGCTTCGCCGAGCCAGGGCCGGCCCTTCGGGCCGGGGTCCTTCGCTTCGCTGCGGACCTGTTCGGCTTTCGCTGCGCTCCAGCCGAACAGCCTGCTTCGCAGGCCTGAATGACTCCGTTTCACGGAGTCCGGGCCTTCGGCCCGTTGGGCGGGTTCGCTCCGCTCCCCCACCCGGATCCTTCCGGCTTCGCCTTCAGGACCAGCCCGCTCCGCGGGCGCCGGCAGCAGTGTCGTGGTGGGCTGAATACGCGCGGCCGGGGGTCAGGCCGGATTCGAACCGGCGTCATCCCCTCTTGTCGAGAAGGTCGCGTCAACCTCTGCGCTACAGCCCCCAGCCGCGGTACCCGGAGTCTATGCGACCGGGCGACAGCTTTCTCCTCCGGCGCGCACGGTCGCCGGAGGAGTGGAAGGGTGCGGGTGGAGATGTTCGCGTCTGGTCCCGCCGGACTCTGACGGCGGGCAGCTGCATCAAACTGATGCAGCATGTACCATTGGAGAAATAAGATCACACCTCCCAGGATCGTTGAGTAAGGCACACGTATGACTGTCTACGAGTATCTTCCCCATGAATTAGCTATCTTCAATGTACTGAAAAAAGCGACGGGTCTCGATCTGAACCAGGTCACGGAACACGTACAGCTCGCGCAGGAACGCGAGACCCGAGCAAGCGCGGCGCCCGAGGAACCGAAGAGCCTGAGCGAACTGCACATCGCCTACCTCCAGCACCACCAGTGGCGACGCATCGCCCACGTCATGACCGAGATGCAGATGCGCCTCTACAAGCCCGCCAAGGACCCGCGCGCGGTCCGCTACGAGGAACAGTGGCTCCGGCGCCTCGAAGAAGACCGGGCGGACGCTGAAACGTCTAACGATCAGCTCCCTGTGGAGCTGATCAGACACCGGGTCTACCGCATCACCGGCCAGCCCATCGACGAGCACGCACCAGACGGTGCCGACTTCGTCATCCACCTCATGGCCGGATCACTCAGCGAAGCCGCCCACCGAGCCTGGAACGCCTACGGGCGCCCCGAGGGTACCTACCGAACAAGCCACATCACCTCCGTCGAACAAGTCTTGCCGGAACCAGGAGAACCCCTTTGATCCCACTCCGAGAGCACCAGGTGGATCAGAAATCGAGTTTCCGGAAGTGGGTAGGATTTCCTGCAACGTCTTCCCTGCCCCCGCAAGGCGCCCGCGCCACGATCGTGTCCGCGACCGGGTCAGGGAAAACGATCACAGCCGCCGCGTGCGCGCTGGACAGCTTCCCCGGCGGCCGAATCCTCATCACCGTCCCCACCCTGGACCTCCTCGCCCAGACCGCCCAGGCGTGGCGCCTGGTAGGCCACCGGGCCTCGATGATCGCCGTCTGCTCGCTGGAGAACGACCCGGCCCTGAACGAGCTCGGGGTGCGCACCACCACGAACCCCATCCAGCTCGCCCTGTGGGCCGCGTCCGGGCCGGTGGTCGTGTTCGCCACGTACGCCTCCCTCGTGGACCGCGAGGACATCGACGCACCCGAAGGCCAGCGGAAGGTCCGCGGCCCGCTGGAGGCCGCTCTCGCGGGCGGGGAGCGGCTTTACGAGCAGCGGATGGCACCGTTCGACCTCGCCATCGTCGACGAAGCGCACGGAACCGCCGGTGACCTCGGACGGCCGTGGGCCGCGATCCACGACAACACCCGGATCCCGGCGGACTTCCGGCTGTACCTCACCGCGACCCCGCGCATCCTCGCCGCGGCCCGCCCGCAGAAGGCAGGCGGCCAAGAGGCGGAGATCGCGAGCATGGCCGACGACCCCAACGGCACGTACGGGGCGTGGCTGGCCGAGCTGGGGCTGTCGGAGGCGATCGAGCGGGGGATCCTCGCCGGGTTCGAGATCGACGTCCTAGAGATCCGCGACCCCTCACCCGTCCTGGGCGAGTCCGAGGAGGCCCGGCGGGGCCGGCGCCTGGCGCTGCTGCAGGCCGCGCTCCTCGAGCACGCCGCCGCGTACAACCTGCGCACCGTCATGACCTTCCACCAGAAGGTAGAAGAGGCCGCCGCGTTCGCGGAGAAGCTGCCGCAGACGGCGGCCGAGCTGCATGTCACCGACGCCACGGACGCCGATCTGGCGGCCGCAGGGAAGCTCCCGAAGTCGTCCATCGACGCCGAGTTCTACGAGCTGGAGGCCGGCCGCCACGTCCCGCCGGACCGGGTCTGGTCAGCATGGCTGTGCGGAGACCACCTCGTCACCGAGCGCCGCGAAGTCCTACGGCAGTTCGCCAACGGCATCGACGCCAACAACCGACGCGTACACCGGGCCTTCCTCGCCTCCGTGCGCGTCCTCGGCGAAGGCGTCGACATCACCGGCGAACGCGGCGTCGAAGCGATCTGCTTCGCCGACACCCGCGGCTCCCAAGTCGAGATAGTCCAGAACATCGGCCGCGCCCTCCGCCTCAACAAGGACGGCTCCACCAAGATCGCGCGGATCATCGTGCCCATCTTCCTGGAGCCTGGTGAGGACCCGACCGACATGGTCGCCTCCGCCAGCTTCCGCCCTCTTGTGGCGGTCCTCCAGGGCCTGCGCTCTCATGACGACCGCCTCGTCGAGCAGCTCGCTTCCCGCGCCCTGACGAGCGGCAAGCGCAAGGTTCATGTCCGGCGCGACGAGGACGGGCGGATCGTCGGGGCCGGCGGGGAGGGCGAGGACCAGGAGGACGACACCGACGCGGCGGCCGAGTCGGCGCTGCTCCACTTCTCCTCGCCCCGGGACGCGGCCACGATTGCCGCGTTCCTGCGCACCCGGGTCTACCGGCCCGAGTCCCTGGTCTGGCTGGAGGGCTACCAGGCCCTCATCCGGTGGCGGGGCGAGAACGAGATCGTCGGCCTGCACGCCGTCCCGTACGACGTCGAGACCGAGGTCGGTGTCACCAAGGCGTTCCCCCTCGGCCGGTGGGTGCACCAGCAGCGCAAAAACCTGCGCACCGGGGAACTCGAGGACCGGCGCAAGACCCTGCTGGACGCGCCGGAAGCCGGGATGGTCTGGGAGCCCGGCGAAGAGGCATGGGAGGCCAAGCTCGCCGTCCTGCGGTCGTATCGGCGGGCCACCGGTCATCTGGCGCCCCGGCAGGACGCCGTGTGGGGCGAAGACGACGCCATGGTGCCCATCGGCCAGTACATGGCCAACCTCCGCCGCAAAGGCGCCAAGAACGGACTCGGGAAGAACGAGGACACCGCCACCACCCGGGCCGCACAGCTCGCCGCGATCGACAAGGACTGGAACTGCCCCTGGCCACTCGACTGGCAACGCCACCACCGCATCCTGGCCGACCTCGTCGACGCCGACGGACAACTGCCCAACATCGCCCCCGGCGTGCTGTGGGACGGCGACGACATCGGCCGCTGGCTCCAACAGCAGAAACAGCCGACCACCTGGACCCGGCTGCTGCCCGAACAGCAGGCACGGCTGACCGCGATCGGCGTAGAACCCGCCCAAGCGCCGCCTCCCGCCCCGGCCGCCGGGCGTGGAGCGAAGGGGCCGAGCAAGGCACAGCAGGCGTTCCAGCGGGGCCTGACAGCCCTTGCCCAGTGGGTCGAGCGGGAAGGCGCGGACCGGCCGGTGCCGCGCGCCCACGGGGAGGAGATCGCGGTCGAGGGCGAGGCGGCACCGGTGATCGTGAAGCTCGGCGTATGGGTCTCCAACACCAAAACCCGACGCAACAAACTCACCACCGACCAACACACCGCCCTGCGGGAGCTTGGCGTCGACTGGGCGCGGTAGCGGTTGTGGCAGAGCTCCAGGGGCCGACCTCTCGGCGTGGTCTCTCCAGGGCAGGCGAGTCACACGCTGGGCAGGCGAGTCACACGCGGCGAAATTCGCGAGGAAAGACCCCCCGGCTCCAGCCTGGAACGCCCCCTGCACGCCTGTGGCGGGGTCTTCGTGTTGCCCTGCTCCGGGCGGCGGCACTCCAGAACGATGCTGTCGGCAAAGTCGTGGACGCGGCCACCGGCGACCTCAGCACATGTGCTCTGACCTGCACGTTTTCCTTCGGATACCTAGGATAGACGTGCACGGGCGACAGCGTAAACGCGGTGTTGTCCGCGCTTTGGTGACCTGCGCTCACCATGCTCAGGACGTCCCAGGGAGGGTGCTTCATGACCGAATCCGGCAACCCCAGTCAGCCCGTAAACGTGAACGAGTACGACGCCAGTCACATCCAGGTACTCGAGGGCCTCGAGGCGGTACGCAGGCGGCCCGGCATGTACATCGGCTCGACCGGCGAACGCGGCCTGCACCAAATGGTCTACGAGGTCGTCACGTACGCCGTCGACGAGCACCTCGCCGGCCACGCCGACACCATCGACGTCACGATCACCGCGGACGGCGGCATTCGCGTCGCGGACAACGGACGAGGCATGCCCGTCGAGGCGCAGGAACCCGCCGGCAAGTCCGCCGTCGAACGCCAACTGACGGAGCTGTCCTTCGTCCCCAAGCCCCGCACCGGCTACTGGGTGTCCGGCGGCATCAACGGCCTGGGCCTGTGCGTGGTCAACGCGCTGTCGAGCCGTCTCACGGTCGAGGTCCACCGGGACGGCCACCGTTGGACCCAGGAGTACGAGAAGGGCATCCCGATCAGTGCCTTGACGAGGCACGAAGAGAGCAGCGGACGCGGCACCGCGATTGTGTTCCTGCCGGACGCCGACATCTTCGAGACCACCTTGTGGTCGTTCGCCACGCTGTCGCAGCGCCTCCAGGAACTGGCCTTCCTCAACGGGGGCCTGGCCATCTCACTCACCGACGAGCGTCTGGAGCGACCGGTCCGCCACCACCACCTTGACGGCCTTCGCGCCTACGTCGCCCACCTCAACCCCTACCCCCCGAGTCTCGTCCACTCCCCCGCCATCGGCTTCACGTCGGAGAACGAGGAGCAGACGATCTCCGTGCAGGTCGCCATGCAGTGGAACACCTGGTCCCCGGGAGAGTTCCACTCCTTCGCGAACAGCACCCGCACTCATGAAGGCGGCGCCCACGAAGTGGGCTTCCGTACCGCGCTCACAGCTGTCGTCAACGAGCACGCGCGCCGTCAACGGCAGATATCCGCAGAGGACGAGGACATCACGGCCGAGGCCGTACACGAGGGCCTGGCCGCGGTCGTGTCCGTAAAGCTCGCCCATCCCGTCTTCGAGGGCGCCACCAGGACCAAACTCTGCAATCCCGAAGCGAACACCTACGTCCAGAAGGTCGTCCGCCAGCACCTCGGCGACTGGATGGACCACAACCCGAACCAAGCCACGGCCATCATCCGCCACATCCTCAACGCCTCCACCTGACGAGGGAAGGCGCGACGAAGGACCTTCAGCCAGGGGCAAAGGCACCTGGCGGTCACGGACGGCGACCGAATCGCTGGGGCATTGAACGCGCACGGGTGTATCGCGGGCGGCACCACCACCGCGCTCACCGGCCTCGACATCCACTGGGTCGCGGTGAACGCCGAGACGGGCAGGTGTTAATTGAATGGGGAGCTCGGCTACTCCACCTCGGCATTGGTCTTGGCGCGGTAGAGCACCGCGTAGCGGGGGCTAAACCAAGTCGCGGGCGGATGGCCGACGTGAAGTTCCGTGGTGATCTTCGAGCGCTGCTCGGGACCACCGGCGAGGAACACCGCGAGCTCGAAGACGATGTCTTCGAGATCTTCCTCTACCTCAGCGGTGTGTGCGGCGACAGCGAAGTGGAGGACGATCTCTTCCGGCCGAGGCTCGACGGCGATACCAAGAACATACGGTCCGATGAGCCCGAGCGAGGCCTGACCCGTCTGAATCAGCAGATAGTTCCGCCGCAGCAGGTCACGTTCCTCGGCCGCCGTGATCTGCGGGTTGTAGTACTGCCTGGCGGGATGATCCATCCCCGCAGCGTACCGACCCCGCCGAACAAGGTGGACACAAGGAGAAGTCCTGGCCTTCGGGTTGGCCTCAAGGCCCGCGGGCAGGACCTGGAGCGGTCGGACGTCATACCGGGCCGGGACGTCGCACGGCTTCGGACGGGACAGGCTCTTTACCGCAAGGGGTAGCGCGGCGTCAGCGGTACGCCGGATACGGCTCCGCCGGCACACGGTCGTAGGAATTGTGGACCTGCTGGGACTGGGGAGGCTGTGCCGGAGGGGGCGGGTGCGATGGTGCGGGCGATAGGTGATGGGCTGGAGCGGCTCCTGTACACGCGGCCGGTGCCGGTGACGACGGCGGATCAGCTGAAGGCGTTGCTGCGGTGGGAGCGGGGCTCCACCCGGCAGGTCGCCGCCGTCCTGGGCGTGTCCCAACGGACCGTCCAGCGCTGGGTGACCCCCAAGCCGGGAAGCCAAGGACGCCCGAGCCCCGGCCACGAGCAGAAGATCGCGGAACTCGTGCGGGCCCGCTGGCAGCCGCTGATCCGTGCGCGCCGGCGGGCCGCGGCGGAGGCCAGCGGTGCGGTCGTCCATACCCGGGCCTGGTTCGGGTTCAAGGCCGGTGGGGGCAGCTCCGACGATCCGCGGTTGCGGCGTGTCACCGGGCGCCTGAACGGGGCGGTGACACAGCAGATCTTCGCGGCCCTGGACGCGGGTGTCAGCGAGAAGCAGCACGAGCTGATCCTCGGGCATGCGCTGGGGCACCTGTACTTCCGCGAGGCCGGTCACCGTGCCCATGGTCTCCACGTCACCCTCGAGGACATCGACTTCATCGAGTTCGCTCTCCAGTGACGGGTCTGCGGCAGGCCGTCAGCGGGTGGCCGGGAGCCGGTAGTAGCCGTGGGCTTCCTGTACTTCGCACCAGTCCCACACCACCGCGTCCTGCCGGTCCACACGCTCGGCGCCGGGTGGCTGAGGCGGGCGTAGTCCGGCCGTCTCGGCCAGGCGCAGGACGGTCGGGCGCTCCCCGGGGCCGGCGAGCAGGTGGGTGGCCTGGGTCAGGTGGGCGTAGCGGGTGGCGGCGCGCAGGAAGACGATGGCCCAGGGCGGGACGGGGTGAGTGGCGCAGCCGTCGGTGAACCGGGCCTGGTCGTGGAGTGCGAGCAGGACTGGGGCGTCGTGGAAGTCGTCGCTTCGGGCGGTGGCCAGCTGCTGGAAGGAGGCTCCGGTGAACAGGGTGGCGGCCAGGGCTGCAGCCAGCTGTGGGTGGGCGGTCACGGTGTGGATCCGGCGGGCGGCTTCCTCGGCTTGGGCGGGGGTGAGAGGGGTGGGGGCGGGCCGGTGTTTCCAGTCGATCAGGTCAGGGTTGCAGGGGCCCGTGCACGGGCTGGGGCTGTCGTAGGAGACGAGCCGGTCCAGGGGAGACAACGTGAGCCAGCGTCCCGGCTCCACACCGGTCCCAACCGTGACAGCGGCAGCAGGCCCGGCACCGGTTGGGGGTGCGGGGACGTCGCCGTAGAGGGCGCGGGCCGCGGTCAGGATGGTGGTGCGGGTATGGGACAGGCCAGCGAGAGTGCGGTCCAGGGCGGCGGTCAGGCGGGGGCGGTGGACGACGAGGGGGAGATGGATGCCGGTCTGCCGCCACAGGGCCAGGAGGCGTTGGAGCCGGCGGTCGTCGAGCAGGTGAGCGCGCAAGACGGTCAGGCGGGTCACGGCCCGGGCCGACGTCCACGCCGAGGCCGCCTTCCACAACGGCGGGCGGCCGTGCGGGAAACGGCCCGGGAGGTGGGCGGGCTTGCCCAGCGCGAAGAGCAGGTCCCCGGCCAGAGCGGTGTCGCTGGTCGTGCCCGGCGCGGGATGCAGGGTGATGCGGCCGGCGTGCGGGGCATGGGCGGCCAGCGCGCTGTGGGTGAACGCGGCGTCGTCACCGGCGTCGAGGACGACGGCCAGGCGGAGCGTAGAGGGCGGGGTCATGCGAGGCGGCTGAAGGCCCAGCGCAGCAGGTCGCGGTCCGGGCGCGGGCGCGGGCGGTCCATGCGCTCCATTGCGGTCCGCACATGGGCTGTCAGCTGCGCCCAGGCGCGGAAGTTTCCGTGGGCGGCCTGTTCGTCGGCGAAGGTGATGTCGGCCGGGTCGGCGTCCTCCCAGACGGGGTGGAAGAGCGGGACGACGTCGAGGACCTCTGCGGGGGTGAGACGGGTGAACTGCTGCCAGATGAAGATCCGGGAGGAGAGCATCGGCTCGCGGCGCAGCACGGTGTGGGCGCCGGCACCGCCGACGAAGACGATCGCGATCTGAGTAGCCGGCTCGTCCCACAGGTAGCGGAAGTACTCGAACGCCTCCCCGTTGAGCCACTGCGCCTCGTCCACGAGGAAGGTGCGGGGCCGCTCGGACAGGGCCGTCTTCAGCAGGCGATCGAACTCGGAGGGGTGGCGGGGCGGCTCCCCGGGCAGGCGGAGCGTCTCGAACAGTTCGTAGCGGACCGCGCGGGCGGTGGGGGGCCCGGAAGGTGACCCGGCAGACCTCCTCGCCGCGGGATGCCTCCAGCTCGTGCAGGCAGGTGTTGACCGCCAGGGTCTTGCCGAAGCCGGCGTTGCCGTGGATGCACATCATCGCCCGCGCGGCGACCGTGTCGGCGATGTTCTCCCGCGCGGTCAGCAGTGCCTTCGTGGTCACGATGGAGGCGTCGGGCAAGTCGACGTACTGGTAGGTGGGCGCGGTCACCGCACACCACCGCCCGCAGCGCCGCCTCCGTCACCGGTGACACCGGCCTGCGGTCCGCCGCCGGGCTCGTCGTCATCTGGCACGGGTGACGTCTGCGGCCGGGTACGGGCCGCGAGGGAGGCCGGGGTACGCCAGTCAGACGGAGGCGCCGCCGGCGGGATCAGGTCCGGCAGCGCCAGCCTCGACAGATCCGCCCGATCAGCCACCGCCAACTCGGCAGCAGCCTCCATCGTGGACACCGCGTCCAGCCGCTCCGGCTTCCCCGGCCGCGTCACCGCGGCATAGCGCTTGCACTGGGCTGCGGCGAGGTCCTTGCGCAGACGCCGGCTGCGCGCGGCCCGCGCGGTGCGCACCGCAGTGATCTGTTCCGGGCTCGCCTCGTCCGCAACGGTCGCAGGTCCCAGGTAGCGGCCGGTCTCGGCGTCGAAGACCTCGATCCGGTGATCGTGGTGCGGCATGAACCGCACCCTGACCCTCGTACCGGCCAGGCCCGTCATCCACGGCCCCACATAGTCCCGCCGACGGAACCGGACACCGCGGGTGGAGACCACCCGCACACGGCCGTCGTCCTCCAGCGTGAACGTCCACAACTCCTCCGGGCTGACCTCCCGTACCGGAGTCGGGTCCGCCTCCCAGGTCTGAAGCGGCGACTTCCCGCCCAGCGGACCCGGCTGGTGGACGGTGTTCCACCACTCCACCCAGCCCAGCAGCCGGGCGGTGAAGTCCTCGAAGCCGAGCAGCCCCTCGTCCTTCGGCCGCCCAGGGCGGCGGCCCGGGCGCGGCTGGGGTACGTAGCCGGGCAACGCGGCGAGGAACATCACCTCCACCGCACGGTTCAGGCCCTCGACCGTGCCCTTCAGGTGCGGGGTGTAGCCAGGCAGGTCCTCCACCTCGACCACCAGCGCCCCGAACGCCGCCGCGACCGTCCTCGACAAGAAATCCTTACCCCGGTCGACACGGACCTTCTCCAGCAGCCCTCCCTGCGGCCCGAACGGGTCCACGCGCAGCACCGCCGCGCGGATCGCGGCCAGCACCGACTCCCGCGACGGATACCCGGGCGTGACCGCGACCCCCATCACCGTGTTCGTCGCGCAGTCCACGAACCACGTCACCCACGGACGACGGACCGTGCCCTCAACCTCGACCAGGACCGGGACCTGAACGTGATCGGCCTCCCACACCTGATTCCGCCAGCCCCGAGGCCGGGCCAGGAACACATCATGCTTCCGGGCTGCACGCTCACCACCAGCAAGCCCCGCCCGCTCCCCCACAGACAGATCCCGCCGGATCGCACGACGCAACGTCGTCAACGACGGGGCGGTACCGGGAGGCGCCTGCCGGCCAGCGCGCTCGGCCAGCTCACGCTGTACCGCAGCGACGTTCCCGCCCCACAACGCCAGCAACGCACGCACCTCGTCCGTCACGACGAACCGGTCCGCCCGCGCCAGCCGGACACCCGGGACCATCCCGGGAGTGGGACCGGACGCAGCGAGCCACCGCCACACCGTCCGCTCCGACACCCCCAGCGCCCCTGCGGCCACCCGCACATGGCCTGCCGTCAGCCGACCCGCTGCCCGCAACTCCGGCAGCCGGTCCACCGCCGCGCCACGCATCTGAACCTGCGCGGCCTCAGGCAGCGCGCTCCGCTCCCCCACCACCACACACCCCTACGCCCGGGAAGACCGCCACAGACCCCTAGCCTCCCGGCTTCCACATCCGCCATGGATCAGAAGCACCGTTTCCGTGGCAGTGGAGACCGTGCTGGTGTACCGCCCCATGGCAGCGGCAACCACCCCAAGCACCGCTTCCATGTCAGCAACCGACGCGGCTCCTGGTCATACGACCAGCGCGAACGCCCTTGACTGACGGACCGTCACTGCCAATCCCTCACTGACACCAAACCGGCGCATCGCAGATCAGCGATTTCTGGCAGACCCGCCAGTACCAGGTCATGGGTGATGACCTCCGTCTCTACATCACTCAACTGACCTCCACGGGCGGGCCCGTCATGAAGGATGCAGGCCGGGCAGCGCTGAACTCTGGAAAGGTCGAAACTTACAGGGAGTTCCTCAACACCGGTCAGTATCTCTCCCGGTCCGAGGACGAACGCGTCCGAGCCACTCAGCTCATCAGTGTCGGTGGCCCGGAAGTAAAGGCGGCTGCACGCATCGCTCTCGAGGGTCCGACCGACCTTCTGCACAACTTCATTCAGACCGAGCAGTACAAGGCACAGCAGAAGGACGAGCTGGCGGCCACCCATGTCGCACAGGTTGCGCAGCGAATTTCGGAAGCTGCGCGCGTTGCTGCGGCGGCTCAGAAAAGCGCGGCCGAGGCGAACGCAGCAGCAGCCACGGAACGTGCGGCAGCTGCAGAAGCGGGTCAGTACGCCCAGCAGGCCCGGGATTCGGCTGCGGAGGCTGATACTCACGCTAAACAGGCAGCGCAGTCCGCAAAGGAAGCCGAATCCTCTGCCGCAGCTGCTGCAGCATCCGCGAGAACCGCCCGTCAGGCTGAAGGGAATGCCCAGCGTGCGGCAGTGCGAGCAGTAAATTCCGCCGCAGACGCACAACGGTCTGCGAACTGGGCTCGTAGTTCGGCCGACACAGCCTGGGGCTCCGCCAATCAGGCACGGTCAGCAGCCACTGCGGCAGGAAAAGATGCAGATGCGGCAGAAAAGGCCAGAGTCGACACCCTTGCGACCGTCATTCTCAAGCAGCGCGAAGAGGAAGCACAGCGTCGACAGGTCCTTGATGCATGGGATCAGGACTACGGTCCCGATGAACGCATCAACAGCGATGACGGAGGTATCTGGGGATGGGTACCCGACTGGTTGAAGGACGGCGCCAATACCGTAGCCAACTACGGTCAGGCGATCTTGACCAACTCCGACGTGTGGCTCGGCGGGTTTGAATCAGCACTTGGTGTTGTGATGATGGCCGGGGGTGCGGGCGGCGATATCGGCGGTGGTGCTATATGCCTGACGGGCATTGGATGTCTGGCGGGAGCTCCAGCCATTGCCCTCTCAACTGGCCTCATTGTTGGTGGCGCCTATACCGCAGCCGATGGCGTCGGACGCTTCAATAACGGCCTCGGCACAGCTCTTCGCGAGGCAGAGAGTACTCCTACAGGCAAAGCAGATGAATGGCTGAGCCAGGCTTCGCGCGATAAGGTGCCTGATTCCCTCAAGCAATACGAGGCCCGAAACCGGAAGGGCGTAGGGGTTCGATGGAATGACCGAAAGGGAAACGGAGTACGTATCGACAAGGTCGAGGCAAGCAATTCGCAGGAATACCAGCAGGTGGATCACGTCGTGATCAACTCCGGTGGTAAAGTAATCGGCAGGGATGGAAAGCCCATCACTGGATCGATCAGGGAAGACGCCAAAAATGCTCACATTCCACTCGAAGAGTGGATCAAGTAGAAGTCTTGGAATCATCCGTGAAACGAAATCCTGAGAATGTAAGCTTGCCTGACATGAGGGCAGAAGTAGTGGGAGCGGTTCGCGCTCTCTCGGATCCCGAGCATCAGAGGCTAGTGTGGATTGAGCGCAAGTTTCCCAGTACGGAGTACTTCGAGGACTTCACCATCAATGTGAATATCCTCGATGACGCTGCCGTTCTCGACCATCCGCATACGACCATCGGCTACACGCTCGCATCGGAAGAAGAAGCCGAGGCCATGAGCCGGTTGGCAGAATGCCTCGATGCCGTTCTGCGCACCACTGGCGAAGGGGCGACTGATCAGCAAATCATTGCCGATCCCCTGTGGGTGGGCGTGGTAGATGCAGCACGATCTGCCCTGCACCTCCTAACTCGTCACGGGTAGTGGGGTGTCGGTGGCGCGCGCGGCTCGCCCGGGCCAACGCCACCAGGACGGCACCCCCACGCCCCGGCCGGCCCTCTCGGAGCCGACCGGGGCACCGGCTTGTGCAGCGCGGGTGCCCGCCCCGGACGCGGCGGAGCCCCGCCGCGTCCCCCCCCTCCGGCGCCCACGCCGACACCACGGCCTCAACCGCCTCGATGTCGAACGCTTTGGCCACCCCGGCCCCCAGCCGGAGGCCGACCCACGGCCGACCGCGCGGGACAGGCTCCCCCAAGTGCCCGGTCGGCTCGGGGCATCCCAAGCTCCGCAGCTCACCGGAAGCAAGCACCCCGTCTCCGCGCACAGGAACCATCGCGGCTGCCGCAGCAGAGCCGGGCCCACCCCGGGGTGCGGGCCCGGTTCCCGGCATCCCTAGACCGCGCGCCCCGAAGCCGCACGGCGGGCGCCCTGGCGCTGTGTGCAGTGGTGGGCGGGCAGCGTCTCCAGGTTCTCGCAGCGGACGGTGGTCCCGCAGTCCGCGCAGTCCGCCTCGCCCGTCACCAGCCACCGCCGGTACCAGGCCTGCCGCTGCTCAAGCTGCTGCTCCGCTGGCGCCGTCGGGTCAGGGACCTCCACCAGGTGTGCGCCCAGCGCGATCGCCTCCCGGAAGACCTCCGGAAGCCCGTAGGCATCCGCGAACCCACGGCATACCGCCTCCCCGGTACCGGGCGGGACTTGGGGGCCGTAGGTGGCCATGACGGTTTGAGTCGGCCCCAGTCGGGCGGCCTGAAGCGGCCCCGGTGAGGGTCGCATTGGGGGTACGTGGGGGTTGTGACGGGGTGAAGTGGCTCCGCCCAGAAGCTTGCGGTGGGACGATTCAGCTGTTGCTGGGTTGGGGGATCCGTGTCCTTAACCAAGGAAGAGATCTATCACCGGATCCGTCACGACTCGTGGCGGGAGGGGCTGTCGGTCCGGGCTCTGTCGCGGAAGTACGGGGTCCATCGGCGGCTGGTACGGGAAGCGTTAGCGTCGCCGGTTCCAAGGCCGCGGCGGCCGCCGGTACGCAGATCGCCCCGGCTGGACCCCTTGAAGAAGACCATCGACGACTGGCTGAGGTCGGATCTTGAGGCGCCGCGCAAGCAGCGGCACACCGTCCGGCGGATCGTGTCCCGGCTGGAGGAGGAGCTTGGGGCAGAGGTCCCGTACTCGACTGTCCGCGACTACGTCTCGGCTCGGCGGCCGCAGATCGCCGCTGAGGCCGGCGCCCCGGCCGACGGGTTCATCGTCTGGCACAACCGGCCCGGCGCGGATGCCGAGGTCGACTTCGGTGAGGTGTGGGTGAACCTGGCCGGCACACTGACCAGGTGCTATCTGTTCGCCTTGCGGCTGGCCTACTCGGGCAAAGCCGTCCACCGGATATCCGCCTCCTGCGGTCAGCAGGCATTCCTTGAAGGCCACGTCCACGCGTTCTCCGTGCTTGGGGGGATTCCCGCAGGTCAGGTCCGGTTCGACAACCTGACGCCCGCGGTCACCAAGGTGGTCTTCCGAAGCCGCTCCAGGGAGGAGAATCCGCGGTGGACCGCGTTTCACCAGCACTACGGCTTCCTCCCCTTCTACTGCGAGCCGGGATTGCGCGGCGCCCACGAGAAGGGCGGAGTCGAGGGCCAGGTCGGCTACTTCCGCCGCAACTACCTCACTCCGGTGCCGCAGGCCGACAGCCTGGAGGAGCTCAATACCTGGCTGCTGGGCTTCGAGAGGAAGGAAGACGCACGCAGGATCGGGCTGCGGATCCGCACCATCGGCCAGGACTTCACCCACGAGGCTGGCCTGCTGATGCCGCTGCCCGATGAGGGATTCGAGACCGGACTGACCCTCACGCCGAGGGTCGACCGCTACTCGATGATCACGGTGAAGATGTGCCGGTACTCGGTCCCGGCCCGGTTCATCGGGCACAAGATCCGGGTAGTCCTGCGGTCCACCGAGCTGATCGCCTACGACGGCCGCACCGAGATCGTCCGCCATCCCCGGCTGACCGGTCGGGGCGAGGACCGCATCGTCCTCGACCACTACCTCGAAGTCCTCCTGCGCAAGCCGGGCGCCTTCGCCGGCTCCGAAGCTCTCGACCAGGCCCGTGCCAACGGCTCCTTCACCAGCACCCACGAAGCACTCTGGGCTGCGGCGAAGACCGCCCTCGGTGACATTGAGGGCACGAAAGCACTGGTCAAAGTCCTGCTGCTGCACCGGCACCTCCAGCATGCCGATGTAATCGCCGGCATCCGCTCCGCCCTGGCCGTCGGCTCCTTCACCCACGACGTCGTCGCCCTCGAAGCACGCAAGGTCGCCGAGGCCGGCGGCAGGTCCCCGACCGTCACCGCCAACACCCCTTCCCCCGAGCCTGCGGCCCCCGCTCCGGATTCACAGGTCACCAGCCTGACCGTGCGGCGGGTCGCCCAGCTGCCCGCTGACAACCGACCGCCACCAGCCCTGGACGCCTGGGACCACCTGCTGCGTGTTCCCCGGAAGGAGCCGTCATGACCCACCCGCCCCACAACCTGACCGAGACTGCCTCCGATGCTGCCATCGACACCGCCTGCCGGGTCCTTCGGCTGCCCACCATGCGGGCTCAGTTCCCCGACATCGTGGGCCGGGCGGAACGCGAACAGCTCTCCTACCGCGGGTTCCTCGCCGAGCGGCTGATGGCCGAATGTGAAGACCGCGACCGACGCCGGTCCGAACGCAGGATCCGGGCAGCCGGATTCTCCCGGCAGAAGTGGCTCTCCGACTTCGACTACCGCGCCAACCCCAACATCAACCCCGCATTGATCAACAACCTCGCCACCTGCGAGTGGATCCGCAAGGGTGAGCCCCTCTGCCTGATCGGCGACTCCGGCACCGGCAAGTCTCACCTGCTGATCGGCCTGGGCACGGCCGCTGCCATGGCCGGCTACCGAGTCCGATACGCGTTGGCGGCCAAGCTCGTCAACGAACTCGTGGAGGCCGCCGACGACAAACAGCTGACCAAAACCATCGCCCGCTACGGGCGTGTCGATCTTTTGTGCATCGATGAGCTGGGATATCTCGAACTCGACCGGCGGGGCGCCGAAATACTCTTCCAGGTTTTGACCGAGAGGGAGGAAAAGAACAGTGTGGCCATCGCCTCGAACGAATCGTTCGGAGGCTGGACCAAGACCTTCACCGACCCCCGGCTCTGCGCGGCCATCGTCGACCGCCTCACCTTCAACGGTGCGATCATCGAGACCGGCACCGAGTCCTACCGCCTCGCCCATACCAAGGCCCAGCAGCAGCTCAAGGCGGTCTGAACCGGGTCCGCTGACGTCAGCCGTTCGGGGCCTCGAACGTATTCACTGCGGTCCGGAAGGCTCCCTGACCGGGCTGAGCAAGGTCGATCAGCACCACGAAGTCCGGCAGGGCTCCGGGAACAGGGCGCCCAGCCGCGTCCTGGCTGCCGGCTTCGGCCTGCCAGTCGATCAAGTGGACGACCACGGCATAGCGGCCCTCAGGCACTGGGTGTTCGATCACGCCATCCGACGCGTCCCCACTGACGTCTTCGATGCCACCCACGAGCGCGCGACCACGGGAGACGAAGAGGTAGGGCTGGGAGGCGACCAGCTGATGGGCTGTCTCCCGCTCGGTCAACGCAGCCGGCGCGGCCGCAGTGCCCGAGCGAATCTGAACAGCGAACGCGCCGTCTCCGCCGGCATTCAGCGGAACAAGGGAACCCGCCTGGATATGACGGACGATGTCCTCGTCCTCCAGGAGCTCGTCCTCCCACGTGTCGTAATCGACGACGGCCTCGAACCTCTGCGGATCCCACAAGACGAGCATTCCGGCGTCCGTGGCGACCGTCGCGGTAACCTCGTCAAGGGGCTGCTGAGCAGTCACTCGCTCCTCCGGTCATCTCGCTGGCCGCACTCGGACCAGCTGATTCTCCCAGCAAAGGACGACGGCCCATCGGGCGGGGCCGCGTCACGCCAACACCCGGGTCCACTTCGGGCCGCCACCACCACCGGATCCGACCCTCACCGGGGCCGCTTCAGGCCGCCCGACTGGGGCCGACCCAAACCGTCATGGCCAGGCGACGTCTACGGTTCGCTGTTGGCCGCCTCCGCACTACGCCCTTCTCTTCGGCCTTTCGCTCACCCAGGAACACCTGGTCTGGGGCGAGTGCCGGGCGCTGCGCGACGGTGAGGGGTCCATGGTCGAGGTGGCGGTGCCGCCGGCCACCGGCGTGGCGATCAGTCCCCCGTTGGGGCTGGATGTCGAGGCGAGGGTGTGGCTGGCGTTTCCGCTCGCCCTGTGCGGCCAGGTCGGCTGGGCCGCCGCTGGAGCCCTGCGCGCGGGGCGCCGTGCCGCCTGGGCACCGCGTCGGCCGCGGTGAACCTGGTGGCCGGCCCGGTGATCGTGGCCGCCGAAGCGGCCCTGTCCCACCGAGGGGCGACGCCGACGCCCATCCGTCTACACCCCTGGGCCCGCGGCACCACGTGCCCCCGTTCACCGGAGGGTGTGTTCCATGCTGCCTCCCAGGACGGTGAGGGCCAGGCGGGAGGCTGCATGGACGCGACGGGCTCCGCCCAGGACGACTACCCGCCCGAGGGGCCCACGTCGCCCGCCGGCCGCCCGCGCCGACGGGTGCGGCCGGCTCTGGTCGTGACCATCAGGTGCCTGGCCACGGTCGCCGCGGTCCTCGTCGCATACTGCCTGCTGCCCTTCACCGGAAAGCAGGGAGACATCACGGCCCTGGTCCTCGGCCTGAGCGCCGTCGCGGTCATCTTCGCCGTACAGATCCGGTCGATCGCCCTCTCCGACCACCCGCGGCTGCGCGGGGTCGAGGTCCTCGCGACGACGATCCCGCTGTTCCTGCTGCTCTACGCGACGACCTACTATCTGCTCGAGGCGTCCGGGCCAGGGAGCTTCTCGGCGCCCCTCACCCGTACCGACGCCCTGTACTTCACGCTCACCGTGTTCAGCACCGTCGGCATCGAGTACGGGCAGGGCCACCTCGTAGACGTGGAAGTCGTGGGCGTGATCGTGGGTGTCGTTCTCCCAGATCTCGCGAGGTCCGGCCGGCACGACCTCGTCGATGCGGTCCACCGCGATGTCGCGCCCGTTGATCTCCTCGTCGCCGTCCAGCCGGAACCCGCGCACCTCGGCGTCCGCGGGGACCTCGATCGGGGTGGCCGAAGCCAGCCGGGCCGGGGGACATCGCGGTCGGCGTGAGGCTCCGCGTACCGCTCGAGCGCCCAGTCGAACAGGTCGCCCCCGCCCAGGTACGCGGCGATCGCGATCCGGCCCCGGGGTAGGACGTCCGCCGGGTCGGCGATCGCCTTCCAGTCGAGCAGCCGGCGCAGGTGGAGAACCCGTTCGCAGGCCGCTGCCGCGGAGGTTGACCGTGGTGCCACAAACGGCGCCGAGCCGTCGCTGCCGCGTCGACGTCGGGGCGGTGGATTCCGGCCCTCTCCAGGAGGACGCCCGCCCCGATCTTGTGGGGTCCGCGTCGGTCGGCGATGGGCAGCCCCGGGGTTCCTCGTATGGCTGGCCGCCGACGACTGGGCATTCGTCGGCGTGAAGCCGGACGGTCAGATGGGCGCCCCCGCCGCCGCCCGGCGGGACCTGTACGAACCTGGCGTACGTAGCGGGCACCGCCAGTGGGTGGGGGTCTGGAAGGACCCGGGCGCCTGCTGACCCCGCTCGTCCCGAGCAGGTGAGCAGAGACCGCCCCGTCGGGCCCCGGGTGCGGAAGGCGGCCGACCCCGAGACACTGGAAGCCCAGGCGTTCGCGGAGGTCCTGGCACGGTGAGGCGATGATCGTTTCGGTGGTGTCGATGCCCGAGGGCGTCATACGGCGCACCCGCTCCGAGGAGGCCCGTGAGCGCCTCGCCGCATCCCGTTTCCTGTTCGTGTACGCCGAGCTGCCCGAGGAGGCGGAACCCGGCGAGCAGCGGGTCGCCGATCTGCTGGGCCTGGAGGGCGCGGACCTGCCGTGGCTGGGCCGGCAAGGGCAGACCGCCCGCGCCGAGTTCCTCGGCGACGCCGCCGTCTTCGTGGTGCCCGCCATGGAAGCGGACCGGGTGGTCCACCTCCACGTCGTCGCCACCGAGCGGTACGTGGTCGTGGTGCACCGGGGGCCGGCCGGCCTGGTGGAGCGCTGCGTCGCACGCTTCGCGCACGAGCGGCCCCCCGACGCCGTCTCCACGCTGTTCCTGCTGCTCGGCGAGGCGCTGGAGACCTACCGGCGCTCTGCCGTCCAAGCGCTCCTGGAGGTGGAAGACCTGGAGGACGCGATGTTCCGGCAGCGGGATGCGGAGCAGCTCTACCGCCTGGCGCGGCTACGCCGGGCCGCGGCGCTGCTGCACCACTCGCTGCTCCCCTACCACCAGGCGGCGGAGGAGTTCGTCACGCGCAGGATCCTGAACCGCAGCTTCCCGGAGGAGCGCCAGCGGCTCGCCCGCGAGTACCAGCGCACGTCGCGGCTGGTACTGACAGAGATCGAGGCGCTCCAGGAGGCGGCCCGGCGCGGTTTCGGCACCTATTCCTCCTTGGTGTCGGGTGAGCAGAACGGTGTGATCAACCGGCTGGCGATCGTTTCGACGATCTTCCTGCCGCTCAGCTTCCTGACCGGGTTCTTCGGAATGAACTTCGCGTACCTGTCGGATGAGTTGGAGAGCCGGGCCATCTTCTGGATGCTCGCCGTGGGCCTCCAGGCGGTCTTCCTGATCGGCGCGCTCTACGTACTGCACCGCACCCGGATCTGGCGCCGGTTCCGCGACGACGAGGCCATCGACGACGACTAGTGTTCTGAGTCTGGAATTCCATTCAGATGTAGGCTTTCGGTATGGCGATGGGGCGGCCGAAGGCCGAGTTGGTGCTCACGGATGAGGAGCGGGCCGCGCTCGAGGGCTGGGTGCGGCGCCGCTCGACGCCGCAGGCGTGGGCCTTGCGTTGTCGGATCATTCTGGCCTGTGCCAATGGTGCGACGAACAAGGACGTCGCGGCCTTGGTCGGTTCCACGCCTCAGGCGGTGGGCCGCTGGCGGGCCCGCTTCGTGCAGCACCGCATTTCGGGCCTGGGAGACATGCCGCGTTCGGGAGGTCCGAGGACGGTGACCGACGAGCAGGTCGCCGCCCTCGTCACCAGGACGCTGGAGTCGACACCGAAGGGTGCGACGCACTGGTCCACGCGGTCGATGGCCAAAGAGACCGGTCTGTCGCAGTCGACGGTGTCGCGTATCTGGCGGGCGTTCGGCCTGCAGCCGCACCGGTTTGAGACGTTCAAGCTGTCCACGGACCCGTACTTCGTCGACAAGGTCCACGATGTCGTCGGCCTCTACCTGGACCCGCCTGAGCGGGCCCTGGTGTTCTGTGTGGACGAGAAGTCGCAGATCCAGGCCCTGGACCGGTCCCAGCCGGTGCTGCCCATGATGCCGGCGGTGCCCGAGCGGCGGACGGCCGACTACGTCCGGCACGGCACCACCACCCTCTTCGCCGCACTCGAAGTCGCCACCGGCAAGGTCATCGGATCCCTGCACCACCGCCACCGCGCCGAGGAGTTCAAGAAGTTCCTCGTCAAGCTCGACAAGGAAGTCCCCGCCGACCTCGACAGGATCGTGGTGTTCAGGTCCTCCAGCAGGGCGGGCAAAAGGCCCGCGACCGCGGGGAGGTTCGCGCCCTGGCGGTGCCGGTTGGTGGCGGCGGCCTGGTCCCGGACCCGCTGGACGTCGGCGGCCGGCCCCGACGGCACGAGACCGGGATGGCCAGAGAGGATCAGTGAGGAGCGGCGCAGCGCGGCGCGGAGCGCGGGCACGTGCGGGACGGCGGAGCCCTGTTCACGGCGCAGCCGGTACGGCTGTCCCAAGAGCCAGACGACGTCGACCTCGCAGACCGTGGCCACGGCCGTGATCAGCGAATAGCGGTCCAGCGGGAGGCGGCCGGCCTCGACGTCCTCGGCCCAGCGCTCCGAGCGGCCCACCAGACCGGCCATCTCCGCCTGCGTCAGGCCTGCCGCGATCCGGGCCACACGCACGCGCGCGCCAATGCCGGTGTCGGGGGAATGGGTCATGACGGGCACCTCTCCGTTCTGGACTCCTCACCCGGACGGTACTCCCCGCAGGCGACCTGCGGATACTCCAACTGCCCAACAGAAACGGCCTGTCCATTCGCAGGATGCGCCGCGCGCTGTCAGTGGGGGCCCGAGAATCAGCGGATGTCAGACGAACCGACGGCGTGCGAGTCCGAGAGCCTCGCCGCCTCCTTACACGCGTACCTGTCCGAGACCGGCTTCGCCTTCACCCGCGTCACCGCCGCGGAGGCCACCCCCGCCATCACCCGGGCAGTGGCCGATTGGGCGAGGGCTTCGAGGTGGAAGTGCCGGGCGGAAGCATCCATGCGGTACATCGACCCGCCTCGCCTGCAGCCGGGGGGCTGCCGAACGTACTGGTCACCGTCCTGGTCCGCGTACCTCGACCTCCGGCTCCTGCGCGAGGACGGCCCCCCGATCGCGGTCGAGACGACCGCGAGGACATTGGCACCGCCGTGGACAAGCTCCGCGACGAGGCGTTGCGCGGGCGCCCCGCACTGTGGATCCGCTGGCACGGAGCGGTGCGGGCCGAACTCCCGGCCGGCGTCGCCCGCCTGCGTCTGCCGACGCGCGCGACCCGCTCCCCCATCCGGTACTCCCTGGCCGCCGTCAGCGACACGGCAGCGATCACCTGCGGCGAGACCGTCTCCCTGGAGGCCCAAGAGGATGCGCTCGTCCGGGACCGGGAGCGGATCGCGGAAGAGAAACGCGCCGCCGCCGTCCGCTCGTCCTACCCTCCTGTGATCCGCTGCTGACGCGGGCCTGCGGGTGGTGGCTTTGTACATGGGAATGGACAGTGCTTCGACAGTGGTTCGGGAGGCACGCGGCCCTGAGCCGGCACACCGTTTGTTCACGAGTTTCGACAGCACGAGGCTGTGGGGCTGAGAGGGGTCGGTCCTCTAGTCCCTTGTCCGGGGTCGGTGGCGTTGGGCGGTTCTGCTCGATCGTCATCGGCCTCGGGCGAACCGCTGAGGCGGCTGCGTCCGGTGGTTCGGGCCGATATCGCAGGGCGACTGCGTTCCCAGCCAGGCAGGATGTGGCGTGGTGAGTTATCACGATGAGATGTCCCGCACCCTGTCCTACGCCCGCCACGACACGCTGGAAGGGATGCTGCAGCGCGGCCGCGGGCTGGGCGCGCAGCGCGCACTGGCCGAGCCCGGGGCCGGAGCGCGGTTCGTGTACGACGGGATCCGCCGGAACTGGAAGTGGGATTCCCAGACCGAGACCCGCTGCGTCTACCAGGCGCGGTTGATCCGGGACCTGGAGCTTTCGCCGGCGCCGCTGGTGGCCCAGTTGGCGGGGGACGAGGAGGAGTGCCGGCGGGCCGCCGATGTGCTGGAGCTGCTGGCCTTGGCCGGTTCGGGTGAGGCCCGGGAAGGGCTTCGGGCGTACATCCGGGTGGGCGAGCACTGGGTGGCGGTACTGCAATCGGTCGCGGATGGCTGGCCGGCCGAGTGGTGGGAGGACCTGGGCGATGTGGCGCGCGCCCGGATCAGCGGGGAGGAGGACCTCCCGTGGTCCTTCGAGCCGTGGGGCCGGTTCGGGATCATGCTGCCGGACCGCCGGTTCATTCCGCGGCCGTCCCTCAGCCACCTGAGCGACGAGGAGTTGCTCGCCCTGCTGACCGCCGACGGCACGGAGTTCAACACCAAGGTCGATGCCCTGCGAGCGTTGGCCGTGCGGGAGCCGGTGCCGGGGCTGATCCCGCTCGTGCCCTCGCTCGGAACCCTCGACGGCCGCCGCCCCCTGCCCCGACTCCGGCCGGCGATCGCACGCCTCGGAGCCCTCGCCGTGCCGGCGGCACGCGAGTGGGCCGCGGACGGCCGGGAGTGGCTCGCGGCGCTGGGGGCGGCGGTCCTGGCCGACCACCCCGGGCCCGAAGCGCTTCCGGGGCTCGTGGCCGAACTCGCCGAACAGTGGGAGGCCCGTGTCTGGTGCGGTCCCGACACCACGGCGCAGCGACTGGCCCGCTTCGGGCCGGAAGCCGCCGACGCCGTGCCCGTCCTGTGGCGTTACTGGCGGCATACCCCGCACTCGTACGAGCGCGCCGACTACCTGAAGGCCCTCGCCGCGATCGACCCCTCCGGCCTGGACGAGGCGTACACCGAGTCGCTCTGGGACTGTGAGGAACGGGCTCGGCTCCTCGCCATCGCCTCGGCACCCCACCACCCGCAGGCCCTGCACCGCATCGCCGTACTCCGTGACGACCCGATGGAAACACCGGAGGTACGGGCCGCTGCCCGGGCCCGCATGGCCCCATGACGGGCCCTGAGTTGCCCTTGCCCCACTCGATCGGCAGAGGCCGCCACAGGGTGCCTCCCGTTCTCGTGAACATCGACCCCGGAGCGACCCGGCTGCCTTCCGAAACGGTGAACATCGGGCTTCACTACTCGTGAACAAAGCCAGGTTGTGGTGCGCTGCGTGGTGACGGCGTCGAAGGATGCCACGGCCTGGACTACTCCTTGACGTGGTGGGCGTAGCATTCATGGGCGGACTGACGGGTACAGCCCAGAGCCGTCCCGATCACTTCCCAGGTGACAAGGGAACCGCGGGCGGCCCGGACGGTGTCGATGGCGAGGCCGGGAACCGCGTCCTGGAGGCGGGCGACAGCGTGCAGGGCGGCCGTCGGCCGGGTGTTGGAGAGTTCGCCGATCCGCTGCTGCAGGGCGGTCAGCATCTGCTCGACGTCGCGCGGGAAGAGGCCCTCGACGGTGGTGACGTGGTACTCCCAGTCCGCGAACGGACCCGTCCGGGCGTGCTCGCCCTCGGTCGCCTCGACGTCGCCCCACACCACCGGATGAGTCGCGCTCGCCCGCCAGCCGCATCCGCAGGCGGCCTTCACCGCGACCGCGCGCTCGGACACTGTTCCGTCACTGTCCCACCACGCCGTGCTCCCATCCAGAGCCGCGATGGGCGCGGCCTCCTGGCCGCCGGCCAGGACGGCGACCACCACACCCTCGTGCCGGCCGCTCTCATCCACCCACCCCAGCGCCAAACGGACCCGCTGCCGCCCACCGGCACGGTGCGCTGCACCGGCCGCTCCGCGACGGGGGTCCGGCGGCCACAGCACGCTACGCAGCGCGCAGCGCGGCCGCGCGGGGGATGTGGGGGGGGAGGCGGCCGTCGTAGACGGACCAGTGGGTGCTCTCGTGCACGTCCAAGCCCGACCCGGTGTCGAAGAGCGCTGGCCGCGGGATGCCGCCGTCGGCCAGGAGGACTCCGACCGAGCTCTCGTGGACGCGGCCGAACTCCTGCGTCGTCCAGGTCTCCCGGTCATCCGCCATCGTGGCGCTCACGTTTCCGCATGCGGGCCGCCTCGGCGGCGGTCCCTGCCTCGACCATGGCGCACCGCGGCCGCTTGGGTCAGGAGAACTGTGCAAGTTCCCCTGGTCTCCGTGGCTGTCGCCGCCGCGTGCCCGTTCTCGCCGCCTGTGGTCCGGTCGGGGGGGGCAGGCGGGAGTCGCGCTGTCAGTGCGAGGCGCTGCGGTCCCGCCTCCCGGGAGCCAGTCGAGGGTCGACGTGGCGGCGTGAGGGTTAGCCGGTGCAGCCGGGGACCGGGCTCGGGGAGCAGTTCGTGGGGTAGTTGTCCGTGACGGGGGTGGTGGTGAGGTTGACGGTTCCGCCGTCGTTGAAGATGCCGCCGGAGGCCGTGTTGGAGAAGTTGTTGGTGACGGAGCTGTTGCGGATGTTGAGGGTCGCGCTGGAGGTGTTTCCCACGCCGCCGCCGCGTGCTCCGCTGCTGAGGGTCCGGTTGGCGAGGATGGTGGCCCGTTCCAGGGTGAGGGTGGAATCGCGGTTGTACAGTCCGCCGCCATCATTCTCGGCCGCGCTGTTGCCGCGGATGAGCGTGTCGGTGATCGTTCCCGTCAGCTGGTAGGCGTAGATGCCAGCGCCGCCGAACCGGGCGGCATTCTCGGTGATCCGGCTGCCGGTGAGGGTGAGGCTGCCGCGGGTGTCCATGCCGCCGCCGTCGTCCTTCGCGGTATTGCCGGTGATGGTGCTGTTGGAGATGTTCGTGGTCCCGAACGTGTAAATGCCGCCGCCGTTGTTGGTGGAGATGTTGTAGCTCACGGTGCTGTTGCGCAGGGTGAGTGCGCCGCTGCTGACGATGCCGCCGCCGGGGCCGGTCGCGCCGGCGAAGTTGCGGGATACCTCGACGGAGTTGAGGGTGAGGGTGGTCCCCGTCTCGGCGGCGATTCCACCCCCGCCTTCGCCACCGCTGGCGGAGCGGCCGTCGCGGATCGTGAGGTTGTTGAGGGTAAGGCGGCCGCCGGGGCCCGAGACTTTGATGATGCGGAAGTCCGCCGCTGACTGCCGGCGGATGGTGCTGCCGTTGCCGATGATGTTGATGTCGCTGGTGACCATGGGGAGGCCGTTGCCGGGGTTGTCGGCGGTCGTGAGGGTGTAGGTGCAGCCCAGGGCGAGGAAGAGGGTGTCCGGGCCGGGGAGGGTGTTGGCCCGGTTGATGGCGGTGCGCAGGGCTGTCTCGCTGCACGCGACGGGCAGCGGGATGTGAGCGTGGGCGGGGGCGGGCAGGGCGACCAGAGTCGCCAGTGCCCCGGCTGCGCCCGCGAGGGCGGTGAGCTTGACCTTGACCATAGGTCGCAAAATACGCATATCACATGATTGGGTGCTGGGAGGACACCGTCCCGGTCCCCCTCTCGGGGCAAAACCGCTGCCCGGTCGGCCCCAGCCTGACCCCGCCCGGCGCCTCAAAGCCGGTGGGCAGGGCTGCCCGGGCCCTCATGCGCGGTCGAACTGCGGGTGCATGTCCATTCCCCCGGCCGGGACCGGGAAGTCGGCGTGCCGGCGGCGCCGGGCAACCACCGCAAGCTCGCGCGGAAGAGGGGGTCGCCGAGGCCGTTGACGAACAGGACGGGGAGCCGGCAGCGGCCGGCGACGTCGAGGAAGTCGCGCCGGGTGAGGTCTTCAACGACTTCGGCGACGGCGCGCACGGCCCCGGCCTCCCTACTCGGGAGTACAGCGAGCAGAGTCCTTCTTCATAAATTCAGATCTCTTTACCATCTTCACCCCCTTGCCGTCTCGGACCAGAACTTGCCCAGGCTGGATAGCTTCGAATCGATCGGGAGTGAAGGATATTTTCGCATCCAGTCCGCGACCGCTCACCGCCCCGCGCATCGTCACCGTGTATTCACTCCCGCCCGTGAGATCACTCAGGTCCGAGCTGGTGACATTCCAGCCCGGAGGAGCGGAAAAGAGCTCCACCTGCGTAAGTGAACCACCCATGGAGTTGCTGATGAGGGCCCACCTCCGAGAACCTGTGGCACCCCCAGAGCTGAAGACAGAGAACTGCATTGCAACGTATTGCGGGCAAGGAGCAACCAGCACGCGAGCCTTACCTGTATCGATACGCTCGACTGCAAGCAGGGATTTGGGGGCAGGTGTACATCCGGCAGCAGCCAAAGCTGTGAGCACTACTGCGGCCGCCATCCGTCCAGCGTCTCTCAGACTCGACGTCATGGCCGCCCTTTTCAGAATTTCATCTTTTCGCCGGGCACGATGAACTGTGCCGGATACCATCTCAGATATCCCCCCCACCAGAGGTTCGCCTCCATTTCAAATCGATTCGCATGCGCAGGGGTTCCCACTTCATGCTCTGACGCGGCGACCTCCCTGAAATATTTCAGGGCGAATGTTGCAGCGTTCTCGGACCTGGCCCACTGCTGTGAGTGAATTGCTTCATGACGCTCCAGGTCCGGCCCACGCTCCTCAGTCATTTCCGGTCCTACGAGCGGCATCATCGCCTGTCGCCAATCCGCCTCACTTTTGAGGCGTTCGGAAAAATCACCCTTACTTTCCGGATAGAAATGCACGTCACCAACAGTCAGAGGCTGATCCCCCGCAGGTGAGCTGCCGAAGCACACGTACTGCTGCGCGCGCTTTGCGCAGCTGTCCGAATTTTGGGAATACCAGTACGCCAATTCATTGGCGCCGTTCTTCTTGTTCCCCTCATTGAACGGACGGTAAAGGATCTTATCGGGTGAGATATCCACCATGCAATCAACCCTTGTGTCGTCCGTGCGGCAGTCGTTCGGAACGATCACGGGAGGTGGCGGCGGCAGCCACGGGGGAGCCGGGAGAGGGGTAGGCGGCGGAGGGGGCTTCGGGCCGCCGCAGCCGTAGCGGGTCATGCTGCAGTTGGGGGGCCTGCCGCCGTAGCGGGGAGCCCGGTAGCTGTTGCCGTAGTTCGCGCCGTGGCCGGAACGGGCCGCCGGGTTGCCCGAGCCGCTGCCCGGCTGCTGGGCGTCCGGCCGGGGTTGGTGGCCCGGGGTGGTGTTGTGGCAGGTGGCGCAGGCGCGGGTGGGGCAGTCGAGTTCGGCGCAGAGACCGCTGGGGTCCGAGGTGGTGAGCGGGCTGTTGTGCGCGTAGCTGTATGCGTTGAGGGACTGGCTGGAGCCGGGTGTCAGGACCGGGTCGACGCTGAGGAAGGTGCCGGTGTGGGGGTCGTATTCGCGGGCTCCGATGTGGGTGAGGCCGGTGGACGTGTCCTGGGTTCCGCCGACGAAGCCCTTCTCGCCGGGCCAGGCGGCCGGCTTGGGGCCTCTCTCCTCGCCGAAGGGCTTGGTGCTGCGGCGCTGGACCTGGAGGGTGGTGGCGTCGATGGCCGTGGTGCCGGTGTTGTGGTGGTCGGCCACGACGTAGGAGAGCTTGCCGTCGGAGGTGCGGACGATGGTCGGGCCGCCGGGGGTGGCGTAGTAGCGGGTGCCGGTGACCTTGTTCGTCGCGGTGTCGAGGGTGAGTTCGGTCGAGCCGAGAGTGAGCGTGGTCCTGCCCGGGTCGCGGCGCAGCAGCCGGTTGCCGTCGGCGTCGTAGACGTAGGTGGAGGTGCCCGCCTTGCTGGTGGCGGAGGCGAGGTGGCCCTCCTCGTTCCACGTCAGGGTCTGACTGCGTCCCGTGCCGTCGGGGCGCGTGAGGGTGTTTCCGGTCGAGTCGTAGGTGACGGGGGCTGCGGCCGCCGGGCCGGTGCCGGTCTGCCTGGTCGTGGAAGCCGGGGCGTGCGGGCGCGCCGAGCCGGGCGCCGGGAAGGCCGTCGTGATGGTCACGGACTTGGCCGGGTCGCCCGCGGGGTCGTGGTCGGTGAGCGAGGTGCGGTTGCCGGTTATGTCGTAGGTGAAGTCCTGGCGGTAGGGGGCCGGTCCGCCGATCGCCCCGGCCTCGGGGGCGGTGCGGGAGCAGCCTCCGATCGCGGGGACGGAGGGGGCGGGCCGGGTGGTCGTGGCTCCGGTGTCGGTCCACGCGCCGGTCAGGCGGTGCAGGTGGTCGTACGTGAAGCACTGGAGGTCGCGTACGGAGCCCTGGTTGTTGTCGACGGAGGTGACGTCACCGGAAGGGGTGTAGGTGTAGTTGGTGGTCTCGACCGCAGTGGTCTGGTCCTGTTTGTCGATCCGGGTGCCGAGCAGTCGGCCGGTGGCCGGGTCCTGGATGGTGGTGAGACTGACCTGCTTGGGGACGTCACCGAAGGTGGTCCGCAGCACGGTGCCGCGTTCGTCATAGTCGGTGAAGTTGACGTAGTCGGTGGTGTCAGAGCCGTAGGAGACCGGCAGGCCGTTGATGTTGCGGCCGGCTTCGAGGCGCTCGGAGGGCAGGCCCCCTGCGGCAGGCAGGGCGGTGCGGCGTTCCAGTCCGGTCACGGGGTCGTAGCTGGTCGAGAGCGAGTAGGTGCCGGTGAGGGCGCCTTCGCCGTCGGGGACGGTCAGTCGGGTGCCGGTGGGCCGGTAGCCGATGTCGTAGCCGGTGGTCTCCTGCCGCCAGGCCTTGCCGTTCACCCAGCTCGTGGAGGACGTGGGCTTGCCGGGGAGCAGGGTGTCGTACTCGAACGTGGCCAGCTTGGGGCCGTCGACGGCGCCCCGGTTCCGCGAGATGGGGCGGCCCAGGACGTCGTAGCTGGTGAAGATGGTGGTGCCGAGCGCGTCCTGCACGGAGACGGGGCGTCCGGCCTGGTCGTAGGCGGTGGTCGCGACGCCCTTGTCCGGGTCAGTCGAGCGGGTGCGGCGGCCGTGCAGGTCGTACTCGTACGTCCAGGCGTTGCCTGCGGCGTCCGTGAGCCGGGTCATCTGCCCGGTCGTCGAGTAGGTGTAGCGGAGCACGTCGTACTCGCCGTCCGCGCCGGCGCCCTTGTAGGTGCGCCGTTCGACCGTGCGGCCGCGGGCGTCCGTGATCGCGCTCGTGGCCGTGTCCCCCATGGGCGGGAGCGTATCCGTGCGGTCGGCTCCGGGATAGGCGGTGGTGGTCCGCCACTGCTCCTTCCCCTTGGAGAGGAAGACCGAGGCGGTCGGCCGTCCGAGGCCGTCGTGGTCCGTCGTGGTCTGGGCGGGGACGGTGTTGTCGTCGGCGACGAACCGGGTGGCGATCGGGTCGGAGTTCTTGTTGACGTAGGTCTGGTTGGTCTTCGCCGCGAGGCCGTGGCTGTCGTAGGCGGTGTCGGTGATGAGGCGGCTGCCCACGGCTCCGTTCTGCGCGACGGACTGGAGCTGCACCTGCTGTCCGAACGCGTCGTTGATCGCGATGGAGGTCGCGTAGGACTGGTCCGACCTGAGTGACTGGGTGGTGACCGAGCTGGTGCCGGTGTTGGAGAGTGCGTAGGTGTAGAGCGTGCTGGCAGTCGTTTCCCTCGCCCGGCCCGGCAGCCAGACGGCGGTGGTACGGCCCAGGGCGTCGTACGCGGCTTCGGTGGTGCGGCCGTTCTGGTCGACCGTTTTGACCGAGAGGCCGCGCAGCGGGTGGAGCGTAGAAGTCGTGGTCCAGCCCTTGGCGTTGGTGACCTTGGTCGTGGCCGGGGGTACGAGGGTCGCCGGCTCGTAGACGGACGTGGTCCTGGCGCCCCCCGGGTCGGTGGTGCTGGTGATGCGCCCGTAGGCGTCGTAGGTGACGGTGGAGGCGGTGGTGTACTTGGGCTGGCCGGACTCGAAGCGGTCCAGGTTCTCCGTGCTGGTGGCCAGACCGGGGCCGTTGAGGGTGCCGAAGGCCTGGCTGTCGTAGAGGGTGCGGTTGCGGGCGAGGGTGTTCGTCGCGCTCGGGGTCGTGGCGCAGTCGCCCTCGACCTGCACGGTCTCGGCGACCCTGTCGACCATCCAGGCCGAGGTGTTGCGGGCGTACGAGGTGGTGGTACAGGTGTCGGGCAGACTGTCGGCTCGGTCCAGCGCCTTGAGCAGCATGCCGTAGACGCTGTCGTACGTGGCGGCCTGCGAGGTGGTCCGCCAGGTCTTGTCGGCGCGCAGGGACTTCTCCTGGGACGCTCCGGGCCGCTGCATCCGGGCCGTGAGCGGGGGAAGTTTTGTGCCGCGGCTGTGGGTCGCGGTGGCCTGGGACAGCCAGGGTTCGGACTGGGACGCGGAGACGAGCTCGCCGTTGTCCGAGGCAAAGGTCTGGGATTCGCGGACGGTGCCGGCGAGGTGGTCGTTGTCCTTGAGCGTGTTCCCGGAGACGCCGGTGAAGGTGGCGGTGCGCTTGCTGCCGTCGGCCTTGACGTCGCCGTCCATGCCTCGCAGGTAGAAGACCGCCGACTTGGAGACGGCGTCGGGAGCGTTGCCGGTCCGGGAGACGACCTGCTCGTAGCCGCGGAACTGGTTCCAGGTGCGGCGCTTGTCCTCGGTCAGCTCCTCGTCGTCGCGGTGCCACGCGGCGGCGCCGACGTACTCGTACCGGACCTCCCTGGGACGGGAACCGCCGAAGGGGTCGATCTCGGTGACGCGGGCGACGACGTACTTGTGGAACCAGTCGAGGGTGGGATCGAGCGGGCTCCTGTCGTCCGGGTTCCAGTAGACCGGATAGCAGCGGGTGGTGTTGGTGTCCTGGGCCCTGGGCAGTGCGATGCCCGGGCCGCAGTCGGGGTCGGCGTAGCCGATATCGGTCACCTTGCCGGTCTCCGTGGTGACGCCGACGATCCGGCGCCGGTTGAGCGGGGACTTGTTGTCGCCGCTGGAGTCGACCCGGTTGTTCATCAGACGGCCGGAGAAGGTGACCGGCGGGGTGGGCAGCGAGGCCGTGCCGTCGTGTCCGGTGTGGGTGAGCGAGGCCAGCCAGAGGGACGGGGCGGTGCCGTCCTGCGGGTTGGGGAACTCGTGCTTGAGCGCGTAGGAGTCAACGCTGCTGTAGCCGCCGCTGCCGTTGAGGACCTGGGTGGTGATGGTGGTGAGCCGTTTGGTGCTCCAGAAGGTGGCGGCGGTGTTCTCACAGGTGCCCGTGGCCGTGCAGCTCTGGTCGAAGGGGACGTCCGGCCACTTCGCCGCGTTGGCCTTGGTCAGCTTGGCCGGGGCGCAGTCGAAGGCGGCGTCGGCGAGGCAGCGTTCGGCCGTGGCGAAGAGGATCTGGGCCGTGGGCTTGACGGTGTCGGCGTCCGTTGCCTTGGAGCCGTAGGTGGTCCGGACGAGGTTGCCGCCGCGGATGTAGGGGGTGCGTGTCCCGTCCGGGGTGGCTGCGGTGGCGCCGCGCTTGTAGTGGTTGGTCTCGGTCTCGTACCAGTGGGTGATCAGGCCGCCCCGCGGGTCGATGACGAAGTCAAGGTTCCAGCGCCAGGCCTGTTGGCACCAGGAGGCGGCGAAGGTCGACTGGTGGCACTCCTCCCCCGTGTTGTTGCCGTAGACCGGGGTGGTCCAGGCGGAGTGGGTCGCGGGCGCCGCGGGGTTGCCGGGCCTGCGGCCCGCACCGAAGTAGTACTGGGTGCCGTCCACGGCGGTGATCTTCCAGTGCTCGCCGTTGTTGTCGCCATTGGCGGCGCTGGTCAGCCGCTCGACCTTGGAGGCGTCGTCGTTCTCCAGGCGCCAGGTGCCGGACGTGTCGTCGCGCACCAGAGTGGAGGTCTTGCCGTTGAGGGAGAGGACGGCGTTGTCGCCGGCGAGGCACTGTTCGTTAGTGCCCGTCTCACCGTCCTTGGAACAGGGCTTGAACCGGCGCTCGACGAAGCCCGGCGCGTAGTCCCAGCCCTCACCGATCCAGGACGCCTGGTTGTTCGTCGCCGCCGTACGGCCGTCGACCGACTGCGAGCTGTACGGCAGGGCGATGCTCGGCTTGGTGCCGCCGAGCCCGTCGGGCACCGCGATCGGGTAGCTCCAGGAGAAGCCGCCCGTGTTCCCGCCGCTGCTCCAGGTGCCGGAGGGCGCGAGGCTGGTGGCGGTGTAGGTGCCAGCGGGGCCGGCGGGTGCGGCGGTCGCGGCGAGGACCGTGGCTCCGCCCGCGGCGGCGGACCGCTGCCCTTCGTCCTTGGGCCCGGGCCCGCCGTCGAGGGCCACCTCCGCGCTGAGTAGGCCGGGCCGGTCCGTGTCGTTGGAGGTCGGCAGCGGTGTCTGCGTACGGCATTCCGCGCGCTCGGGGCTGGACAGCGCGCACTCGGGCAGTCGGACGAGCCGGGCGCGGGAGAGCCAGTCGCCGCTGAACGCGCCGGCGATGGAGGAGACGTCGGCGGACACCGTGACCGGGGTTCCGCCCGCTGGGTCAGCCGTGGGGCGGACCGAGAGCAGGAATCCCTGGACGCCGGCCCGCTCGGCCGCGGCCCTGTCCATGAGGCGGACGGACGCCTTGCCCTTGCTCGGGGCGTCCTTCGCCGTGGCCGCAAGGCCCTTCCCCGATGCGGTCACCCACACCGGTGAGGCGCCGGCCCGGCCGGGGTCACGGAAGGGGACGGCCGGGACGGCTGCGGAAGAGCCGTCCGCAGGCGCGGCGAAGGGGGAGCGGGGGCGCACCGCGGCGGGGGCCGCGCTGAGATCTACCTCGGCCTGGGCGGCCGCGGGCCAGTGCACGTCCTGCGACTTCCACGGTGCGGTGCGGTCGCCCGGAGGAACGATCGGTGCGGTCTTGGCCGCATTCCGGCCGGAAACCGGCTTGGTCTTTTCCAGAGGGCCCGGTGACCAGCGGCGGGGATCTTTGGGTTTCCAGCCGGAGGCGGCATCGGCCGTTCCCGTACCTAAGATCAAGGACAGAATGATCAAGAGCGAAATCGCGGCACGGCGCCGGAGCGCCCTGCTTCTGATCGCCGATAAAAGATCATCCGGCGCCGGCACGGCATTCCCCCACGGTCTCCGAGCGTCAATTGACCCGGGAGCCTAGCCCGTTCGCACAACGAAAAATTGGGGCCAACCCGGACAAGGAACACCAGGCAAGCGCCCCACGTTCGAGAATACGCCCGAGAATAGCTCATTCGCTTGCGCGATGACTCGTTTTCGACAGGTAATTAGTCGCGATTATTCGAATAAGCCTCCAGGAATGATGAATTCCATATCGTGACCGCTGGCTGGGCAATCGCAGGGGCTGTTAGCGTTCGCGCCCAGTTGTCAGTCACAAGCACATTGGGGAGGCTGCCGTGGGGGGGGCATGCCGAGAAGAAGGCAGCCGGCCAGGAGGCCGGTCGCACTGGCCGGGTTGGTCGCACTGGCCATGGGCATCACCGCGGTCTGCGGAACGCAGGGGGCCTCCGCAGCCGGGGAACCAGGTGCGCAGAACACCCAGCAGCCATCGGAGGGACCGGTCACCGAGCGGGAGCGCGCCGAGAGCAGTGCCCTGGCCGAGGCCCGGAGCAGCGGAAAGCCCGTCCCCGTCCCGGCAGCGACGACCGAGACCGACACGGTGGTCGCCCGTCCGGACGGCACGCTGGGCCTGACCCGCAGTGTCGTTCCGTTGCGTACGAAGCGCGGAGGCGGCTGGGCCGAACTGGACGCCACGCTGGTCAAGGAACCGGATGGCACCCTGCGTCCGAAGGCCACGTCCAGCGCCCTGGCCCTGTCCGGCGGCGGTCCGGGCCCCCTCGCAACCCTGGAGCAGGACGGCAAGCAGCTCGTCCTCAGCTGGGCGGAGCAACTGCCCGCACCGGTACTGGAGGGGCCGACCGCGGTCTACCGGGAGGTCGCCCCGGGGACGGACCTCAAGGTCACGGCCGAGGAAAGCGGAGGCATCTCGCAGGTCCTCGTGGTCAAGTCGGCCGAGGCGGCACGCCATCCGAAGCTCGCCAGGCTGACGATGGGCCTCAAGGGCAACGGCGTCACCGCATCCGCCGACTCCACCGGCAACCTGAAGGCCGCCGACTCCACCGGCCGTACGGTCTTCCAGGCGCCGGCCCCGACAATGTGGGACTCGAGTTCCTTGGCCCTGCCCGCTCCCGCCAAGTCCTTCCGGGCCTCCGACACCGGCGGCGGCTCCGGCCCGCCTGCCCCGGCCGGAGCCGCCGCCAAGCCGGTCTCCGACAGCGAGGGCCCCGGCGACACCGCCAAGGTCACACCCCTGCGGACAGAGCTCGGCAAGGACTCCGTCGCCCTGACCCCGGACCGCACCTTCCTGGCCGACCCGTCGACCGCCTACCCGGTCTTCATCGACCCGGGCTGGCAGCCCACCAACCGCGGTACGCAGCACTGGGCCTGGGTGCAGGAGGCCTACCCCACCACCGTCAGCTACGACGACTACGGCGACACCTACGACCCCGGGGTCGGCTACCAGCGCTGGCGCCAACGGACGGGCCTGGAGCGGTACTACGTCCAGGTCGACACCAGCGACCTGCGGGACAAGAGCATCAAGAAGGCCTCCTTCTTCGCCACCCAGTCCTACGCCGCCGACGCCACCTGCAGCCGCACCTACACCGTGGACCTGCACTCCACCGAGCCTCTTCGCTCCGATATCACCTGGAACACCCAGCCCCGCGACTGGGAGGTCCTGCGCACCACCGCGATCAACAGCGCCGGCGGCCCCGGCTGTCCGGACGCGACCTCGCGCGGCGAGTGGGACGTACGCGACCACCTCATGGCGAACGAATGGCGCGGCAGCCTCACCTACGGCCTCTTCGCCTCCAACGAGTCCAAGAGCAGCAGCAATAACTCCTTCAAGCGGTTCACTCGCGACAAGAACCACCTTCCGTTCCTCTACGTCGAGTACAACCGTGCGCCGTACAATCCTTGGTCGCTCGGCATGGCTCCGTCCCCGCAGAACCCGAACGGCAACGGCTGCGGTTGGGTCGGTGCCACCTCCCATGCGGGCCTGAGCCTCGGAGCCTGGATCGGCGACCCGGACAACCAGCCCGTCTCCGCACTGTTCTACGTCAACGACGCCGCCGACAACACCCTGGTCTACGACAGCGGCCGCGTGGCCGAAGCCACAGGCACCCACTGGGCCTCCGTCCACCCGACCGGCCTCTCCGACGGACACACCTACAGCTGGCGGGTCGCCTCCCACGACGGCGACATGGACTCCAAGTGGGTGAACGGCTGCACGTTCACCGTCGACACGCAGCCGCCGTCCATCCCGGTGGTCACCTCAGCCGAGTACCCGCCGTCCGGCACCCTTCCGGGCCCCACCGGACACATCGGCCGGCCCGGTACCTTCACCGTCAGTTCGGCCGACCCGATCAGCGGGGTCCTCTACTACGAGTGGGCGTTCAACGCGGCCATCCCGACGGGCGGCGGCAACCGCCTCGACCCGCTGGCCGACGGCAGCGCGACCATCCTCCTGACCCCAACCACCTGGGGCACCAACATCCTGCGTGTCCAGGCCGTCGACCGGGCGGGCAACCGCTCGCAGCAGCAGACGTACACCTTCTACGTGCCCGACAACCCCAACGCGAAGACGACGCTCGGAGACATCACCGGCGACGAGCGGGTCGACTTCGTGGCACCCAGTACGGGCGGCGACCTCGTCGTCTACCCCACCGCCCTGGACCCGGCCTCCGGCGGCGTCCTCGCCTCCAACGCTGCCAACAGCCCCGGCGGCAAGGGCTGGGGCAACGGCACTCTCACCACCCACCGCGGCGGCAACGGCATCCGCATCGACGACCTGTGGGCCTACCGCGACGGGCAGCTCCGGCTCTACCGCAACTCCCTCACCCAGGGCGGGCTCGTCGCCAACGGGGGCCTCTACTACACCGCCGCCAACGCCACGCCGGTGCCGCGCCCCTACGCGGAGGACTGCACGGTGGCGGCCACCGGCCAGCCCTGCGGAGCCTCGTACGCAACGGACTGGAGCCGGGTCAGGCAGATCCTGGCCGTCGGCGACGCACTGCCCGAGCAGGGCGTCGAACCGCGCAACGACCTGCTGACCGTCGAAAGCAACGGCTCGGGAGGCTCGCACCTGGTACTGCTCCAGGGGAAGGCATCGACGGGGTCGCTGCGCGATCCGGTCGTACTCGTCCTCAGCGGCTCCGGTTGGGACAACCTCACCCTCATCGCCCCCGGCGACGCCACCGGCGACGGCCTCCCCGACCTGTGGGCCCGCGACAACACCACCGGCGAGGTCTACCAGTACGCCAACGCCGCCGGAAACCCGGCCGCCCTCGGAGACCACAGCAAGCGCACCCGGATCGGCGGCGGCGTCAGCGCCGCCACCCACCCCGTCATCGGCTCCTCCGGCGATACCAGCGCCGACGGCGCCCCTGACCTGTGGGCCCTCGACAGCCGCCACCGCCTCCTGACCTGGAACAGCAGCGCCACCAGCGGCAAGGTCACCGGCTTCGGAACCCCGCAGACCATGGGCGACTCCCGCATCTCCACCAGCACCTGGAAGCTGAACGAAGGCACCGGCACCACCGCAGCCGACCTGCGCGGCCGCAACAACGCCACCCTCACCGGACCAGGCGCCAGCTGGGCCGACGACACCGTCGCCGGCACCGCCACCAAGGCTGTCGACCTCGACGGCACAGGCGCCACCATCACCGCCGGAGGGCCCGGCATCGACACCAGCCGCAGCTTCACCGTCTCCACCTGGACCAAGACGGACAAGCTGGGCGGGGCGATCGTCAGCCAGGACGGCCAGCGCGCCAGCGGCTTCATGCTCCGGTCCGACCCCGACGGCACCTGGCGCTTCGCCCTCGCCCGCACCGACACAGACGGCGCGAACTACGACCAGACAAACATCCGCAACGACGCCGCCAAGGTGCAGATCGGCGTCTGGACCCAGCTCACCGCCACCTACGACGACACCACCGGCCTGATCGCCCTCTACGTCAACGGCACCCTCGCCGCCACCGGACACCACGCCAAGGCCAACGCCTGGAACGCCACCGGCCCCCTGGTCCTCGGCCGCAAGAAGAACCAGGGCAACCCAGACGCCTTCCTCGACGGCCGCATCAGCAACCTGACCGTCTACAACCACTCCACCGTCCCCTCTGCGACCCGTACCTCCCTGGTGTCCGGCGTCAGCGACGCCAAGTGCGCCGACGACAGTGCCGGCGGCACCGCCGACGGAAACCGCATCCAGATCTGGGACTGCAACGGCAGCAACCCGCAACAGTTCGAGATCCGCGAGAACGGCGAGATCCGCGTCCTCGGCAAATGCGTCGACGCCGCCAACAACGGCACCCTGGTCCAGCTGTGGACCTGCAACGGCACCGGACCCCAGCAGTGGCTGCCGCAGGCCGACGGCAGCCTCTACAACCCGATGAACAACCGCTGCATGGACCTCCCCCAGGGCCGCACCGACAACGGCATCCAGCTCCAGCTGTGGCAGTGCAACGGGACAAACCCCCAGCGCTGGCTCACCACCGGCCTCGCCTCGCCCCTCGGCACCGCCGCATGACCGACCGCCGGCATCCAGCGGCTGTTTCCCTCTCCGCAGTAGGGACGACGGCCGTAGCCGATCACCGGCTCGCTCGCTGCGGAAACCGGGTCCGACGCGGGCGGCGAATCGCACACGCATATCATCCCGCTCACGGGACCGTTAAAGCCGAATCTCGTGGACCTGTTGGTTGCCCTGTTCTGCTTCGCGGCAGTCTTCGCCGTCATGGCGAAGGTCCTGCTTCCGCGGATCGGAAATCCACTTCAGCTCATGTGAAGGAGGCCTGGTGGGACCGTCGTTTGTGATCGAGTGGCTTTGTTCACTTCTAGGGGTTCTGGCTCAGGTTCCGTGCAGCAGTGACTGAGCGTTGCGCCTCGGGAGGTAGCTGCCTCGCTGGTCAGGGCTGGATTTGATCCGGCACTACGAGGTTAGGGTGCTGATTCGCGGACCGAGGAGATCTGGCGTGCACGACAGACCACGGATGGAGACAGCCCTTGATGTCCTGCGTGCCGAGCTGGAAGTCGGGCGCTCGACGCAGACCGAGTTGACCACTCAGGCTGCGTGGCTGGTCTTCATGCGATTTACGCGGCAGCTCCACGTCCACCGACAGCACCGCGATGTCTGCGACCGTCGGGAACAGCAGCTCCCTCAGTCGGAGCACGACCTCTTCCACGGCCCGGACTGTCAGCCCAGCGGCCCTGACCACCATCTATTTTCGGGCGACTTCGCATGCCGCTCGGGAAAGCTCAGCCGTTACTCACCGTGGCGGCTGCACGGAACCCGAGCCAGAACCAAAACTCGTGAACATCACCCGACCGTGGATCTGGGCGCCTCCCAAACCCGTGAACAACGGGCTTCACAACCCGGATCAGGCACACATTCCGTGAGGGCGATCAACGGCATTTTGTCACGGTGACGTCTCGTCATCTGGGACCGTGGTGCGGTGTGATGACCTCATAGCGGTGCTGTTTCCGCACTTCAGCGCGGTGCTGGTGGAGCGGGTGTTCCTTGAGTGTGGGACGGTGCGGATCTCGGCCAGGACGCGGAGCCGTAGAGTGCCGTGCCCGGACTGCTCGGTTCGTTCGAGTCGGGTGCACAGCGCTTACGAGCGGCGGCTGGCCGACACTCCGATCGGCGGTCAGCCGGTGCTGGTCGAGCTGACCGTGCGCCGGCTGTACTGCGAGAACACGGACTGCTCGCGGCGCACGCTTGCCGAACAGGTCGAGGGGCTGACCGTCCGGTACGGCAGACGGACACCCGCGTCGCGTCGGCTTCTGGAGGCGGTGGCCGTCGCTCTCGCAGGCCGGGCGGGCAGCCGATTCGCCGTGATGCTGGGCAGCGTAGTCAGCCGGACGACCCTGTTACGGCTGGTGATGGCCCTGCCCGACCCGCACTGGCCCGACCCGAGAGTGCTGGGCGTCGATGACTTCGCTACCCGCCGCGGACAGCATTACGGCACCGTGATCATCGACTGCGCGACCGGTCAGCCCCTTGACCTGCTGCCGGGCCGGGACGCGAAGACACTGGCGAACTGGCTGCGCCAACACCCCAGCGTGGAGATCATCTGCCGAGACCGAGGCGGCTCCTACGCCGACGGCGCCCGCACCGGCGCACCACAAGCAGTGCAGGTTGCAGACCGCTTTCACATCTGGCAGAACCTCGCCACCGCGGTCGAGACAAGCGTCCGCCGGCAGAACGTCACTCTCAAACCGTCCACCGGACCGGACGGCACCGCGAGTATCGCCGCTACCGGCCCGGCGAGCACGGCCAAGGAGATGTCGCCGATCGAAGCTCGCATCCGTGAACGCCACACCGTCGTCCACGCCCTCCTTGCCCAGGGGCACGGCATCCGCGAGATTGCCCGGGAACTGCACATCGGCGGTAACACCGTCCGCCGCACCGCCCGCGCCGAAACCCCCGAACAACTGCTCACCGGACGACGTCAACCACGACCCAGCCAGCTCGACCCCTACAAGGCCCACCTGGACAAACGCTGCTCAGAGGGTTGCACGAACGCCATCGACCTACACGCCGAACTCCAGGAACTCGGCTACCGAGGCCACTACCAGACCATCAGCGACTACCTGCGGCCCCGCCGCCGGCAACGCATCCGCGTCGTCGGCCCGGCACCACCCGGCGCCCGCCAGAAGGCCACGCTCCTCGCCCAGCAGGGCGTGGATCTACGGGTGTGCGTGGTCGGCAACGGCGTGACACCTGCCGTGGTGCCGCCGGCCGCCCTGACGGTCGTCCTGCCGAAGAACATCGGGATCCCCGGCGGCCGCAACGCCGGCGCCGACCAGCTGCTCGCCGAACAGCCCCCGGCGCCCTACCTGTTCTTCCTCGACAACGACGCCACTCTGCCCACCGGTGGCCATCACGGAGCCCTGCTCGTAGCGCGACGCGATGAGCTGGAAGAACAGGTTCGCCGCGTCCTGGTCGAACGGGATGTAGCCCACCTCATCGATAATGATCAACTTGTAGCGGCGGATCTTCTTGAGCTCGGCCTCCAGGCGGCCGGCCTGGTGGGCTGTCGCGAGGCGGGCGATCCAGTTGCTGGCGGTGTCGAACAGGACCGAGTAGCCGGCCTGGGTGGCCTTGACCCCGAGGCCGATGGCCGAATGGGTCTTCCCGATCCCGGGCGTTATCAAAAGGTCGTGCGGAACGAGCGGATGACATGCCTGGTCAGAACGTCATTGCGATCGATTCGTAGTGGACTGACAGCGCTGCGGCCCAGGGTGTCGGTCGTGGGTGATAGACACGGGTTATGGCGACGTTCATGGTGCTTGTCGACGGTGAAGCGGGGGGCTGGGGCGCCGACCGCGAGGCTCTGACAGCTGCGATCCGGGACGGATGGGCCAGCGTCGAGACGGACTCGACGCCCCGCAGCGAGGCACGGAGCTTCTGCTGGTCCTTCGAGTCGGAGGACGGTCCGGGTGAGGCGTATCTGCATGAGGACGGCACCTGCCTGTATTTCGACTCCTCGGAGCCTGATGCGGTGCGCTTGGCTGTTGTGTTCCGCAGGCTCGCTCCGACGAACCTTGACCTGGTGTTCTGCGATGAGGGATACAACTTCGACGTCCGGCTCCGGTCGGACGTCACGGACGCCGAGCTGATCGAGCTGATGACTGCGGACTGATGTCAACAGGGCCCGATGGACTGGGTTAGTGGTGGGGCGTCGCCGCCGCGGCAGGCGAGTTCGCGGCGGAGGTCGAGGTTCTCTCCGTGGGCCTGTTCGAGTGCGTGCCGCAGAGCCTGTACTTCTTCTCGGTGCTGCTTCTTCAGGCGGGTGATCTGGCCGGTCAGCGTGAGGACGAGGGTGCTCTGCTCGTCCGCCGGAGGCGTGGGTGTGGGAACCGGCCGGGCTTGGGCCCGAAGCCGTTCGATGCGTCCCCGCAGGTCAGGGTGGTTATAGAGGAACGCGTGGGAGACGCCTGCCTGGCGCGGGACTGCCTGGAAGGTGATCGACTCACCGCGCTTGACCAGGGTGCGGATCGCCTTCTCTGCCATGGCGGTCTTGGCCTGAGACTTCGCCTTCGCAGCGGCTGCGAGCGTCTGGGTGCGCTTGGCGCGGGCGTCGTCGGTCATGGCCGGGTCCTTCGGTGACGGTCGAGATCAAGGCTGATCGGGACGGGGCCGGTGGGGATGGCGCCGCAGCCGGCGCCTTGGACCGCGCGTCCCGGCCTGGAGTTGAGGGTGTCCAGCAGCTTAGTGAGGCCGCGTGCTCGGCCCGCCGCTGCAGGAGCCAGACGTTGTCCTCGGGCATCGGAGGTGCATGCCGCTCCTGGAATGCGGTGGTGCTGCGGTTGATCAGGGCCTCGGTCTCGGCCAGCTGCCGCTCCAGAGCACTTTGGTGTGAGGCGTGAAGGTGGCCGTGCGCATGTCGGCAGCCAGGGTCGCCCGACTTCTCAGGCCCGCGGGGGTCCCAACCACCGTTCGGCGCGGACATGCTTGTCGGAGTCTCCACAGCGGCGGGCGTGCGCCAGCAGGCGGACGCGGAGCGGTTCGGGTAGGCGGGCGACGTCCCGCTTCTGGCGTGGGCGGGTCTTCCAGCCCACCAGATGGCGCACGGCTCCGGCGTCGTGCCGCTCCTCGGCCCGCGGGTCGGCCAGGGCGGCGAGCAGTTCGGCGATCGGCATTCTGCCGAGCAGCTCGCCGGGTACGCCCTCGTGGACGGGGTATCCGGAGCAGCGGCCGCCACCGGATCCGCACCAGTTGAGCAGGGCCAGCACCCGCTCCACCGGGTCGGGGAACATCAGGTGCAGTTGGTCTTTGAGTTCCGCAAGCAATTCGGGGGAGGGATTGTTACCGGTGCGGGAGAGGCCGAGGATCCGGTCGGCGAGTCCTTCCAGCCCGGCGGGCATCGCAGCCAGCCAGTTGCGCTCCTCTTCGGTCCCTCTCTGTGCCCGTAGCCGGGCGGCCTCGAACTGCTGCAGGGGGCCGGGCATGCCGTGCCTGGCCAGCCAGGCCAGGAGCAGGCGGCCGTCAGCGAGGACGGCGTCGCTCTCCCACGCCTCCCACCTCAGTGTCGCCCCGTGGTGCAGGACGACGGCTGCAAGCCGCTCACCGCGCCGGTCGAACACCTCGAAGCGGACGTCCCCGAGGCACATGCAGTGGAACCCGGACATCGACTCCACGGCCATAGCCGTCCTGAGCTGGGCCGACTCCGCCGGATCGGAGAGATCCACCCGGATCTCCCCGCCGGCCCCGACCCCGTTCACCGAGCTGACCTGAACCACATGTGCCTGATGCAGCACGTTGTCCAGCGCTGTCGCCTCATCCATGAACCGATCCCTCCCCGCCCGGGCGGCAGATGCACAGGCGGCCCGATTCGACCGCAGCTTTCGACCGTCTCGCAACCCGGTGGTGACGCACTACCTGGCACAGTGCCTCGGCTGTCGTCGCGCAGTGAGCGTCCGCGGCCATGTAGTGAAGCGGCGTGGTCGCAACGAGCACGGTGTCGGTCCCGGCTCGACGCCCTGCGTCGATGTCGCAGGGCGAGTCGCCGATGGTCCAGGAGCGAGTGAGGTCGATCCCTGGTTCCTGGGCGGCCTGTTGGAGCATGCCCGGGGCGGGCTTGCGGCACTGGCAGGCACTCCGGTAGTAGGGCACGGTGCCCTCGGGGTGGTGAGGGCAGGCGTAGATCCGTCGAGGTGCACCCCATGGTGGCCGAGGAGCGTGCGGAGCCGGTCGTGCATGGCGTCCAGACCTGCGGCGTCGAGCAGACCCCGTGCCAGTGCGCTCTGGTTGGTTACGACGATCAGTGCGAAGCCCTCGTGCTGAAGGGCGCGCAGCGGTGATCCGACTCCTCGTTGGAGGACCAGGTCGTCAGGGTGGGTGGGGTAGTGGCGGAGCTCGGTGAGGGTGCCGTCGCGGTCGAGGAATACCGCGGGCCGCAGTGGGCGGTCGAGTCGGGGGGCGTAGCCGGGCGGTTCAGCCGTGTGCATTGCGGAGGAAGGCTTCGAACAGCTCGGTGGCACGGGCTTCGACGAAGGCCACCGAGGTGGCCGGCCGGTCGGTCAGGACGCTGTCGAGCGCGGTCATGTCCGCGCAGGTGAAGTACTGGTAGGCGTGAGCGACCGGGTTCGGTACGAGCTCCACACGGAGGTTCCGGCCGGTTGCCCGGTGGTGGAGGCGGACGCACCACTGGGCGATGTCGGCGAAGGAGACAGTGGTGCCGGCGCCAAGGTTGTAGACCGCGGACGGAAGCAGTCGATGCTCGGCGAGGCGGACGATGGTGGCCCCGGCGTCTGGGGGGACCCGCCCGGGTTGCAAGTCGGCATCGGCGGCCCTGACCCACGAGCCGCAGCGAGGGCTCTGCAGGGCCGCTGACCCCCGCCCGTCATGCCGCACCCGGTCATATCCCGGTGCTCACCTCTTCGCCCTCGGCCGCCGTGGGTCGGACCACTCCGTAGGAGGAGGGTCAGGGACCAGTGCCCCCAGGCGCCGGTCTTCTGTCCGGGTACGGGCCGCGGCTGCTGGGCGGGTGTCGGCGCCGTCGCTGCGGACCCGTCCCTGCGCCGAACTGTGCGCGGACTTGACGCGGTCAGGTGGCGGGGCGACGCCTGGTGCCGCCGCCGCTGCCGTTGAGCGGGATCAGGCTCTCCAGGTGAGCGCCTTTGACCCAGGAACCCAGCAGGTCGCGGTGCAGGGCCACGATGTCCTGGCGCAGTGCCAGGCCCAGTGCGTCCCTCGTGAACGCGCGGCAGGTGGTGACGAACAAGGCAACGTCCGCGCCGTGCTCAAGGCGGGCGGTGCCGACGAACTTCTGCATGTCCTGCGAGGACACGCTCCGATGCGCCGCGTACTTCTTGCACTGGATGACCAGCTTGCGGCCGTCGGCCAGGTAGCCGACGACATCCGCGCCCAGGTCACCGCTCTTACCGCTGACGATGACGTTTCTGCAGCCGTCCCGCCGGCACAGCTCCGCGACATACGTCTCGAACTCCTGCCACGTCAGGGCATCGACCTGGGCCATGGACAACTCACGCGCCCGGGCCTCCTCCTGCGCCCGCCACGTGCGGTCCCGGCCGACCGCCTGGCGGTGCGCCCGCAGCAGCACCCAGCCGACTCCGCCGAGTACGGCTGCAACGAGTACGGCGACCAGGACGGGCCACACCGTCGACCAGTTCCCGGCGACCCACACCACGGCGATCATCGCCGCCACCGCACCCCAGACCTGCAGTTTCTTGCGGGTCTTCTTCTTCAGGCGCCGTCGACGTGCCGCCATCACTCCCCCGCCTCCCGGACCGGTGGTCCGCCGTGTGAACTGGCGGGCGCCGTCCGGCCCGTGCGTGTGCGGGGGCTCATCGGCTGGCCTGGGTGACGCCGCTCGCCAGCTGCCCCAGGACATCCAGGATTCCCTGGCCGACCGGGGTAGGAGCGAGCAGAACGCCCAGCGCCAGGACGATGACGACGGTCGTCTTCTCGTCGAAGCGGCTGCGGGCCTGCGTACGGCGCCGCAGCCGGAAGAAGACGATGACTGCGAGCAGCACGGCCACGTTGATGGTCAGCAACCGTCCAGACCTCCCCCAACGATCGGACATCACCAGGGAGCGGCAGCACGCCACCCCAGCCTTCTTGTGTAGCGGCGCGTTGGTGATGTCGGAGGCGGGTTGCCGACGAATGGCACAAAGCCATCGTGCCTGGCTGGATACGGCGCGACCGGTCCTCGTTCACGCGTTCGGGATCGCGCATCGTCCTGAACGATGTCGGGCTCGGGGAACGCACGGCGGGACAGCTCCCGCATCGCCTTCGTCTGCTGCTCCACCGCAAGGCGTGCGCACAGCCGGCAGTGCCGCATCGTGCTGGCGGAGTCCGTGGCTACTCGTCAGCGCATGAACAGTCGGATTCCCCCTGACGCGCCGGATCAGGGGGCTCCCTTTCTGCCAGGGCGTGAAGGGATAACGCGACAGGATTCGGATCATGGCCAAGAAGCGCAAAGACTCCAAGGACGGTCCGAACAGGCAGGCGGCCCGTGCCGCCAGGCAGCGTCGGGAGCAGCGGCTGCTGGAGACCCTCTGTTCCACAGCCGGCCCCCCTACGAGGGATATCGGCAGTGGCTCACCCCTGACCCGGTGACCGGCATGTTCGCTCTCCAGACGACGGCGCCCATGGACACCCGGATCTGGTTCCGCCGGATCGAGGAACTACTCCTCCCGATCTACGGACGGAGGGTGCCGCTTGCCGCAACCTACCTCGACGACCGGATCAAGGCGGGATTCATCGCGTACGGCGAAAGCGACGACCCGGCCGCTCCCGTGACCGCGCTGCCAGTCACGGAGTTCGCCGAGAAGGTCGCCTCCTCCGACGGGAGCGGGCACCCGGATGTGTGTCCTCAGCTGAACTGCGCAGGACAGCGGCATGTGGCCGCCGAGCACGAAATCTGGGTGCACTTGCACCACATGCATGCCGCAGGACGTCTTCTCCTGAACGACAACGACGTACTGCGGCTGACGATCCCTCCCCAAGCCGTCGGGGGGCAGTGGCGGTTCGTCTCCTCCGACCAGGGTTCCGGACACACCCACTGTTGAGCCGGCGGGCGGCCGCCCCGGGCATCAGTCGCGTGCCATGCCGACGAAGCGCCCGTTCAAGCGGTGCGTTCAAGGAGCTCGGGCGCGGCTGCCGTGGTCTGGCGCGGCGGAAGGTGGGTGAGGCCGGCCTTCTCGGCGCGGGCCCGAACCAGGGCGCGGGCTTCCGCGGTTCCCCTGCTCTGATCCCGTTCTGTCTGCTCACGAAGGCGCTGGGCCTCGGCCCGTCCCTGGGCGAAGGCGCTCTCGGGCTCGAGGATCCGGGTGCGGATCTGCTCGCGTGCGGCTTGGGCGATCCGGGTGTCCACGGGGCCGCTGCGACGGTGGGCGCGGTGCTGGGCGATGGCCTCCAGGTAGCCCGCGGGCTGCTTGTAGGGCTCCGTCCGCAGCTGAACCGGGTCCGGGGTGGGTGCCGTACTGCGGGGGGTGTCAGCAGGGCGCGGGGCGGCGGGGGCGGTGCCGGGCGGAAGGATGCGGATGGTACGGACGGCGGACGTTCCACACCGCGCCCAGAGCCTGCACGCCGACATCGAGGGCGCCGGACTCCCCTTCCTTCACCGGTTCGTGGAACTCGCGGCCGCCTTCCACCACACCGTCCGCGACGAACACCAGGACCTGGCCGCCACCAGCAGCCGCCTGCGCGAACTCACGGGCAGCGGCGACTTCGCGTACTTCGTCGACGTCGCCCACTTCATGGCCGGCCTGCCCCTGCCGGCCCCCTCAGCCATCCGCTGGACCGAGAGCGAAGAACATGTTCGCTCCGCATGGCGCCGCCTGGTCCACGCCCGGCAGGAACACCTGCCCACCGAAGGCTGACCACCCCGCAAACACGACGGCCCCGGACCGAGCTCGCCCGCCCGGGACCCTCGCCAGAGCCAGGGCCGGCAAAGCAAATGGTCCGCACGCGGAACGCGTGCGGACCAAAGAAAGAGGGGCAGTGGCCGGCGATGGAGAGTGCCCCTTCAAGTGCGTCGACCCTAGCAGCGCGTCTCCGGACCCCGCCGGGACTGTCCTGGGTCAGTGATCGGGATGGACGGCCTGGACGCCGGTGCCTTCGTACAGCTCGGGTTCCAGGGTGAGCAGGTAGCGGCCGGCAGGGAAGTCGGCCGAGGGGCGGGCCGCGTGGATGGCGTGGACGACCGCCCAAGGGTGCCCGGCGTGCAGGAGCTCGGTCGCGGACAGGGCGGCGGCCGTGTCGAAAGGCTCGATCTGGATGAACCGCAGCCCGTTGATGTAGGCGACCAAACCAGGCCGCCCGGTGTCGCCAGCGGTCAGGGAGAGCACGGGCGCGTACAGGGTGCCCAGACCGCCGGAGGCCTGGACGTAGAAGGCGGCGACAGCCTCGTTGTACAGGTCCTTCGGATCATGCAGTGCGGTAGCGGTCGTATGGTCCAGGACGACGGCGATCGGCCCCACTACGCGGCCGCCGAGTCCTGCCGGGCGCCGAGACGCTCCAGGAGTCCGCGGGCCTTCGCCTCGGCCTCCTCGCTCGGGACGGCCCCCAGGACGGAGGCAAGCTCGGCGCGGGCCTGCTCGGCACGCTCCGCGTACTCGGCCTGGGTGGGCCGGCCCTCGGCGAGCTCCTCGACCAGCTGCCGGATCGTCGTGCCCTGCTCGGTCGCCAGAGCCGCCAGACGGTCGCGGGTCGCCGCGCTCACCTTGATGCTCGTCTCGTCTGCCATACCTCGACTCTACTGCGAGTAGAGGAGGTGTGTCATGCCTCTACGCCAGGGCAGGCATAGTTGGCTGGGTGAACGACAAGAACGGTTGGCTCGCCCTTCTCGAGGAGAACCCGGGTCACTCGCAGTGGTACATCGACCGTTTTCGGAAGCTCGCCAAGGACGGCGTCGATCTGCATGGTGAGGCCCGCCTGGTCGACGCGATGGTTCCTCGCGGAGCTCGGATCCTCGACGCGGGCTGCGGTACCGGCCGGGTCGGCGGGTATCTGGCTCGGGCCGGACACGACGTCACGGGTGTCGACCTCGACCCGGCCCTCGTTGCCGCGGCCCGAACCGATCACCCCGGAGCGCAATGGCTCACTCGGGATCTCTCCGAGCTCGACCTCCCTGCCAAGGGCTTCGATGTGCTGGTGTGTGCCGGGAATGTGATGACCTTCCTTGCCCCCGACACGCGCCGCACCGTCCTGGACCGGTTCGCGAAGCACCTACGGGTAGGGGGGCGAGCGGTGATCGGGTTCGGCACCGAACGCGGCTACCCGCCCGAAGAATTCCTGCAGGACGCCGAGGCCGTCGGCCTGTCCCCCGGTCTCCTGTTGTCTGCGTGGGACCTGCAGCCTTATGCCGAGGGGTCCGACTTCCTGGTGGCCGTCCTTACAAGGACGTGACGTGCCCCGGTCCCCGCACACCTTGCCTCTCCGCCGGGCCTCGGTGGGCGAGATCCCGCGAGGCCTTTGCGGTGCGGCTGTTAATGACGTGAGTTCAGGGTGTTCGGGGCGGGGTCATGCGGGCGCGGCGCGGCAGTGGGGGTGATCATGGCGGGCTCCCTGGTGGGGGTGCGGAGGCTTCACCTCCCATTAGAGCGCATGTTCGATTTTCTGGCCCAAGGGCCCAGTACCCCTCTGCGCCGCAGCGGTTCCGATCCTCGGCGAAGCGAGTCGGCTGAAGCGGATGCGCCACGCGCCCGGGAAGCGGTTCGGCCCGGACGGCCGCGTACCTCACGCCCGGGGAGCGGGCCGGTGCGACCCTGAAGGAGGGGCCTGCGAGCGGGAGGTCCCTGTGCGTCCCATCTGGTCCGGAGCGATCTCCTTCGGATTGGTCACCATTGCGATCAAGGTGGTGCCTGCGACCGAGTCGCACGACATCTCCTTCCGGCAGATCCACACCGCCGACGGGGGGCGGATCCGGTACCGGAAGGTGTGCGAGCTGGACGGGCAGGAGCTGAGTCAGGACGAGATCGTCCGCGGGTACGAGACCGCGACCGGCACCATCCCGGTCACCGACGCCGACCTCGACAACCTGCCGCTGCCGACCGGGAAGGCGATCGAGATCGTGTCCTTCGTGCCGGCCGCGAGCATCGACCCCATCCAGATCGGCGCCTCCTACTACCTCGCCGCGACCGAGGCCGTCGCCGCCAAGCCGTACGAGCTGCTGCGCCGGGCCCTGGAGCGCAGCAGCAAGGTCGCGGTGGCCAAGTTCGCGATGCGCGACCGGGAGCGGCTCGGGCTCCTGCGGGTGAAGGACAACGTGATCATGCTGCACGCGCTCCGGTGGCGGACGAGATCCGCTCCACCGGCCAGGTCCCCGTCCCCGACACCGCCGTCTCCGACGCCGAGGCGGCCGTCCGGCTCGCCGAGACCCTCGCCAGCAGTGACCTGTCCCAGATGCATGACGAGTACCGGGACGCGCTGGAGCAGGTCATCGCCGCGAAGAGCGGCACCGGCACCCTGCCCGCGGCCGACGAGGAGGCTCCGGCGGTCTCTGCGGAGGTCGTCGACCTCATGGCGATGCTGGAGAAGTCGGTCCAGGACGCCAAGGTCACCCGCGGCAACGCCACCGTGCACCCGCTACCCGACAAGAAGGCGACCAAGAAGATCAGCACGGCAGCCGGGAAGAAGGCTGTCGCCAAGAAGGCGTCGGCGAAGAGGAAGCCGCACCGGAGCGCCTGAGGTACCGGCGCCAGGGAGCATACGCCGTGTCAATCCCCTGCGCAGCAACACCCCACGCACACCAGGCAGCAGCGGCAGTCCAGACACTGTTCCCGCCTCAGGTCTCCGCAGGGCTGGAACGCGTCGTCTGCCCCAGGGCAGTAGCACTCGCAGCAGGACCCGCACACGTCGTGGACCTGGTCGACGCGACGGCCGCCGATGACGGTGGTGCGCCGGTCCCCGCAGTCCCTGCACCGGCGGGGCGTCACCGGGGCCGGCTCAGGCAGGCGCTCCATCTGCTGCGCCCACTCCCGCAGCGCCGCAAGGTCGGCGGGAGTGATGCCGAGGGCGGGATCCACTCCGTAGGCGAGCACCGGTCCGACCGTGGAGAGGTAGGACGTTGTGAGGCGGACCGCCTCCCGGTGCTCGTCTCCGGCCCGGACCCACGCCACCGGCCGGTCGTGGGTACGCGCCCAGGAGGCGATCTCCTCCGCGCGCCACGGCAGCCCGTCCTCCGCGTCGGGAGACCGGCCCGGATCGTCGACCCTCATGTAGTGCACGGAGCCGGTGCTCGGCAGCGGGATCATCGGCGGCACCGCCTCCCAGCCCAGCGCGGGCAGCAACGGTTCAACCTCCGCCGGGGCGTAGCTGGAGACCAGGGTCAGGTCCGCCGGGAGCTCGGCGAGGGCCCGGCCGACCGCCGGGTTCAGGGTGAGCCGCAGGCCGGCCGGGCGCGGGTAGACCCACACGGCCCAGTCTCGCCAGGCCGCCGACTCCACGTCGTGCACGGTGTACCCGGAGGGCGCCGGTCCCGCGTAGGGGGAGAGCACGCCGTCGATCGCGACCGCGATGTATGGACGCATACCGGACAGTGAACGCGCCTCACGCACGATGCGGAGCCGGCCCCGACTGCCCGGCGGTGAGCCGGTCGGCGGCGACGGCGAAGAACCGTCCGAGCTCTACGCGTTCGACGGTGCTGCTCTGCATGGTGGTGCTCCTCTCGGTCGGATTCGAGTGGTGCGGTTGGGGTGGCGCCCGCCCCGCCCCAGGACGGGGCGGGCGCCGGACCGTCCGCCGCCGACCCGTACGGTGCGGCGGCGGATGGAACTCGTGGGCCGGCGGTGGCGCTGGACTTCACAGGTGAGGTCGAGCACCGCGGCCGGCGAGGTGATGAGGACCCTGCGGTCGGGTGGGGCGTTGCGCTACCGTCCGGCCATGACGACGCCGTTCGTGACGGACCCCGACCATCCGGCGTGCGAGATCTGTCCCGCCCACCGGCTGCCCCGCGAGGGCTTCGTGGTCTACAGCAGGCCGAGCTGGGAGTGTCCGTTCAACCCGGCCGACGGCCACCGGTACACCGCCGACGGCACCCCGGCCTGCGTCCACCCCGCCAGGGTCGGCCTCGACCCGGACCGGATCGCGCCGCCGCCCAAGCCGCTCGACCTGCCTGCCGAACCGGCCCAGCGCCGCCGGTGGTGGCAGCGGACCGGCCGCTAGGCGGCGGCGAAGTCGATGTCGTGCTCGCGGCCGGCCCGGTTCAGGCCGATCGAGGCGTACCGGGCGGTGAGGATCGTCACCCGCCGGTCCACCTCGCTCTTCTCCAGCCAGTAGCGGGCCGGGGGCTCCCCCCAAGCGAGGCGGTAGGTGAGGTGGGTGAAGTCGCCCGCCTCGTAGTCGGTGTGCTCCTGGTCGGTCTGGTGGATGAGCTGGAAGCCGGTGCGGTGAGCGATCCGCGCGAACAGCTGCGGCTGGGCGATCATCGCGTGGGTCATCTCGTCCACCGGGACCGCGACCGCGACCTCGGCGAGGCGCTCGTCGCCGGTCAGGTCGAACACGGAGGCCTTGATGGACAGGGCGCGCAGGGCTTCGGTGAACAGCGGCCGCTTGTCGCTATCGAGGTTCCACCGCTCGATGACGGGGAACCCGGTGAGGCACTGCCAGTCGCTGCTGTACTCCATGGTGGCGCCCTCGAACGCGCCGAACTCCTCGTCGGCGAGGATCGCGTCCATGACCTCGCGGGCCCGGGCGGCGGTCTGTGTGGGGGTGGGCATGCTCGTGCTCACAGCGTGGCTCCTTCGAGAGGGTCATGCGGTGCCCCGCCCGGCCCGGGTGGGCCGGTGCGGTTCGTGCCCCGTACGCCCGGGGGTTTCTCGTCCGCCCCGGACGTACGGGAGTCTTAAGGACCGGGCCGCGGCAGGTGACGACGGACACCTGCGCCGGCCACGGTGCTCTACTTCACGCGCTCCACGTCCCGTATCAGCGCCTTGACCTCCCGGCCGGACGGCAGACGGGCCCACAGGTAGGCGAGATCGGCATCCACCCCGTCCCAGCCGGACCCGACCTGCACCACCTCGCCGGTGAACGTCACCGGGACCTCGCGGGCCCGGTCGCCCGGCTCGACGTAGGTGGTGCCGCTGTCCGTCTCGCCGACCTCGTACGGCGCGCTGCGGGCGCGGGTCATGGTTCTCACTGTTCGCTCCGGCCGCTGTCGGCGGCGTCGTCCTGGTCCTCGTCGTCGGCGGGCGGCGGGTTCTCCCAGCGGGCCATGAACACCGCCAGGCCGCCAGCGGCGCGCAGCCGCAGCCGGCGGCTGGGAGCGCCCGGCGGATCCGGGAGCGGGGGAGGCGTAGGGCGGTTGGTCACGGCGTACCTGCCTCTCTGGGGAGGGGGGAAGGCCCGGACGCGGTGGGCCGGTTCCTCGCGGCGTGTGTCCAGTCAACGGCTGTGGGCTGGCGCCGGACAGGAAGGGTTGCCGTCGGGTTGCTCCCGGCGCACCGGAAAACTTTGCGACCGCATTACCCGTCCGCTAGTGCGGCCAGTAGGGGTGCGGCTACGTTCTGTCGCATGGGAGCGAACGTCATCCTCCAGGCGCAGATGGACGAACTCGGCCTGAAACAAGAGGAATTGGCACGTCAGATGAACACCGCGCTCCAGGCGATCACCGGCAGACCCGGCGAGGTGTCAGCCCGGACAGTGCGCAACCTCCTGAACGGCAGCACGCGGCGCCCCATCGGCCGCACCTGTATCGCGTTGGAGGAGGTGTTCGGATGCCCCGTCACCGACTTAGGGTTCAGCCTCCCGAAGACCGCAGCACACGCGGAGGACTCGATGCATCGCCGTACCCTCCTTCTCGCCGCGACCACAACCGCCGCCACCGCCGCCGTCCCCGCACGGCGCGCACGCCTGGGCCAGCCCGACGCCGACCGGTTCCACCAGGACTACGCCGACCTCCTGCGCGAAGACGCACAGCTCGGCGGAGCCCGCCGCATCGAAAACAGGGCCGTCGAACTCGCCGCCCGCATCCAGTCCTCCCTCGCCGACGGCAGCGCCTCCGACCGCGTCCAGCGCCAGGCCTACCGACTCGCCTCCGACGTCACCTGCCTGGCCGCCTTCGGCGCCATCGACGCCCGCTCCCCCCGCCGCGCCCGCACGCACCTCGACCAGGCCCTCACCCTCGCCGGCCTCTCCCGCGACCCCGAGGCCATGTACCGGGTCTGGAACCACCTGATGCTCGCCTCCAGCCAGCGCGAGAACCACGCCGAAGCAGCGGCCGCAGCGGAAGTACTGAAACGCTCCACCGTCTCCCGCCGCGACCCGCTGTACGCGTCCCTGGGCCACATGCGGCACGCCAACGCCCTGGCCAGACTCCACCAGCCCGCCGAATCCCTCCGGGCCCTGGCCCGCGCGGAAGATGCCTTCGCCCGAGCCCGCACCCGGCAGCCCGCCGCGTGGATCACCTTCTACAGCAGACCCGAATTCGACGCCCTGTCCTCCTACGTGTGGACCGCGCTCGGCGACCACGAACGCGCCGAGTCCTGCCTCCACCGCACCCTGGCCTCCATCCCCGACGACATGGCCCGCAACAAGGCCCTCTACACCGCCCACCTCTCCCTCGCCCAGGCCCGGCAAGGCGAAGTGGAGCTGGCCTCCGCGACCGGCCGCCGCGCCCAAGGGATGCTCCTGCCGACCTCCGGCTCCCTGCGCACCACGAACACGCTCGCTGTCACCCGCAAAGTCATCGCCGCCACGGGCACCAGAGCACCCGAGGCCGTGAGCTGGATCGAGGAGTCACGCTGATGGAACTCAAGCGGTACACCCACGCCGACGCCCCCCACGTCCGCTCGCTGCTCCTCGACATCCACGACGAGGTGTACGCAGCCGACCCCACCCCCTTCAACTCCCGCGAACGCTTCTCCTACTTTGTGGACCGCTGGTCCGGCCGCGAGGACTGGGCGTGCATCTCCGGCTGGGAGGACGGCGGCCCCGTCGGCTACGCCTACGGCTCGCGGTTCAAGCCCGGAGGCTGGTGGCTGGGCTCCAGCCGGCCCAAGGGCGTCATCGGCCGCATCCTCGCCCTGTCCGAACTCATGGTCCTCCCCCGGTGGCAGGGCACCGGCCGCGCGAAGCAGATACACGATGCGCTGGTCGACTCCTTCGACGTCGACTACGTGACGCTCCAGGTCGACTCCACGCACACCCGCGTGCAGGCCCTCTACGAGCGGTGGGGCTACGAGAAGCGGAGCGAGACCCAGCCCTCCGACGACTCCCCCCTGTACGCGGTCATGGTCAAGACCCTCACCGTCCGCGAGCACGACGGTCCCGGCCGTACGGGAGCCACCATCCCAGCCCGCGGCCTATGACGCACAGCACCTCCGCCGGCGCAGGTGCTCCACCCTCACGGCGTGGACTCCTCCCACGTCTCCGGCCCGCCCCCGCGCCACTGGACGAACTCGCCCTGCGTCAGGTCGAAGTCCTCGGCGTTCTCCATCCCGGCCTGACGCAGCAGCTCCGCGATGTCGGAGAACCGGTACGCGGTCCCGAGGATCTGCCCGCCGAAGCCGACCTTGCGCCAGCCGCGCTCGTCGGGCTCGTAAATCACCAGCATCGGTATGGGCATGAGCCCACCCTCGCCCGACCCGGCGGGGGCGGCACCGCGAGCCCCGCCGTACCGGTGGCCCGCGGAAAGTGACGGCAGACACGACAGCGCACCGATCCCCCCGACCCCTTCACTCACCTCTTAAGAGGTGAGTCTGTGGGCAGCCGGCCGCCTAACCCACCCTCACGGAGCACCGGACAACGGCGCCAGCCCCCGCTTGAGGAGACCGGAGAACGCCAGTCGGTCCAGGACGCGAAGTCCACCCTGCGGCGGGCCCGCGTACCCGGCCCCGACGTTTGACGCCTGGAACTGGGTACGCGGCGTCGGTCAGCTGGCGGTCTGGTAGGCCGTCACGTCATCTCCGGACTTGGAGATCGCGATGCCCGTGAAGGCATTGACGAGGTCCGGGGCGATGCCCGGAGGTGTGGGCAGGTCCGCTCCGGTACGGGAGTCCAGGGCCACCGTGCCGTCGGCCGTCTTGGCATAGACCCGCCCGTGCCACACCGTGGTCACCTTGGGGGCGATACGGCCCGCCTTCTCGTCCGGCAGCTGCCACAGGGCGGCCCCGGTCGTGGCGTCGACGCCCACGACCTTGTCCCGGCCCCAGCAGACGACCGCGCTCGCGCCGTCGTGCCGGCACTTGGAGGCGGTCGGCGCGTCCGTCTGCCGGACCTCGCCATTCCGTGGATCGAGGAACTGCTGGTAGACGTGCCGGTAGTCCGCCCGGTCGCGGGCGTACAGGTGGAAGAGTCCCGGCCCGGCCGGGCGCAGCTCCAGGTTGAGGTACTCCTGCCCCTGCCAACGCTGGGCACCCGTGGTCAGGTCGTAGCCGGCGGCGGTGC
>NZ_JBIVEG010000042.1:0-54194 GCF_044747545.1 Streptomyces sp. NPDC090077
CTGAAATCAGCCTCGCCGGCGTTTGAGGCGCGGGGGTCTGGGGGCGGAGCCCCCAGAAGGGGTCCGGGCGCAGCCCGGGGAACGGGCGAAGGGCGGGGCGGGGAGCAGCCCGCGCAGCGGCCCCCACCCGCACCCCGCACCATCGCCCGGCCAGGGCAGGGGCGGGGGTCCAAGATCCGCCCGGCCAGGGCAGGGGCCTCGAACATCGGGCCGGATGGCCGTAGCATCCCGCCATGCCGAATGGTCAGCACGGTCAGCCCTCGCCCAGCCAGCCGCCCGCCGGAGGGCAGTGGTACCCGCCGGAGTGGCCCGACCGCATCCGCGCGCTCGCGGACGGGGCCCTCACCCCGGTGGAACCCAGACGCGCCGCCACCGTGATGCTGCTGCGCGACACCCCCGCGGGCCCCGCCGTGCACATGCTCCGCCGCCGTTCCTCGATGGCCTTCGCCGGCGGCGCGTACGCCTACCCCGGCGGCGGCGTCGACCCCCGTGACGAGGATCACCGCATCGGCTGGGCCGGACCCGGCCTGGACCTCTGGGCGCAGCGCCTCGGGACGGACGCCGCCACCGCGCAGGCGATCGTCTGCGGTGCCGTGCGGGAGACCTTCGAGGAGGCCGGGGTGCTGCTCGCGGGGGAGACCCCGGACACGGTCGTCGGCGACACCACCGGTGACGACTGGGAGGCCGACCGCGAGGCCCTCGTGGCGCGCGAGCTGTCCTTCGCCGAGTTCCTCGACCGGCGCCGCCTGCTGCTGCGCTCCGACCTGCTCGGGGCGTGGGCCCGGTGGATCACCCCGGAGTTCGAGCCGCGCCGGTACGACACGTGGTTCTTCGTCGCCGCCCTCCCGGAGGGGCAGCGCACCCGCAACGCCTCCACCGAGGCCGACCGGACCGTCTGGATCCGCCCCGCGGACGCCGCCGACGGGTACGACAAGGGCGAGCTGCTGATGATGCCGCCGACCATCTCCACCCTGCGCTCCCTGGAGCCGTACGGGAGCGCCGCCGACGCGCTCGCCGCGGCCGGCGGCCAGGACCTGGCCCCCGTTCTGGCGCGGGCCGAGCTGGAGGACGGCGTACTGGTGCTCAGCTGGCCGGGGCACGACGAGTTCACGAAGCGAGTGCGCCCGGGAGGCCCCGCATGACCGATGCCGCAGCCCTCCCCGGCCAGCCCCGCGGAATCGTCACTTCCGGGCAGGCCACGGCCCGCGCGGTCAACGTCCTGGCCCCGAACCCGTCGGCGATGACCCTGGACGGCACCAACACGTGGCTGGTCTCCGAGCCCGGCTCCGAGCTGGCCGTGGTCATCGACCCGGGCCCCTTGGACGAGGGGCACCTGAAGGCCGTCATCGCCGCCGCCGAGCAGGCCGGCAAGCGGGTCGCGCTGACGCTCCTCACCCACGGCCACCCCGACCACGCCGAGGGCGCCGGCCGCTTCGCCGAGCTCACCGGTACGAAGGTCCGCGCCCTCGACCCCGCGCAGCGCCTCGGCGACGAGGGCCTGGCGGCCGGGAACGTCATCCGCACCGGCGGCCTGGAGCTGCGCGTGGTGGGCACCCCCGGCCACACCGCGGACTCGCTCTGCTTCCACCTGCCGGCCGACCGGGCCGTGCTGACCGGGGACACGATCCTCGGCCGCGGCACCACCGTCGTCGCGCACCCCGACGGACGGCTCGGCGACTACCTGGACTCCCTGCGCCGGCTGCGTTCCCTGACCGTCGACGACGGGGTCCACACGGTCCTCCCGGGCCACGGGCCGGTCCTGGACGACGCGCAGGGGGCCGTCGAGTTCTACCTCGCCCACCGCGCCCACCGCCTCGCCCAGGTGGAGACGGCCGTGGAGAACGGGCTGACCACGGCCGAGGCCGTCGTCGCCCGGGTCTACGCGGACGTGGACCGCTCCCTGTGGCCGGCCGCCACGTGGTCCGTACGGGCGCAGCTGGAGTACCTTCGTGATCACGGACTGATTCCGGGGGGACCTGAATGAACACGCTTTTCCTGGCGCTCGCGCTGGTCGCGGTGGCCGGCTGGATCACCTCGACCCTGAACCTCAAGGTGCGGGCCCTGGAGGACAAGGCCGACCGGCTGGAGCGCAGGCTGGGCCTGGTCCTGGAGCACTTCGGCATCGAGGAGCCGGAGCCGGCCGGGATGGACGAGGTGCGCGCCCTGGTGCGCGAGGGCCGCACCGTTTCGGCGATCAAGGTCTACCGGCAGATCACGGGTGCGGGCCTGGCGGAGGCCAAGCGGGCCGTGGACGCCCTGGAGGCCGTCGGAGCGCCCGCCGCCGCCCAGGGCTAGTCCCGCGGGGTCTTCGTGCCGTGGCGGGCCGTGTACTCGTCCGCGAGCCACGGCCCGAGGTCGTCGAGGTAGGCCCGTGCCACGGCCGGGTCGTCGACCGGGTGCAGTGCCACGGCGGCCGCCCGCCGCAGCTGGGCCGCCCGCTCCGGGTAGTACGCGCCGAAGACCTCGGCGGACTCGGCGAGGTCGCTGGTCCAGCCGCCCCACCGGGGCATGACCAGGGTGAACGCGGTCCGCACCAGGTGGCGTGAGAAGAACCGGTTCATCCTGCGGTACTCGGCGGGCTCCGAGGCGGCCTCGAACCGGGCCCTCCATTGCGGGAGCAGGGCTGCCAGGTCGCCGTTGGCCTCCCGGGCGAGCAGGCTGCCGGGCCGGTACCGGGGCAGGTGCTCGGCCAGGTCGTCGCCGAGCAGCGGGGTGCACAGGCAGGCGAGGAACCAGCCCAGGTCGTAACGTTCCTGCTCGCTCAGCAGCCGCTCCTTGCCGTACAGCAGGATGCCGACGCCGTCGACCTGCGGGAAGTCCTGGTCGAGTCCCCGGCCCAGCACCTCGGCGGTGTCCCGATCCTCGTCGCCCGGCTCCCGGTGCAGGGCGATCAGCAGGTCGAGGTCGCTGAGGCCCGGCCGGGCCGTCCCGCGCGGCACGGAGCCGTAGAGGTAGGCGCTGTGCAGCCGGCGCCCGTACGCCTCCGCGAGCCGGGCCCGCGCGGCCGCGACCAGGTCCGCGAACTCGGGCCCGATCCGCCCGAGGGAGCCCTCCCGCTCGAAGTACCCGTCCGCGTCCAGCCCTCTGTGCTCCATGGCCCCACTGTGCACGGCCCCGGCCCTGACCGGCCGGTATTTGAGGGCGGGAGCCCGTGCCGTGCCCCCACGACGCGCGGAGGGGCCCCGTCCGCACCCGGACGGGGCCCCTCCGCGACAACGGCCCGATGGGCTCAGCGGGAGCGCTTGGCGAGCCGCTCCACGTCCAGCAGGATCACGGCGCGCGCCTCCAGGCGCAGCCAGCCGCGGCCCGCGAAGTCGGCCAGGGCCTTGTTCACGGTCTCGCGGGAGGCACCGACGAGCTGCGCCAGCTCCTCCTGGGTGAGGTCGTGGACGACGTGGATGCCCTCCTCCGACTGCACGCCGAAGCGGCGCGACAGGTCGAGGAGCGCCCGCGCGACACGGCCGGGAACGTCGGAGAAGACCAGGTCGGACATCTGGTCGTTGGTCTTGCGCAGGCGCCGGGCGACGGCGCGCAGCAGCGCGGTCGCGACCTCGGGCCGGGCGTTCAGCCACGGCTGGAGGTCACCGTGGCCGAGGCCGAGGAGCTTGACCTCGGTCAGCGCGGTGGCGGTGGCGGTGCGCGGGCCCGGGTCGAACAGCGACAGCTCGCCGATCAGCTCGCCGGGACCGAGGACGGCCAGCATGTTCTCGCGGCCGTCGGGGGAGGTGCGGTGGAGCTTCACCTTGCCCTCGGTCACGACGTACAGCCGGTCGCCGGGGTCGCCCTCGTGGAACAGGGCGTCGCCGCGTGCGAGGGTCACCTCGGCCATGGAGGCGCGGAGCTCCGCGGCCTGCTCGTCATCGAGCGCCGCGAAGAGCGGGGCGCGCCGCAGAACGTCGTCCACGAGTCTCTCTCCTATGTCGACCAGCCAGTGGGGACCGCTCCCCATTTTGCCGGACGGCTCAAACAGTGCGATCAATCACAAGGATGCCGGACGGATGGGCGTGCTGTGCGGCGAGAGGCCGATCGGGGTGGTGTTACCTGAGGTCCGGGCGGGTGTCGGCGCCCGGCCTTAGGCTGGCCGGGTGTCCAATAAGCCGGTGAGAGCACAGGCCAAGGGGTCCGCAGGAGTGACGGCGACCCGGAATTCAGCTGTGGGCGAACAGCCCCCTGTGAAGGCGTCCGAAAAGGTGCGACCTGTCCCCTTGGGCAAAGGTTCGGCCAAGAAACCGGTGGCGGCGAAGCCGGAATCGCGCCTCGCGATGGTCCGCCGGGCCCGCCGCATCAACCGCGAGCTCGCCGAGGTGTACCCGTACGCCCATCCGGAGCTGGACTTCCGCAATCCCTTCGAGCTCCTGGTCGCGACCGTCCTCTCCGCGCAGACCACCGACCTGCGCGTGAACCAGACGACCCCGGCCCTCTTCGCCGCCTACCCGACCCCCGAGGACATGGCCGCGGCGGCGCCCGAGGACCTGGAGGAGATCATCCGGCCGACCGGGTTCTTCCGGGCGAAGGCGAAGTCCCTGCTCGGCCTCTCGCAGGCGCTGCGCGACGACTTCGGCGGCGAGGTGCCCGGCCGGATCGAGGACCTCGTCACCCTCCCCGGAGTCGGCCGCAAGACGGCCAACGTGGTGCTCGGCAATGCCTTCGGGGTCCCCGGGATCACCGTCGACACGCACTTCGGGCGGCTGGTGCGCCGCTTCAAGTGGACCGAGCAGGAGGACCCGGAGAAGGTCGAGGCGGAGATCTGTGCGATCTTCCCCAAGAGCGAGTGGACGATGCTGTCCCACCGCGTCGTCTTCCACGGCCGCCGGATCTGCCACGCCCGCAAGCCCGCCTGCGGCGCCTGCCCCATCGCCCCGCTCTGCCCGGCCTACGGGGAGGGCGAAACGGACCCGGAGAAGGCGCAGAAGCTGCTGAAGTACGAGAAGGGCGGCCAGCCGGGCCAGCGCCTGACCCCGCCCCCCGACTACCCGGGCCTCCCGGCGCTGCCGCTGGGAGCCCGTACGGAGCTCTGAGCGCGGGCCGCAGCGGGCGGCGGGGGCGCGGCGGGGGCGTGCGGCGCGGGGCCCCCGCGCCCCCGCCGGAACGAATCGGGAACCGGACCGCGTTCAGCGGTGTGGGAGACGGTGTTGACGAAGGAATGCGGACAGGGGTGCCCATGACGCGCGGTACGCAGGACGAGACCACGGCAGCCGCCCGCGCGGGAGACGCCCCGGCCCTCACGACGGACGGCCTGCCCGACTGGCTCGCCCCCGTCGCGGCGGCCGCCCGGAGCGTCCGGCCGCGCCAGCTCAGCCGCTTCCTGCCCCCGGAGGACGGCCGGGGCCGCCAGTCCGCCGTGCTGATCCTCTTCGGCGAGGGCCAGCGCGGCCCGGAGCTGCTGCTCCAGGAGCGCGCGGGCAGCCTGCGCTCACACGCCGGACAGCCCTCCTTCCCCGGCGGCGCCCTCGACCCGGAGGACGGCGACCCGCACACCACCGGCCCGCTGCGCGCCGCCCTGCGCGAGGCGGAGGAGGAGACCGGGCTGGACCCGGCCGGAGTCCAGCTCTTCGGGGTGCTGCCGCGCCTCTACATCCCGGTCAGCGAGTTCGTGGTGACCCCGGTGCTCGGCTGGTGGCGCGAGCCCTCGCCGGTCGGCGCGGTGGACCCGGCGGAGACGGCCCGGGTCTTCACGGTGCCCGTGGCGGATCTCACGGACCCCGCCCACCGGGTCACGGTGGTCCACCCGCGCGGGCACGAAGGGCCCGGATTCACCGTGGAATCGGCCCTGGTCTGGGGTTTCACCGCCGGTGTGATCGACCGGATCCTGCACTTCTCGGGATGGGAGCGACCGTGGGACCGCTCACGTCACGTCCCGCTCGACTGGCACGCATGAGACGGTGACCCTCGTGAACGTGCTGGACATCCTGTTGCTGGTCGCCGCCGTGTGGTTCGCGATCGTCGGCTACCGCCAGGGGTTCGTCGTCGGCATCCTGTCGGTGATCGGCTTCCTGGGCGGTGGCCTCATCGCCGTGTCCCTGCTGCCCCTGATCTGGGACCGGGTCACGGAGAACGGCACCCAGGTGTCCACCACCGTGGTGGTGATCACCGTCGTCGTCATCATCATCTGCGCCTCCATCGGACAGGCGCTGACCACCCACCTCGGCAGCCGGCTGCGCCGCCACATCACCTGGTCGCCGGCGCGCGCGCTCGACGCGACCGGCGGCGCCCTGGTCAACGTGATGGCGATGCTGCTGGTGGCCTGGCTGATCGGCCTGCTGGTGGCCCAGACCGCGCTGCCCACCGTGGGCAGGGAGGTCCGCAACTCCAAGGTCCTCCTGGGGGTTTCCCGGGTGCTGCCGGCCCAGGCCGAGACCTGGTTCTCCGACCTCAGCTCCACCCTCGCCCGCAACGGCTTCCCGCAGGTCTTCAGTCCGTTCTCGAACGAGCCGATCACCGAGGTGAAGGCCCCCGACCCGGCGCTCGCTCGCAGCGGGGTCGCCCAGCAGGCCAAGCTCTCGATCGTGAAGGTCGTCGGCACCGCGCCCAGTTGCAGCAAGGTCCTGGAGGGCACCGGCTTCGTCTTCGCGCCGGGCAAGGTGATGACCAACGCCCACGTCGTCGGCGGGGTCGTCGAGCCGACCGTGCAGATCGGCGGCGAGGGCAAGCTCTACGACGGCAAGGTCGTGCTCTACGACTGGGAGCGCGACATCGCCGTCCTGGACGTGCCCAAGCTGAAGGCCCCGGTGCTGGAGTTCACCGACAAGGACGCGACGAGCAGCAGCGACGCGATCGTCGCCGGCTTCCCGGAAAACGGCGCCTACGACGTCCGCGCGGCCCGTGTCCGCGGCCGGATCAACGCCAACGGCCCGGACATCTACCACCGGGGCACCGTCCGCCGCGACGTGTACTCGCTGTACGCGACCGTCCGCCAGGGCAACTCCGGCGGCCCGCTGCTGACGCCCGAGGGCAAGGTGTACGGGGTCGTCTTCGCGAAGTCGCTCGACGACCCGAACACCGGCTACGCCCTGACGGCGGACGAGATCCGCGACGACATCCGCACCGGGAAGACCGCCGAGCGCCGGGTGGACACCCAGGGCTGCGCCCTCTGACCGGTACGCGCTCGCGTACCGGCCGGCGGGGCGCCGCTCCAGGGCGCGTCACCGGCTGCTCCTACATGCGTGGATGGCGCAGCCGCGCCGAGACCCAGCGGGCGCGGCGGCGGAGGATGCGCGGAATCCCGAGCCGGGGGTCGTGGCCGTCCCGGCCGGTCCTGTCGTGCGTACCCGGCACCCTGGCCGAGCGGCGTTCGCGTGCGGTGTCACCGTGGTCGTGCGTCCAGCCCATACAACGAGCTGTGCCCGGGGTCCAAGGTCCGTAACCCCGTCCGGGGCGGCCAATTGGCCTATGCGCCGGGCAATTGAATGCCCGTAAGACCGTCGTACGAGCCCACTGGCGGTCCGTCAGGCGGTGTGCGGACGGTCCGTCAGGCGGCGCGTCCCGTCCGCACGGCGCGGACGGGACGTCAGCGGTCGGGCTCGGGGTCCCCGAGCCAGTTCAGCAGCTCGGCGGTGAAGCCGTCCGGGTCCTCCTCGTGCGGGAAGTGCCCCAGGCCGTCGAAGAGCCGCCAGCGGTACGGGGCTTCGACGTACTCCCCGGAGCCGGCCGCGCTGCGCGTGCGCATCACCGGGTCCAGCGAGCCGTGCAGGTGGAGCGTGGGCACCCGCAGGGGCCGCTTCATCCGCCGGTAGAACTGGAGTCCGTCCGGGCGGGCCATCGACCGCATCATCCAGCGGTAGGGCTCGACCGAGCAGTGCGCGGTGGACGGGATGCACATGGCCCGCCGGTACACGTCCAGATCGGCGTCCTCCGGGAGCATCGGCCCGGACCAGTCCCGGATCAGCTCCGCGACGAGGGCGCCGTCGTCGGCGACGAGCTGCCGCTCGGGGATGAGCGGCCGCTGGAACCCCCAGATGTGGGAACTCGCCCGGGTCTGGCCGAAGTCGGCCATCATCGCCGAGCGCCAGCGGCGCGGGTGCGGCATGGAGGAGACGACCAGCCGGCGCACCAGCTTGGGCCGCATCACGGCCGCCGTCCAGGCGAGGTAGCCGCCCAGGTCGTGTCCGACGAGGGCGGCGTCCGGCTCGCCGAGGGACCGGATGACCCCGGTGATGTCGAGCGCCAGGTTCGCCGGGTCGTAGCCGCGCGGGGTGCGGTCGCTGCCGCCCACCCCGCGCAGGTCCATGGCCACCGCCCGGTATCCGGCGTCCGCGAGGGCGGTCAGCTGGTGCCGCCAGGTCCACCAGAACTGCGGGAACCCGTGCAGCAGCAGCACCAGCGGCCCGTCACCGACCTCCGCGACGTGGAAGCGGGCGCCGTTCGCGGCGACGTCCCGGTGCGTCACCGCCCGCCCGCCGGGCAGGTCGAGCCGTACCGCCGTGGCGGCGGTGGGCGGAGGCGCGGAGTCGGCCGAGGACGCTGTCATGAGGACGAGCGTGCCACACCCACAGCCTGGTCACTCACCGGCCGCGGGTGCGGCTTGACGGTTCCCACCAGCGCGGCGGTCTGCTTGACGGAGTCCATGGTCTTCACCGGCGGCTTGATCTTCTTGAACTTCGCCACCGCCAGGAGCCCGACCAGGCCCGCGATCAGCCAGAAGGCGACGCCGACGATGAGGAAGGACCAGGCCAGCCCGAGACCGAGGTTGTGGATGCCGTAGGCCGCGGCGAAGCTCAGTACGGGGAGGGAGAAGAGCAGGAGCACGCCCGCCGCGATCGCGGCGCCGCTGCCGATGCCCGCGCGCTTGACGTCCTGCTTGATCTCGACCTTGGCGAGGGCGATCTCGTCGTGCACCAGGGCGGACATCTCGGCGGTGGCCGCGGCGACCAGCTGGCCGAGTGTGCGCTCGGCTCCCGGAGCCCCTTGGTCCACTGCGCTCATCTCTGTCTCCCTCTGTCGTCGTCTGCCGGCGGCTGTCCTCCGTCGTCCCTCAGATCATGCCGGACGGTCGGCGCGGGCGCTGGACCCGCCCGCCGCTTCGCCTGCGGCGGGCTCCGTCTCCCGGGCCCGTTCGCGGGCCGCGGCTTCGGCCCTGCGGCGGTGTTCGGCGGCCTTCTCCTCGTGGATCCGCGCCATCCGCAGGTGGTAGTCCGGGTTGTCCTGCTCGTAGATGTCCGGGATCCCGTCGCTGTCCTCGTCGCGCTCCTCGGCCTCCGTCAGGGCCCGGTACCTGCGGTTGCGCAGCTTGAGCAGGACGCTCGCGATGATCGCCGCGATGAGGGAGCCGATCAGCACGGCGGCCTTGACCTCGTCGGTGAGGACCGCGTCCCCGGCGAAGGCGAGTTCGCCGATCAGCAGGGAGACGGTGAAGCCGATTCCGGCGAGCGAGGCCACGGCGAGCACGTCGGGCCAGGCGAGGTCCTCGTTGAGCTCGGCCCGGGTGAAGCGGGCGGCCAGCCAGGTGCCGCCGAAGATGCCGACGGCCTTGCCGACGACGAGTCCGAGCACCACGCCGAGGGTCTCGGGGCGGGTGAAGACCTGTGCGATGGATTCGTCCGAAAGGGAGACGCCGGCGGAGAAGAGGGCGAAGAGCGGGACCGCCAGCCCGGCGGACAGGGGACGCACCAGGTGCTCGATGTGCTCGCCGGGGGAGTGCTGTTCGCCTTCCCGGCGGGTGCAGCGGAGCATCAGGCCCATGGCCACGCCGGCGATGGTGGCGTGGACGCCGCTGTTGTACATCAGGCCCCAGATGGCCAGGGCGAGCGGGACGTAGACGTACCAGCCGCGGACGCCGGCACGCAGCAGGAACCAGAACAGCACCAGGCCCGCGACGGCCCCGCCGAGCGCCGCGAAGTTCAGGTCGCTGGTGAAGAACACGGCGATGATCAGGATGGCGAACAGGTCGTCGACCACGGCCAGGGTCAGCAGGAAGGCGCGCAGCGCGGAGGGCAGCGAGGTTCCGATGACCGCGAGGACGGCGAGGGCGAAGGCGATGTCGGTGGCGGTCGGGACGGCCCAGCCGTCGGTCGAGCCGCTCCCCAGGGTGTTGACCAGCAGGTAGACGAGTGCGGGTACCGCCATGCCGCAGATCGCGGCGATCACCGGGAGGGCGGCCGCCTTGGGGTCGCGCAGGTCGCCCGCGACGAGTTCGCGCTTGAGCTCGATGCCCGCGACGAAGAAGAAGACGGCGAGCAGTCCGTCGGCCGCCCAGTGCTGGAGGGAGAGGTCCAGGCCGAGGGATGCGGGGCCTATGTGGAAGGAGCGGACGCTGTCGTAGCTCGCCGAGACGGCGGGGATGTTCGCCCACAGGAGGGCGGCGATCGCGGCCACCAGCAGCAGGACGCCGCCGACGGTCTCCGTGCGCAGGGCGTTGGCGACGAAGCGGCGCTCGGGCAGGGAGAGGCGGCCGAGCAGTTTGTGGCGGGTGGTGGGCGCTGCCACGGGGGCACCTCCGGTCGGTCGACGGCATGACACATGCAGTTGCCGACCAGACTTCCCGGCGCACCCTGAGACTTAGGACGTCAAATCTTGACGCTTTTCATATTTTACAGGGTCTGTTGTGTGCGGGGACCGTTCGGCCATATCGGGTGATCTTCACCCTAAACGCGCGGAGGGCGTCCGGCGCGTTGTGCGCCGGACGCCCCCGTGGGCTCGGATGGCCCGCTGCCGGTCAGTCCTCGTCGGAGGAGCTGGGCAGCTTCGTCTGGATCAGGTCCATCACCGAGGAGTCGGCCAGCGTGGTGACGTCGCCGACCTGGCGGTTCTCGGCCACGTCGCGCAGCAGACGGCGCATGATCTTGCCCGAGCGGGTCTTCGGCAGCTCCGCCACCAGCAGGATCCGCTTCGGCTTCGCGATCGGGCCGAGGGTGGCGCCGACGTGGTTGCGCAGCTCGGCGACCAGGCCCTCGGTCTCCGAGGCGGAGCCGCGCAGGATCACGAAGGCCACGATGGCCTGGCCGGTGGTCTCGTCGGCCGCGCCGACCACGGCCGCCTCGGCGACCGAGGGGTGCGAGACGAGTGCCGACTCGACCTCGGTCGTGGAGATGTTGTGGCCCGAGACGAGCATGACGTCGTCGACCCGGCCGAGCAGCCAGATGTCGCCGTCGTCGTCCTTCTTGGCGCCGTCGCCCGCGAAGTACTTGCCCTCGAAGCGCGACCAGTAGGTGTCGATGAACCGCTGGTCGTCACCCCAGATGGTGCGCAGCATCGACGGCCACGGCTCGGTGAGGACCAGGTAGCCGCCCCCGCCGTTCGGAACCTCGTGGGCCTCGTCGTCGACGACGGTGGCCGAGATGCCGGGCAGCGCGCGCTGCGCCGATCCGGGCTTGGTCGCGGTGACGCCCGGCAGCGGGGAGATCATCATGGCGCCGGTCTCGGTCTGCCACCAGGTGTCCACGATCGGGCAGCGGTCGCCGCCGATGTGCTTGCGGTACCAGACCCAGGCCTCGGGGTTGATCGGCTCGCCGACCGAGCCCAGCACGCGCAGGCTCGACAGGTCGAACTTCGCGGGGATGTCGTCGCCCCACTTCATGAACGTGCGGATGGCCGTGGGCGCCGTGTAGAGGATGGTGACGCCGTACTTCTGCACGACCTCCCAGAACCGGCCCTGGTGCGGGGTGTCCGGCGTGCCCTCGTACATCACCTGGGTGGCGCCGTTGGCGAGCGGCCCGTAGACGATGTACGAGTGCCCGGTCACCCAGCCGATGTCGGCGGTGCACCAGTAGACGTCGGTCTCCGGCTTGAGGTCGAAGACGGCGTGGTGGGTGTACGAGGCCTGCGTGAGGTAGCCGCCCGAGGTGTGCAGGATGCCCTTCGGCTTACCCGTGGTGCCCGAGGTGTACAGGATGAACAGCGGGTGCTCGGCGTCGAAGGCCTGCGGGGTGTGCTCCGTGGACTGGCGGCCGACCAGGTCGTGCCACCAGACGTCGCGGCCCTCGGTGAAGGCGGTGTCCTGGCCGGTGCGGCGCACGACGAGGACGTGCTCGACCTGCGGACACTTGGTGACCGCCTCGTCGATGGCGGGCTTGAGGGCGCTGGGCTTGCCGCGGCGGTAGCCGCCGTCGGCGGTGATCACCAGCTTGGCGTCGGCGTCCTGGATGCGGGAGGCGACGGCGTCGGCGGAGAAGCCGCCGAAGACCACCGAGTGCGCGGCGCCGACGCGGGCGCACGCGAGCATTGCGACGACCGCCTCGGGGATCATCGGCAGGTAGACGGCGACCCGGTCGCCGGCCTGCACACCGAGCTCGGTGAGGGCGTTGGCGGCCTGGGACACCTCGTCCTTGAGCTGGGCGTAGGTGATCGAGCGGCTGTCGCCGGGCTCGCCCTCGAAGTGGAGGGCGACGCGGTCGCCGTTGCCGGCCTCCACGTGCCGGTCCACGCAGTTGTACGCGACGTTCAGCTTGCCGTCCGCGAACCACTTGGCGAAGGGCGGGTTGCTCCAGTCGAGCGTCTGGGTGGGCTCCGTGTCCCAGCTCAGCCGGCGGGCCTGCTCGGCCCAGAAGCCCAGCCGGTCCGCGTCGGCCTGTGCGTACGCCGCCTCGGTCACGTTGGCGGCGGCGGCCAGATCGGCAGGCGGTGCGAACCGCCGCTCCTCCTTGAGCAGGTTGGCCAGGCTGTCAGTGCTCACGACATCTCCCTTTCCCAGAGTTTCCGTTGTCCCCGGGCATAGCTGTGTCTCCGGGCATAGCTCATCAGTCGGATGCCCAGGTGACAAGGGGTAGCCGAAAATTGGTTTAGACCTATATCACGACCGGGAGGGTCGCGGTGCAGGTCCCGGAGCAGGTCCACGAGCGTTTCCACGGCGTACGAATGGCCCCCTCCCGCTGCAGGGTGCGGGAAGGGGCCAACAGCTTGCACGGATACGGGAGGCTATCGGTTCGAGCCGCCCGTGGATCAAACGGTCTGGCCGACGCTGTCGAAAACCCGACAGTCGAAGAAGTCCTCGCCCTCGGACAGCAGATAGGCCTGCGCCTCGCCCACGTGGAAGTACATCCCGTGCAGCTCCAGCGTGCCCTCGGCGAGCCTGCGGGCCACCGATTCGTGGGCCCGCAGGTGCTCCAGCTGCTGCACCACGTTGGTCAGGCAGAGCTGTTCCACTGCGTCCGCCGGGAGCCGCCCGGAGATCCGGGCCCAGGCGTGGTGCCGGCTGCCCATCCGCTCCAGGCTGGGCAGGCCGTGCCGCAGCCAGCGCGTGAGGGGGGTGACCGGGGTTTCCGCGTGGGAGTTCAGCAGGGCCTGCATGGCCCCGCAGCCCGAGTGCCCGCACACCGTGATGCTGGCGACCTTGAGCACGTCCACGGCGTACTCGATGGCCGCGGCGACCGAGTCGTCGGCGGCCTCGGCGCCGGGCAGCGGGACGAGGTTGCCCACGTTGCGGACGGTGAAGAGGTCGCCCGGACCGCTCGCCGTGATCATGCTGGTGACCAGACGGGAGTCCGCACAGGTCAGGAAGAGCTGCGAGGGGCGCTGCCCCTCACGGGCCAGCCGGGCCAGCTCGTCCCGGACGTGCGGGGCGGTGTCCCGCTGGAAGGCGCTGATCCCGCTCGCCAGTTGACCGGCTCCGGGCCGGCGGAACTCCTGCTCGGCGGCCGGGGCTCCGGACGCGCTGGGGATCGTAAGCCCGGTCGTGCCGCCGGGGCCCGCCGCGGGGGCGGGGGCGTGTGCCGTGCGGTGGTCGCAGTGGTTCTGCCAGGGCGTCCAGGGCCGGCAGCAGTGGTGCGCCCCGCGCCCGGAGTCGGTCCGCTGGTGGCCCGAGCCCGAGCCCGAGCCCGAGCCCGAGCCCGAGCCCGAGCCCGAGCCCGAGCCCGAGCCCGAGCCCGAGCCCACGCCCGCACTCGTGCCCGCGCCGGAACCGGAGCCGGCCCGGCCGTGATCGGCGGGGGCGTATGTGCCCGGGCCGGAGTCCGCGCCGGTGGCCGCTTCCCCGCCCCCGTCCGCATCCCGGCCCGCTTCCGCGTCCGGACCGGTGCCCGCGAGGGCGCGCCCGCCCGGGCCGGTGAGTTCCAGCGATCCGCCGTGCGCCAGGTGCGAGTTCTGCCAGTCGTGCAGGGCCTCGTAGGCGGCGTGGTCCATGAACGAGCCGTCCAGCTCGACCACCACGTGCCCGCCGTGCGGGACCTGGCTCAGCACCCGGCTCAGCCGGGGGACGGCGAGGAAGGTCAACTGGCCGCAGGCACGGACCTGGTGGACGCCGTCCGCCTCGTCCAGCGTGATCCGGGTCCGGGCGAGCCGGCGCAGGGCCAGCGCCACGGCGACCGCGATCCCGACGGCCACGCCCTCCAGCACCCCGCCCAGCACCACGGCGGCGATGGTCGTCGCGTAGACCAGCACCTCCCCGTGCCGGCGGACCGTACGCAGGTGCGTGATGCTGACCATCTGGATGCCGACGAACATCACCAGGGCGGCCAGCGCCGCGAGCGGGATGAGGTCCAGGACGGGGACGAGGAGCCCCGCCGCGAGCACCACCCACAGCCCGTGGAACATGGCTGATTTTCGGCTGACGGCACCCGACTTCACATTCGCCACGCTCCGCACGGCCACGCCCGTGATGGGCAGTCCGCCCAGCATCCCGGAGACGATGTTCGCCGCGCCCTGGCCGCGCAGTTCGCGGTCGAGGTCGGCGCGGGGCGGGCGGTTGTCCGTACCGCGCTCGGCGGCGATCAGCTTGTCGGTGGCGACCGAGGACAGCAGCGACTCCACGCTGCCGACCAGCGTGATGGTCAGGACGGCGGCGATCAGGCCGAGCACCGGCCCCTGGGGCAGCTCCGGCAGGGCGTGGCTGCTCCAGGACGGCAGGTCGACCCGGGGCAGGGCGAGCCCGGCCAGCGCCGCGAAGGCGGTGGCGGTGGCGACGGCCGCGAGCGCGGCGGGCACCTTGCGCAGGGCGCGGCCCACCCGTCCGGGCAGCCTGCTCCAGCCCAGCAGTACGCACAGGGTCAGCGCGCTCACCCCGAGGGCGGCCGGATGGGGATCGGCCAACTGGGCCGGCAGTCCGAGGACGTTGGCCACGGCGGAGCTCTGCGGGCTGCCGCCGAGCACGATGTGCAGCTGGGCCAGGGCGATGGTCACGCCGATGCCCGCGAGCATTCCGTGCACGATGGCCGGGCTCACCATGAGCGCCGACCGGGCGGTGCGCAGGAGTGCCAGCCCGAGCTGGCAGACGCCGGCGAGCACGGTGATGGCGCAGGTGGTGCGCCAGCCGTAGCGCTGGATCAACTCGGCGGTCACGACGGTGAGTCCGGCGGCCGGCCCGCTCACCTGGAGGGGTGCTCCGCCGAACCGGCCCGCCACGATCCCGCCCACGGCCGCGGCCACCAGTCCCGCCTGCAGCGGGGCGCCGGTGGCCAGCGCGATGCCGAGGGAGAGCGGCAGGGCGATGAGGAAGACGGCGGCGGACGCGGACAGGTCCGCGGGGAGGTCCTTGAGCGGACTTCGCCTCTGCGGGCCGGTCGGGGCCGGGGTCGCGGCCGGGGATGCGGCTGGGGTGGTGGCTGTCATGGGTTCCCGTCTCCTCTGGGGAGGGATGGAGCGGCGGGAGTCTCAACACTCGGTAAATGAACGGTAATGGAGAGTAAAGAACAGTGGTGGGAAATGGGGGCAAATGGCCTAGAAATTAGCGCGCAAGGATGAATAAGTATTTTGTCTGGCTTGTCACACCTTCCGAAAAGCGGACCGCATGGGACGTTGCGTCGCGAAACGTCCCGCGATGGAACTGCGAGGGAGAGGTGTGCGGATGATCGCCGCCACGAAGAAGATCGCCGGCGGCCTGGTCGCCACGGCCCTGGTCCTGTGCGCAGCCGGGTGCAGCGGTTCCGGGCCGGCCGGCACCGGGGCCCCCGGCGGCCAGAACGCGAGGAAGGGGCCCGCCGCCCCGGACGCTCCCGGCAGCCTCAACCGCCTCATCGGCGACGGCTCGACGGCCTACACCGGCTCGCAGCCGAACGTGCAGGTGCCACAGAAGCTGAAACCCGGCGAGAAGCCCCCGCAGTTCGTGGTGTTCTCGTGGGACGGCGCGGGCGAGGACAGCCAGAAGCTGTTCTCGCACTTCCGCGAGGTGGGCAAGCAGTACAACGCCCGGATGACGTACTTCCTCAGCGGTGTGTACCTGCTGCCGGAGGAGAAGCGTTCCCTCTACACCGCACCGCAGCACTCCTCGGGCCTGTCCGACATCGGCTTCGGGGACCTCCAGGGCATCAAGGACACCGCCACCCAGGTCCGCGCGGCCTGGCTGGAGGGCAACGAGATCGGTACCCACTTCAACGGCCACTTCTGCGGCCCCGACGGCGGCGTCGGCACCTGGTCGGTGGCGGAGTGGAAGAGCGAGATCAACCAGGCCAAGTCGTTCGTCAAGAACTGGAAGACGAACGCGGGCCTGAAGGACATGGCCCCGCTCCCCTTCGACTACGACAAGGAGCTGATCGGGGCCCGCACCCCCTGCCTCGAAGGCCAGAAGAACTTCATGCTCGCGGCCAAGGACATGGGGTTCCGCTACGACTCCAGCGGCATCAGCAAGCAGATCTGGCCCAAGAAGACGGACGGGCTCTGGGACCTGCCGCTCCAGCTGGTGCCCATGCCCGGCCGTGCCTTCGACACGCTGAGCATGGACTACAACTACATGGTCAACCAGTCCGGCACGACCACGCAGGGCGACCCCTCGCAGCACCAGTACTGGGGCGACCAGATGCGCGACGGCCTGCGGCAGGCCTTCGACCGCGCCTACCAGGGCAACCGCGCACCGCTGATCATCGGCAACCACTTCGAGTCGTGGAACGGCGGCACCTACATGCGGGCCGTCGAGGAGTCCATCAAGGACATGTGCACCAAGCCGGAGGTGCGGTGCGTCCCCTTCCGGGAACTGGCCGGCTGGCTGGACGTCCAGAACCCGAAGACGCTGGAGTGGATGCGGACCCTCGACGTCGGCGAGGCGCCGAAGGAGGGCTGGACGAAGTTCCTCACCGCGGGGCCGCCGGCGGCCCCGGCCGCCCCGTCGGGTGCGGACAAGGTCAAGCCGGCTGAGGAGCGGGCAGCGGAGCAGGACGAGGGCTGACCAGGGCCTCGTGGAGGACGAAGGCGGGGTCGACCTGGTCCGCCAGGTCGACCCCGGTCTTGGCGTTCCCCCAGCTCTCGGCGTTGCGCAGGTGGAAGTGCACCATCTGCTCGGTGTACTTCCCCCAGTCGCGGTGCGCGTAGGAGTCCTCCGCGGCGTCCTGGAGCGCCTGGAGCGCGAGCCGGTTGCTCGCCTCCAGCAGGTCGAACGCGGCCGGGCGGCCCCGCTCCATCGCCCGCACCCAGTCGGAGTGGCCGAAGGTGACGAGCAGGTCCTCGCCCACCTCGTCCTGGAGGAACTCGATGTCCTCCGGGCCCTGCACCTTGTTGCCGACCACCTTGAGCGCCACACCGAAGTCCCGGGCGTACTCCTTGTACTGGCGGTAGACCGAGACGCCCTTGCGGGTCGGCTCGGCGACGAGGAAGGTCACGTCGAAGCGGGTGAACATGCCGGACGCGAAGGAGTCGGACCCGGCCGTCATGTCGACGACGACGTACTCGTCCGCGCCGTCGACCAGGTGGTTGAGGCAGAGCTCGACCGCGCCGACCTTCGAGTGGTAACAGGCCACGCCCAGGTCGGACTCGGTGAACGGGCCCGTCGCCATCAGCCGTACGGAGTCCCCGGCGTCGAGCGGGAGCGTGCGCGCACAGGCCTCGTAGACCGGGTTCTCCTCGGTGATGCGCAGCAGGCGCGAGCCGGCGCCGGGCGGCGTGGTCTTGATCATGCTGTCGGCCGAGGCGATGCGCGGGTTGGAGCCGCGCAGGTACTCCTTGATCAGGGGCAGGTGCGCACCCAGGGCGGGCAGCGCGGCGGCCTCTTCGTCGGTGAGCCCGAGCGCGGCCCCGAGGTGCTGGTTGATGTCGGCGTCCACCGCGACGACGGGTGCTTCATTGGCTGCGAGGTGGCGGATGAAGAGGGAGGACAGCGTGGTCTTCCCGCTGCCGCCCTTTCCCACGAAAGCGATCTTCATGTTCACCAAGCGTAGTGGGTCGACTGCGCGGAGTGGTCGAGGTGAGTGAAGAAGACCACTCCAAGGAGGGGTCGGTGCTATGGGTGCGGAGTGCGTAGGCTCCCTACTTATGAGTAGCGCTTCTGACCCGCTGGCGGCCCTCGGATCCCTGCCGGGGGTCGCGGAGTCCGTGGATTCCGTACGCAAGGCCGTGGACCGCGTCTACGGGCACCGGGTGATGCGCCGGCGCAGCGGAGAGATCACCTCGGAGGCCGCCCTGCGCGGCGCCCGGGGCAGCGCGGCGCTCTCCGGTGCCGACTGGGCGCTGGAGGAGGTGCGTCGGCGCACCGACTTCGGGGCGGAGGACGAGGCGCGCACGGTGGGCGCCGCGCTGCGACTGACGGCGGAGGCCGGGCAGCTGCTGAGCATCTGGCGCCAGTCGCCGATGCGGGTCCTGGCGCGCCTGCACCTCGTCGCGTGCGGGGCGACCGGGGCCGCCGGGCTGGCCGGGACCGCTGCGGCGGGGGCCGCCGGCGTCGGCGACGTGGTCGGCAGGCCCCGGCTGGCGGGCGAGCCGGTGGACGAGCCCCTGGTGGACCTGCCGCTCCCGAGCGCCGAGGAGGTCGCGGGCCGGCTGGACGGGCTGTCCCGGCTGGTGATCGCGGGCGGGTCCGCTCCGGCGCTGGTCACGGCCGCGGTGGTGCACGGGGAGCTGCTCGCCCTGCGGCCCTTCGCCTCGTACAACGGACTGGTGGCGCGAGCGGCCGAGCGGATCGTGCTGATCAACAGCGGGCTGGACCCGAAGGCGATCTGCCCGGCGGAGGTCGGCCACGCGGAGCAGGGGGCGGAGGCCTATCTGAAGGCCTTCGAGGGGTACGTCTCCGGCACCGCGGAGGGGATGGCGGAGTGGATCCGGCACTGCGGCCGCGCCATCGAGCTCGGTGTGCGCGAGTCGACCGCGGTGTGCGAGGCGCTCCAGCGCGGCGCGGCCTGACCGCTCGGGCCGGGGGCCAGGGGGGCCCGGCTGCGTTTCAGGCCGGGCACAGGGTTGCGGCGACACCGTACTGCTCTGGTGTCGCCGCTGGCATTCACGCCCAGTTACCAAGCGTCCTCGATGGTTGCCCATCAGGCCGGGAACTTTGCCCGTGGCCTGGTGCGGCTGGCCCGTAATCGACGGGTCGACGTCGCGTGGGTGCTCGGCGTTCCTGCTTCGGTCCGTGGGCCTTACTGCGTTTTAAAGATGATCCTCTCGGATGTTCTTTGGTCTCGCGGGCCGTGACTCCTTTGTACTCCGCTTCGGTGCCGAGCGAAACCCCTGGCCGGAGTTCTTTACTTTCCGGGGTGAGTGCGGGCGAACCGGACACCGCATATCGCCCCAGGTCGGGACGGGTCGACGGGCGTCGCCGAGGGCTGCCGGGGTGTGGGCGGGGCGGGCGGGAGCCCGCCCCGGGACGGTCAGGCCGAGGAGGCGGAGGCGCCCGCGCGGCGGCGGCTCGCGTACCAGACGAGCCCTGCGGTGGCGGCGGCGGCGCCGACCGCCGCCGCCGCGACGAGGGCGGGCCGGGCCGGCATCGAGAGCCCGGGCAGGCGCTGCTTCAGCCGCACCGGCCGGTTGAACACGAGGACCGGCCACTCCCGCGCGACGGCCTCGCGCCGCAGCGCACGGTCGGGATTGACGGCGTGCGGGTGTCCCACGGCCTCCAGCATCGGCACGTCGGTGATCGAGTCGCTGTACGCGTAGCACCGCGCGAGGTCGTACCCCTCGGACTCGGCGAGCTCGCGCACGGCCTCCGCCTTCGTGGGGCCGTAGGCGTAGTACTCGATCTCCCCGGTGAAGCAGCCGTCCTCGCCGACCACCATCCGGGTGGCGACGATCCGGTCCGCGCCGAGCATCTCGCCGATGGGCTCGACGACTTCGGCGCCGGAGCTCGACACGATCACCACGTCGCGGCCGGCCGTGTGGTGGGCCTCGATGAGGGACGCGGCCTCGTCGTAGATGATCGGGTCGATCAGGTCGTGCAGTGCTTCGGCGACGATCTCCCGGACCTGCTGGACGTTCCACCCCTTGCAGAGGGCGGACAGGTACTCCCGCATCCGCTCCATCTGGTCGTGGTCGGCGCCGCCGGCCAGGAAGATGAACTGGGTGTAGGCGGTCCGCAGCACGGCGCGGCGGTTGATCAGGCCGCCCCGGTAGAAGGACTTGCTGAACGTCAGAGCGCTCGACTTCGCAATGACCGTCTTGTCCAGGTCGAAGAAGGCGGCGGTCCGAGGCAACGAGTGCGGCAAGGGCTGATTTTCCACGACCCGAGCATATGCGCCCACCATTCGGCGTAAGGTGTGGCGCGTGGGTTTGCCTGAGAAGGCTCTCGGGTACACCATGGAAGTCACGGATCGTTCGCGACCGTGCTAACCCGGTCTGGCTCCTCCCCCCCCGAGTCGGACCGTGGGGACGACCCCCGCTCTCCCCCCCGGCGGGGGTCGTCGCATGTCCGGACGCGGTTTGCGTCCCCTTCACCCGGTCTCCGGCGACCTTCATCCCGGCCCTCCCTCCTCGATGGGCCCGTCGACCTCAGGCCTTCACTCCTCCGAACTCGTGACGCTGCGTAGTTGTTCCGCAGCGCTGTGGAACTCACCTGATGGTGTGGCGGAGTTATTCACAGGCGCCTTGTTGTCCACAGCTTTCGAGCAAGATCCACTTCTTTTTCCGGATCCCTCCACCGTGAATCCAGCCGCGAAGTCCGCGGCTCGTGGATTTGCGGTGAGAAGGAGGCGGAGATCGTGGCTGGATCGAAGTCGTGTGAAGCCCAGGCACCCGTGGTGGCCGGTGGGGGAGGGCCCCCGGTCCGTGCCGGGGGCACCGCACCCGGCGGCGGCCGCCCGCTGATCGTCACCGAGGACCCGCTGCTCCTCGACGACCTGCTGCGGCTGTGCGCCGCCGCGGGCGCCGAGCCGCACGTGCACCACGCGGTGCCCGAGCACGGCGGAGCCGGGGCGCAGGCCGCGGGGTGGGAGACCGCACCCCTCGTGCTGGTCGGCGACGACGCCGCCCGCCGGGTGCGTGGGGCGCCGCGCCGGGACGGGGTGTACCTCGTCGGCCGGGACCTCGGCGACCCCTCCGTATGGCGGCGGGCGGTGGAGATCGGCGCCCAGGCGGTCCTGCGCCTGCCCGACGCCGAGGGCGCGCTCGTCGACCGCATCGCCGATGTGGCGGAAGGCGCGGGGCGGCCCGCGCTGGCCGTCGGGGTGATCGGCGGCAGCGGCGGCGCCGGGGCGTCCACCCTCGCCTGCGCGCTCGCCCTGCGGGCCGCCAAGGGCGGTGAGCGCACCATCCTCATCGACGCCGACCCGCTCGGCGGGGGCATGGACGTCCTGCTCGGCGGCGAGAGCGCCGAGGGGCTGCGATGGCCCGACTTCGCCGCCTCGCGCGGCCGCGTCGGCGCCGGGGCCCTGGAGGAGTCCCTGCCCGAACTGCACGCGCTGCGGGTGCTGAGCTGGGACCGCGGGGAGCGGGTGGTGGTGCCGCCCGCCGCGATGCGGTCGGTCGTGGCCGCCGCCCGCAGGCGCGGCGGGGTCGTCGTGGTCGACCTGCCCCGACGGGTGGACGAGGCCGTGGCGGAGGTGCTGGCCCAACTGGACCTCGTGCTGCTCGTGGTGCCGGGCGGGCTGCGGTCGGTGGCCGCGGCGGGGCGGGTCGCCGCCGGGGTGCGGATGGTGGCCCGGGACGTCCGCGTGGTCGTGCGGGGCCGCTGTCCCGACGGGCTCGACGCCGAAGCCGTGGCGGGGCTGCTGGGGGCACCGCTGGCCGGGGAGGTACCGGTCGAGGTGGGGCTCCCGGGGAGGGTGGCCGAGGGGGAACCGCCGGGCGCGCGGGGCATGCTGGCCCGCTTCTGCGACGGCTTCTGGCAGCGGGCGCTCGGCTCCGTCCAGGGGGTGCCGGCATGAGCGCGGTGCTGCTGGACGCGGTGCGCCAGCACCTCGCCGAGAGCGGGGCCGAGCCCACGCCCGCCCGGGTCGCGGCGGCCCTGCGGGCCCAGGGGCGGCTCCTCGGGGACGCCGAAGTGCTGGGGGTGGCTGCCGAGTTGCGGTCCGAGCTGGTCGGCGCGGGGCCGCTGGAGCCGCTGCTCGCCGACCCCGCCGTCACCGACGTGCTGGTGGCCGCCCCGGACCGGGTGTGGGTGGACCGGGGCGGCGGGCTGGAGCTGACCCCGGTCGCCTTCGCCGACGCCGAGGCCGTGCGCAGGCTGGCCCAGCGGCTGGCCGCCGTCGCCGGGCGGCGGCTGGACGACGCCCGGCCCTGGGTGGACGCCCGGCTGCCGGACGGCACCCGGCTGCACGCCGTGCTGCCTCCCGTGGCCGTCGGATCGGCGTGCCTGTCGCTGCGTGTGGTCCGGCCGAAGGCCTTCACGCTGGACGAGCTGGTCGCCGCCGGGACCCTCCCGCCGGGCGGGCAGCGGCTGCTGAAGGCGATGGTCGAGGCCCGGCTGTCGTTCCTCGTCTCCGGCGGGACCGGGACGGGGAAGACCACCCTGCTCAGCGCCCTGCTGGGGCTGGTCGGGCCCGGTGAGCGGATCGTGCTCGCCGAGGACTCCGCCGAGCTGCGCCCCGACCACCCCCATGTGGTCCGGCTGGAGACCCGGCCCGCGAACCAGGAGGGCGCTGGGCAGGTCACCCTCGCCGACCTGGTCCGCCAGGCCCTGCGGATGCGGCCCGACCGGCTGGTGGTCGGCGAGGTGCGGGGTGCGGAGGTGGCCGACCTGCTGGCCGCCCTGAACACCGGGCACGAAGGCGGCTGCGGCACGGTGCACGCCAATGCCGCGGGGCACGTCCCGGCCCGGCTGGAGGCGCTCGGGACGGCCGCGGGGCTCGACCGGGCCGCCCTGCACAGCCAGTTGGCGGCCGCGCTGAACCTGGTCGTCCACCTGGTCCGGGACCGGTCCGGGCGGCGGCGGGTGGCCGAGGTGCACGTGCTGGAGCGGGACCCGGCCGGGCTGGTGGTCACCGTCCCCGCGCTGCGCTGGGGGCCGCGCGGCTTCCTGCGGGAGGCCGGCTGGGCGCGGCTCGCCCCGCTGCTGGGGGGTGCGCGGTGAACGCCGGGGCGCTCGGGTCGGTGCCCGTGTTCGCCGGGGTGCTGTGCGCCGGGGCGGCGGCCTGGGGGCTGGCGGGGGGCGAGCGGCCGCCCCGGCGGGCCCGGCTGGTCCTGGCCGGGGGCGGCCCGCTGGTTCCGGGCGGGCCGGCGCCCGGCCGGCGGCTGGCGGCCGCGCTGCGGGTACGCGCCGCTCGGTGGCGGGAGTGGGCCGGTCCGGCGGCCGGGCTGCTGGTCGCCTTGGCGGGCGGGTCGGTGGTCCCGCTGCTGCTCGGCGCGGCCTCGGTGCCGCTGCTGCGGCGCTGGCTGCGGGCCAGGGAGCGGGAGCGGGTGCGTGCCGCCCGCGCGGCGGGGGTCGTGGAGCTGTGCGGGGCCGTCGTCGGGGAGCTGCGGGCCGGCGCCCAGCCGGGGAGGGCCCTGACCGTGGCGGTGCGGCGCACGGTGGCCGGCCCGGGGGGTCCCGGGGCGGCGGAGGCAGGGGTGCTGGCCGCCGCCGCGTTCGGCGGGGACGTGGCCGGAGCCCTGCACGAGGCGGCCCGGGAGCCCGGTGCGCGCGGGCTGGCCGGGATGGCGGCCTGCTGGCGGGTCTCGGTGGACGGGGGCGCGGGCCTGGCGGCCGGACTCGACCGGCTGGAAGGGGCGTTGCGGGCCGAGCGGGACCGGGAGGAGTTGCTGCGGGCCCAGCTGGCGGGGGCCAGGTCCACGACGGTGGTGCTCGCGCTGCTGCCGCTGGTGGGCCTGCTGATGGGCACCGCGCTGGGGGCGGATCCGCTCCGGGTACTGCTGCACTCCCCGGTCGGGTGGGGCTGCCTGCTGGCCGGCGGGCTGCTGGAGGTACTGGGGCTGCTGTGGTGCCGGCGGATCGTGCGGACGGGGGAGCGGTGATGGACGGCCCCGCGGTCCACAGGCTGGGGACGGCGCTGTGCGCGGCGGCGCTGGTGTGGTGGCCGGCCTCGGCGGTGGTGGCGCGGCTGGGGCGGCGGGCGGTCCGGCGCAGGACCGCGGTGCTCTTCCGGGCCGGGCCGGTGCGGCGGCCGGTGCCGGGTCCGGGGTTCCGGGCCGCGGCACTGTCCTGGGCGGCGCCCGCCGGGGCGCTGCCGGCGGGCTGGCTGCTGATCGGCGGGGTACCGGGGATCCTCGCCGGGTGCGCGGCGGCGTTCGCGGTGCGGTGGCTGCTCGCCCGGGCCCGGCCGCCCACCGGCCCCGATGTGCGGGAGGCCGAGGGGCAGTTGCCGTTCGCGGCGGACCTGCTGGCGGCCTGTCTCGCGGCGGGGGCGGGGCCGGTGGAGGCGGCCGAGGTGGTCGGGGAGTCGCTGGGCGGCCCGGTGGGGAAGCGGCTGGCGCTCGCGGGTGCGGAGCTGCGCCTCGGCGGCGAACCGGGGGCCGCGTGGGGGAGGTTGGCGGAGCTGCCGGGGGCGCGGGGGCTGGCGGAGTGCCTGGAGCGCGCCGCGCGGACCGGGGCGCCGGCCGCCGAGCCGGTCTCCCGGCTGGCGGCGGCCCTGAGGGCGGACCGCTCCCGGCGGGCGGGTGCCCGGGCGCAGCGGGCGGCGGTGCTCGTCACCGCTCCGGTCGGGCTGTGCTTCCTCCCCGCGTTCCTCGCGGTCGGGGTGGCGCCGGTGGTGATCGGAATGGCCTCGGGGCTGCTGTCGCAGCGGTGAGGAGCACCGGCCCGACCGGCTGAATCGAAAAACTGAAATCAGATCAAGAACGTAATCCCACAGGAGGTTGTCATGAGGATCATCCGTATTCGGTTGCGGGCGGTGCTGAAGGGGCGTGGGGGTGATGCGGGAATGTCGACTTCGGAATACGCCATGGGCACGATCGCGGCGTGTGCGTTCGCTGCGGTCCTGTACAAGGTGGTGACGAGCGACGCGGTGTCGGCGGCCCTCCAGTCGGTCATCGGGAAGGCTCTCGATGCGCCCTTCTGAGCGAAAGCGGCCGGGAATCGCCGACCGCGGTTACGTGACGGCCGAGGCGGCTGTGGTCATTCCGGCTCTGGTGCTGTTCGCGGCGCTGCTGGTGTGGGCGCTGATGGCGGCGGCCGCGCAGATCCGGTGTGTGGACGCCGCCCGGGCGGGTGCCCGTGCGGCGGCCCGGTCCGAGCCCGTGGCGGCGGCGGTGGCGGCGGCCCGGGAGGCCGCCCCGCCGGGGGCGGAGGTGGAAGTGGAGCGGTCCGGCGACCTGTGGCGGGTCCGGGTGGCCGCTCCGGCGCCGGGGCCGGGCGGGCTGCCGGTACGGCTCGGGGCGAGTGCGGTGGCGCTGGCGGAGGACAGCGTGGGGCCGCCGTCGTGAGCCGGGACCGTGCGTGGGCCCGGGGGCGGGGCCGGGCGTGGCGCGCCGGGCGGGACCGGGGGGTCGCGACAGTGTGGGCCACCGTGGTGGCGGCGGTGCTGGTGGCGGTGTTCGGGGGCGTGCTGCTGCTCGGGCAGGCGGTGGTGGCCCGCCACCGGGCGGGTGCGGCGGCCGATCTGGCGGCCCTGGCGGCGGCCGCGAGCTGGGCGCACGGCCCCGAGCGGGCCTGTGCGACGGCCCGGCGGGTGGCCGGGGCCCAGGGGGCGGTGCTGGCCGTCTGCGAGGTCGGCGGTGAGGTGGCCGAGGTCCGGGCCGGCGTCCGGGCCGGCCCCTTCACCCCCGAGGCCGCCGCCCGGGCGGGTCCCCCGGCGGCCGCCCCCGCCGCCTGGCCCGGCCCTGCCTCCCCGTCGGGCCCTGCCGGTTCCGCAGGGCCTGGCGCCCCTGCCGGTCCCGCCGGTCCCGCCGGTCCAGGGGCTGCGGGGTCCTTCGGGTCCGGGCCGGGCTTCGGGGTGCCGGTCAGGGGGCCGTGGAGAGGAGGCGGGTGAGGAGGCGTAGGGCGCCGCGCTTGTGGAGGGGGTCGTTGCCGTTGCCGCACTTGGGGGACTGGATGCAGGAGGGGCAGCCCGCCTCGCACTCGCAGGCGGCGATGGCGTCCCGGGTGGCGGTCAGCCAGGCCCTGGCCGTCTGGAAGCCCCGCTCCGCGAAGCCGGCGCCGCCCGGGTGGCCGTCGTACACGAAGACCGTGGGCAGCAGGGTGTCCGGATGCAGCGGGACGGAGACCCCGCCGATGTCCCAGCGGTCGCAGGTGGCGAACAGCGGGAGCAGGCCGATGGAGGCGTGCTCGGCGGCGTGCAGGGCGCCGCCGAGGATCTCCGGGCCGATCCGGGCCTCGTCCAGCTGGTCCTCGGTCACCGTCCACCACACGGCCCGGGTGCGCAGGGTGCGCGGCGGCAGGTCGAGCTTGGCCTCGCCGAGCACCTCGCCGGTGACCAGCTTGCGGCGCAGGTAGGAGACGACCTGGTTGGTGACCTCGACGGAGCCGAAGCAGAGCTGGGCCGCGCCCCAGGGGATCTCGGTCTCGGTCTCCAGGATGGAGATGGAGGTGGTGTCGCGGGCCGTGGTGGAGAAGGGCGGGTTCGCCTCCTCGACCAGGGCGGCGGAATCCTCCAGGTCCAGGTGTTTCACCAGGTAGGTGCGGCCCTGGTGGAGGTGGACGGCGCCGTCGTGGACGGCGGTGTGGGAGGCGGCTTCGTCGACGGTGCCCAGCAGCCGGCCGGTGGAGGCCTCCACGATCTGCACCGGGCGGCCCCCGCCGCCGCGGATGTCGGTCAGGTCCGAGGCGCGCTCGCGGCGGGTCCAGTGCCAGGCCGTGGCCCGGCGCCGCAGCAGCTTCGCAGCCTCCAGCTGGGGCATGAGGCCGCTCGCGGCGGGGCCGAAGAGGTCCAGGTCGGCTTCGGTCAGGGGCAGCTCGGCGGCGGCCGCGCACAGGTGCGGGGCCAGCACGTACGGGTTGTCGGGGTCCAGCACGGTGGCTTCCACCGGTTGGCGGAACAGGGCCTCGGGGTGGTGGACCAGGTAGGTGTCCAGCGGGTCGTCCCGGGCGACCAGCACGGCCAGGGCGCCCTGCCCGGAGCGTCCGGCGCGCCCGGCCTGCTGCCACAGCGAGGCCCGGGTGCCGGGGTAGCCGGTGATCAGCACGGCGTCCAGGCCGGAGACGTCCACGCCCAGCTCCAGGGCGGTGGTGGCGGCCAGGCCCAGCAGCTCCCCGGAGTGCAGGGCCCGCTCCAGGGCCCGTCGCTCCTCGGGCAGGTAGCCGCCCCGGTAGGCGGCGACCCGCCCGGGCAGGGACCGGTCGACCGACGCGAGCCGCTCCTGGGCGATCACGGAGATCAGCTCGGCTCCGCGCCGGGAGCGGACGAAGGCCACGGTCCGCACGCCCTGGACGACCAGGTCGGTCAGCAGGTCGGCGGTCTCGGCGGTGGCGGTCCGGCGCACCGGGGCGCCCTTCTCGCCCCGGAGGTCGGTCAGCGGCGGCTCCCAGAGGGCGAAGACGACCTCGCCGCGAGGGGAGGCGTCGTCGGTGATCTCGGTGACCGGTACGCCGGTCAGCCGGGACGCGGCCACCGCCGGGTCGCCGGCGGTGGCGGAGGCCAGCAGGAAGACCGGTTCGGAGCCGTAGCGGGCGCACAGCCGGCGCAGCCGCCGCAGGACCTGGGCGACGTGGGAGCCGAACACCCCGCGGTAGCTGTGGCACTCGTCGACGACCACGTAGCGCAGGGCCTTCAGGAAGGAGGACCAGCGGGGGTGGGAGGGCAGGATCCCCCGGTGCAGCATGTCGGGGTTGGTCAGCACGTAGTTGGCGTACTGGCGCACCCACTCGCGCTCCTCGACGGGGGTGTCCCCGTCGTACACGGCCGGGCGCACGGCGTTCCCCAGGGGTGCGGCCAGTTCGCGGACGGCCCGCCGCTGGTCGGCGGCCAGAGCCTTGGTCGGAGCCAGGTAGAGGGCGGTCGCACCCCGTCCGTTCGGCGCCTCGGCGCCGTCCGCCAGGGCGGACAGCACGGGGGCCAGGTAGGCCAGGGACTTCCCGGAGGCGGTTCCGGTGGCGACGACCACGGACTCGCCGTCCAGGGCGTGCTCGGCGGCCGCGGCCTGGTGTTCCCACGGATGGTCGATCCCCGCGTCGCGGATCGCGGCTACGACATCCGTTCGGATGCGATGGGGCCAGACCGCATGACGGCCCTCCCGAGGGGGCAAGTGCTCCGTATGGGTGATGCGCGCAGCCCGGGAAGGCCCCCGTGACAGGCGGTCCAGGACCGTGCCGGGAGCGGGTCGTGGATCGGCTGGTGCCGTGGGCGGACCGGGGCGGTGAGTGTTGGCCATTGGAACCGAGTGTGTCACTGGCGTGCGGGACAATGGTCCCAAGGCGTCGTGCGCGCCTGCCGGTAAGTGATTGAATGCCATCGCGGCAGCCGATCCCCTCCCCTACCTTCGGGTGGGGAGGCCCCTGGGGGGCGCCGCTCGATAGCAAGGTGCTGGAGGATCCGTGGACCTGTCCCTGTCGACTCGCACTGTCGGCGACCGCACGGTCGTAGAGGTCGGTGGCGAGATTGATGTGTATACCGCGCCCAAGCTGCGCGAGCAGTTGGTGGAGTTGGTGAACGACGGCAGTTACCACCTGGTCGTCGACATGGAGCGAGTGGACTTCCTCGACTCCACCGGCCTCGGTGTGCTCGTGGGAGGCCTCAAGCGCGTGCGTGCGCACGAGGGCTCGCTGCGTCTGGTCTGCAACCAGGAGCGCATCCTGAAGATCTTCCGGATCACCGGTCTCACCAAGGTGTTCCCGATCCACACCTCGGTGGAAGACGCCGTCCAGGCCACCGACTGACGTACGGCTCCCGACACCGGGGAGCCGTCCAGGAGCGGGGGTACCGGGCCATGGGTGGTCCGGGCCCCTGTCAAGGCACGCCCGTAGTCCGAGGGGGACGCACATGGCCACCGTTGAACTGCGCTTCAGCGCCCAGCCCGAACACGTCCGGACGGCCCGCCTCGTCGCGGCCGCCGTGGCGCGCCGGGCGGGAGTGGAGGAGGCCGTCCTCGACGAGGTCCGCCTCGCCGTGGGCGAGGCCTGTTCGCGTGCCGTCGGACTGCACCGCAGCAACGGCCTGACCGCGCCCGTGCGCGTCGTGCTGACCGAGGAGGAGAAGTCGTTCTCCATCGAGGTCGGCGACGAGGTGCCCGGGCCGGCCGGCGGTTCGGCGGAGGCGGTGCCGGGCATCGCCGCCGTCCTCGACCCGGACACGGACGAGGAGGACGAGATGGGGCTCGCGGTGATCAGCGGGCTGGTCGACGACGTCTCGGTGACCAGTGGGGAATCGGGCGGAACGATCCGGATGAGCTGGCCCGTGGCCGCGTCCCCCGATCTTCCGTAGCGCGCTCCCGGCCCTATATTCCGATCTTCGCCCATTCCTCCGATCTTTACCAAGGCCCTGCTGAGCAGGGCCTTTTTCGTTTTCCGGGGAAAGCTCCTAGATCGCTGATCAACCGTCAATGGCTTTGCCCCATTACTTCTTTCGAGGGTAATGGAGTGACGTGATCTATTGCTGAGGAGCGAGAGCGCGCCAATTCCGTTTCGCGCGCACTGTTTTGATCAGGTCGCGCTCCCTACAATCCGTCCACATCTTGAGCTCATCACGTCAAGGAGGACGAATGACGGGGCTCTTCACCCCTTTCGCTCCGGATCACGCACATGATCTGGCAGCCGCAGTACTCACCGATGACAACCGCGTCATCGTTTTCGTCATCGCGGGCGTCGCGCTGGCCGCCCTCGTCGTCGCGCAGATCCTGGTCCGCCAGGTCCTCGCCGCCGACGAGGGCACCGACAGCATGAAGAAGATCGCCGCAGCCGTGCAGGAGGGCGCCAACGCCTATCTCGGCCGCCAGCTGCGCACCCTCGGCGTCTTCGCCGTGGTGGTCTTCTTCCTGCTCTTCCTGCTCCCCGCCGACGACTGGACGCAGCGGGCGGGACGTTCCGCCTTCTTCCTCGTCGGCGCGATCTTCTCGGCCGTCACCGGCTACATCGGCATGCGCCTCGCGGTCCGCGCCAACGTCCGCGTCGCCGCGGCCGCCCGCGAGGCCACCCCCGCCGAGGGCGAACCCGCCAAGGACCTGACCGACGTGGCCCACAAGGCCATGAAGATCGCCTTCCGGACCGGTGGCGTGGTCGGCATGTTCACCGTCGGCCTGGGCCTGCTCGGCGCTTCCTGCGTCGTCCTGGTCTACGCCGCCGACGCCCCCAAGGTCCTGGAGGGCTTCGGCCTGGGCGCCGCCCTGATCGCGATGTTCATGCGCGTGGGCGGCGGCATCTTCACCAAGGCCGCCGACGTCGGCGCCGACCTGGTCGGCAAGGTCGAGCAGGGCATTCCGGAGGACGATCCGCGCAATGCCGCGACCATCGCCGACAACGTGGGCGACAACGTCGGCGACTGCGCGGGGATGGCGGCCGACCTCTTCGAGTCCTACGCCGTCACCCTGGTGGCCGCGCTCATCCTCGGCAAGGCCGCCTTCGGCGACCTGGGCCTGGCCTTCCCGCTGATCGTGCCCGCCATCGGCGTCATCACCGCCATGATCGGCATCTTCGCGGTCGCCCCGCGCCGCACCGACCGCAGCGGGATGACCGCGATCAACCGCGGCTTCTTCATCTCCGCCGTGATCTCCCTCGCGCTCGTCGCGATCGCCGTCTACAGCTACCTCCCGGCGACCTACAAGGAGCTCGTCGGGGTCGAGGACGCCGCGATCTCCAACCACAGCGGGGACCCGCGGATCCTGGCGCTGGTCGCCGTCGCCATCGGCATCGTGCTCGCGGCCCTGATCCAGCAGCTGACCGGCTACTTCACCGAGACCAACCGCCGTCCCGTCCGGGACATCGGCAAGTCCTCGCTGACCGGACCCGCCACCGTGGTCCTCGCCGGCATCTCCGTCGGCCTGGAGTCCGCCGTCTACACGGCCCTGCTCATCGGCCTCGGCGTCTACGGGGCCTTCCTGCTCGGCGGCACGTCGATCATGCTGGCGCTCTTCGCGGTCGCCCTGGCCGGCACCGGCCTGCTGACCACCGTCGGCGTCATCGTCGCGATGGACACCTTCGGCCCCGTCTCGGACAACGCCCAGGGCATCGCCGAGATGTCCGGCGACGTCGAGGGCGCGGGCGCCCAGGTCCTCACCGACCTGGACGCGGTCGGCAACACGACCAAGGCCATCACCAAGGGCATCGCCATCGCCACCGCCGTGCTGGCCGCGGCCGCGCTCTTCGGCTCGTACAACGACGCCATCACGGGCGCGGTCAAGGAAGTCGGTGCCAAGGCCGGGGAGATGAACCTCAGCCTCGACATCGCCCAGCCCAACAACCTGGTCGGCCTGATCCTCGGCGCGGCCGTGGTGTTCCTGTTCTCGGGCCTGGCCATCAACGCCGTGTCCCGCTCCGCGGGCGCCGTCGTCTACGAGGTGCGGCGCCAGTTCCGCGAGCACCCCGGGATCATGGACTACTCCGAGAAGCCCGAGTACGGCCGCGTCGTCGACATCTGCACCAAGGACGCGCTGCGGGAGCTCGCCACGCCCGGCCTGCTCGCCGTGCTCACCCCGATCGCGGTCGGCTTCACCCTCGGCGTCGGCGCGCTCGGCTCCTTCCTGGCGGGGGCCATCGGCACCGGCACGCTGATGGCGGTCTTCCTCGCCAACTCCGGCGGCGCGTGGGACAACGCGAAGAAGCTCGTCGAGGACGGCCACCACGGCGGCAAGGGCAGCGAGGCCCACGCCGCGGTCGTCATCGGCGACACCGTCGGCGACCCGTTCAAGGACACCGCGGGCCCGGCCATCAACCCGCTGCTGAAGGTCATGAACCTGGTGGCCCTGCTGATCGCCCCCGCGGTCGTGCAGTTCAGCTACGGCCCGGACACCAGCGCGGTCGTACGGGCCGTCGTCGCGGTGGTCGCGCTCACGGTGATCGTCGGCGCGGTGTACGTCTCCAAGCGCCGCGGCATCGCGGTCGGCGAGGACGGCGGCAGCGCGAACGCGGAGCGGGTGGCCCAGTCGGCCGATCCGGCGGTGGTCTCCTGACGCACCCGGGCCCCTGAGCCCGGCTCCCGGGGCCACGCGGGCCCACCGGCTCCAAGATGCGCCCGAACGGCGGACGGGCGGCGCGGACTGACGCGCCGTCTGTCCGCCTTTGTGCGTGCCCTGATGGCGGGCGTGTATCTTCCGGCCGAGAGCCTTCGAAGGGACCAATCCGGTGAACAAGAAGCTTGCGGCCGCAGTGTCCGGCGGTGCGGTACTGATGCTCGTCCTGTCCGGCTGCGGCGGCGGGGACGACGGCGACAAGAAGGCCGACGCCTGGGCCAAGAAGGTCTGCGACAAGTGGGAGCCAGAGCTCACCAAGATCAAGACGACCAACGACGAGCTGAAGCGGGTCGCCTCCACGAGCAGCAAGCCCGAGGAGGTCCAGAAGACCGACTCGGCCGCCTTCCAGACGCTCTCCGAGGCCTACAAGACCATGGGCGGCGCCCTGACGGCGGCCGGTGAACCGCCCGTCAAGGACGGCAAGCCCGCGGCGGACTCCGTGGTCAAGAGCTACGGCGAGATCTCCAAGAGCTACACCGACCTCAAGACGAAGATCGACGGGCTCGACCCGAAGGACCAGGGCAAGTTCGCGGAGGGCCTCCAGGGCGTCGCCGGCGGGCTCACCGAGGTCGCGGCCAACGAGACGGCGGCCAAGGAGAAGCTCAACTCGACGGGCCTCAAGGTGATCTACAGCCAGAAGGGCTGCCAGGTCGCGACCCCCGAGAAGAGCTGACCCTCCCCGAGCTCCGCACACCCCGCGCCCCGCGCGGTCCGGGCGGCCGGGATCCCAGCGGATCCGGCCGCCCGTCGCGCGCCCGGGCTCGTACGCAATACCGGCCCCAGCGGCCACAATGGTCGGGTGAGTACCACCAGCCTTCCCAAGCCCGACCACGCCGCCGAGCTCCGCGAGGCGTTCCTCGCCGCGGGGTTCACCGCCGACGGACTGCTCGACCTGCTCGGCGCGCCCGCCTACGCCGCGCTGGCCCGCAGCGAGACGGTCCCCGCACTGCGCGCCACCCGCGGGGCGCAGGACGGCGGGCTCGCGAGCCTGATCCGGCTCTTCCTGCTCCAGCAGCCGGAGCCGTACGTGCACGCCGCCGCCGTGATGCCCGTCGAGGGCGCCCTCGCCGACGGCTGGCTGCGCCGTGAGGGCGACGAGGTGCACGCCACCGTCGACGTACGCCCGTACGGCGGCCCCGACGGCGAGGACTGGTTCATCGTCTCGGACCTCGGCTGCGCCGTGGGCGGCGCCGGCGGGATCGGCAGCCGCGAGGAGGGCGTGGTCCTCGGCGTCGGCGGTGCCTCCACCACTCTGGCCGGGATCACCGTGCCCGTCCCCGTCGGGTCCGCCCTCGACCTCGGCACCGGTTCCGGGATCCAGGCCCTGCACGCCGCCCAGCACGCCACCCGGGTCACGGCGACCGACGTCAACCCCCGCGCCCTGGAATTCACCCGTCTGACGCTGGCCCTCTCCGGGGCGCCGGAGGCCGAACTGCTCGCGGGCTCGCTGTTCGAGCCCGTCGGCGACAGCACGTACGACCTGATCGTGTCGAACCCGCCCTTCGTGATCTCGCCCGGCGCGCGGCTCACGTACCGGGACGGCGGCATGGGCGGCGACGACCTGTGCCGGACCCTGGTCCAGCAGGCCGGGGCCCATCTCAACCCGGGCGGGTACGCGCAGTTCCTCGGCAACTGGCAGCACGTGGAGGGGGAGGACTGGCACGACCGGGTCCGCTCCTGGGTGCCGCGCGGCTGCGACGCCTGGATCGTGCAGCGTGACGTGCAGGACGTGACGCAGTACGCGGAGCTGTGGCTGCGCGACGCGGGCGACCACCGCACGGATCCGGCCGAGTACGCCGCCCGGTACGAGGACTGGCTCGACGAGTTCGAGGCCCGCAAGACCAAGGCCGTCGGCTTCGGCTGGATCACCCTGCGCCGTACGGACGCGGCCGAGCCCTCCGTCGTGGTGGAGGAGTGGCCGCACTCGGTGGAGCAGCCCCTCGGCGAGGCGGTCCTCGCGCACTTCGCCCGCCGGGACTACCTGCGCGACCACGACGACGCGGCCCTGCTGGCGGGGTACTTCCAGCTGACCGCGGAGGTCGTGCAGGAGCAGGTCGGCGCGCCCGGCGCGGAGGACCCCGAGCACGTGGTGCTCCGGCAGAACCGGGGGATGCGCCGCGCCACCAAGGTGGACACGGTCGGCGCGGGCTTCGCCGGCGTGTGCGACGGCTCACTCAGCGCGGGCCGGATCCTGGACGCGATCGCCCAGCTGGTGGAGGAGGACCCCGTCGTGCTGCGGGACCGGACCCCGGAGGCGATCCGGCTGCTGGTCGAGCAGGGGTTCCTGGAGCCCGTCCAGGGCCCCGCCCAGTAGCCGGCGGCGCTTCGGCGCCGTGATGTAACCCGGGGTTCGCCTGGTGTACCCCCTCGGCTGGCAGGCTCCCGGGCAGCGGGGGACCCGGGGGGATCCCCGAGCGGCCCGGGGGAAAAGGGGAACGGTATGGAACGCGGTCCGGCGATCTTCGCGGCAGCCGTGTTCCTGCTGTTCGGAGCCGCTCTGCTGGTCTGGACGGGGGCGCGCGCCTGGCACCGCGCGCCGGTGGCTGAAGGCGTGCGCCCCGTCGTGGCCGTACCGCTGGCCGTACTGGCCGGCGCGGGCTCCCTGGCCCTCGGCGTCTGGTGCCTCCAGCACGTCTGAGGCGGACTCCGCCGGAGCTTTCCACCCGGGTGTGAAACCCGACGTCGCGACCGGTGCGGGGGCGGGGCCAGACGGCCCCCGGACCACTCTGGCCGGTGACCGCGAGGGTCCCGGCGCGGCATCCGGGCGGCAGAAATGGCACTTGTCGGGTTACCGTTCGAGTGGCCGTTGCGGGCTTGTGCCGTTTGACACGGGGGCGGGTTGTACCGTCACACTCCGCAGCGTCGCCGTACCGCGACCGTGTGCCGACCGTGCCGACCGGAGAGAAGAGCCAAGTTGTCCCCGACTAGCGAGACCGCAAAGGGCGGCCGCCGACTCGTCATCGTCGAGTCCCCTGCCAAGGCGAAGACGATCAAGGGCTACCTCGGCCCGGGATACGTCGTCGAGGCGAGCGTCGGGCACATCCGCGACCTCCCGAACGGCGCGGCCGAGGTCCCCGACAAGTACACCGGCGAGGTCCGCCGCCTCGGCGTGGACGTCGAGCACGACTTCGCGCCGATCTACGTGGTGAACGCGGACAAGAAGGCGCAGGTCAGGAAGCTCAAGGACCTGCTCGCCGAGTCCGACGAACTCTTCCTCGCCACCGATGAGGACCGCGAGGGCGAAGCCATCGCGTGGCACCTCCAGGAAGTCCTGAAGCCCAAGGTCCCCGTCCACCGGATGGTCTTCCACGAGATCACCAAGGACGCGATCCGCGACGCCGTCGCCAACCCGCGCGAGCTGAACCAGCGCATGGTCGACGCCCAGGAGACCCGCCGCATCCTCGACCGCCTCTACGGCTACGAGGTCTCGCCGGTCCTGTGGAAGAAGGTCATGCCGCGGCTGTCGGCCGGCCGCGTCCAGTCCGTCGCCACCCGCCTCGTCGTCGAGCGCGAGCGCGAGCGCATCGCCTTCCGCTCCGCCGAGTACTGGGACCTGACCGGCACCTTCGGCACCGGCCGCGCCGGTGACGCCTCCGACCCGTCGACCCTGGTCGCCCGGCTGAACACGGTGGACGGCAAGCGCGTCGCCCAGGGCCGCGACTTCGGCGCGAACGGGCAGCTCAAGAGCGAGGTCCTGCACCTCGACGAGGCGAACGCGCGGGCGCTGGCCGCCGCGCTGGCCGAGACCTCGTTCGCCGTCCGCTCGGTCGAGTCCAAGCCGTACCGCCGCTCCCCGTACGCCCCCTTCCGTACGACGACGCTCCAGCAGGAGGCCTCGCGCAAGCTGGGCTTCGGTGCGAAGGCGACGATGCAGGTGGCGCAGAAGCTGTACGAGAACGGCTTCATCACCTACATGCGTACGGACTCCACCACGCTCTCCGACACCGCGGTGACGGCGGCCCGGGCACAGGTCACCCAGCTCTACGGGGCCGACTACCTGCCGGAGAAGCCGCGCGTCTACGCGGGCAAGGTCAAGAACGCGCAGGAGGCGCACGAGGCGATCCGTCCTTCGGGTGATCGTTTCCGCACTCCCGCCGAGACGGGTCTGACCGGCGACCAGTTCCGCCTGTACGAGCTCATCTGGAAGCGGACCGTCGCCTCCCAGATGAAGGACGCGACCGGCAACTCGGTGACCGTGAAGATCGGCGGCCGGGCGTCGGACGGCCGGGACGCCGAGTTCAGCGCCTCCGGCAAGACCATCACCTTCCACGGCTTCATGAAGGCCTACGTCGAGGGCGCGGACGACCCGAACGCCGAGCTCGACGACCGCGAGCGGCGGCTGCCGCAGGTCGCCGAGGGCGACGCGCTGACGGCCGAGGAGATCACGGCCGACGGCCACTCCACCAAGCCGCCGGCCCGCTACACCGAGGCCTCGCTGGTCAAGGAGCTGGAAGAGCGGGAGATCGGCCGCCCGTCGACGTACGCGTCGATCATCGGCACCATCCTCGACCGCGGCTACGTCTTCAAGAAGGGCACGGCCCTCGTGCCGTCCTTCCTGTCGTTCGCCGTGGTGAACCTGCTGGAGACGCACTTCGGCCGGCTCGTCGACTACGACTTCACCGCCAAGATGGAGGACGACCTCGACCGCATCGCGCGGGGCGAGGCCCAGTCCGTGCCGTGGCTGAAGCGGTTCTACTTCGGCTCGGAGGACGCCTCGGAGGTCGTACCGGCCGACGGCGACCACCTCGGCGGCCTGAAGGAGCTGGTCACGGACCTCGGCGCGATCGACGCCCGGGAGATCTCCTCCTTCCCGGTCGGCGACGGCATCGTGCTGCGCGTCGGCCGCTACGGGCCGTACGTGGAGCGCGGCGAGAAGGACGCGGAGGGCCACCAGCGGGCCGACGTACCGGACGACCTGGCTCCGGACGAGCTGACGGTCGAGTACGCGCAGGAGCTCTTCGCGAAGCCGAGCGGCGAGTTCCAGCTGGGCGCCGACCCGGTGAGCGGCAACCAGATCGTCGCCAAGGACGGCCGCTACGGTCCGTACGTGACGGAGATCCTGCCCGAGGGCACGCCGAAGACCGGCAAGAACGCGGTCAAGCCGCGGACGGCCTCGCTCTTCAAATCGATGTCCCTGGACACGGTCACCCTCGACGAGGCCCTGAAGCTGATGTCGCTGCCGCGCGTGGTCGGCGCCGACGCGGAGGGCGTGGAGATCACCGCCCAGAACGGCCGCTACGGCCCGTACCTGAAGAAGGGCACGGACTCGCGCTCCCTGGAGACCGAGGACCAGCTGTTCTCGATCACCCTCGACGAGGCCCTCGCGATCTACGCGCAGCCGAAGCAGCGGGGCCGGGCCGCGGCCAAGCCGCCGCTGAAGGAACTGGGCACGGACCCGGTGAGCGAGAAGCCGGTCGTGGTCAAGGACGGCCGCTTCGGCCCGTACGTGACGGACGGCGAGACGAACGCGACGCTGCGGCGGGACGACGACGTCGAGACCATCACGCCGGAGCGGGGCTACGAGCTGCTCGCGGAGAAGCGGGCCAAGGGGCCGGCGAAGAAGACCGCGAAGAAGGCCCCCGCGAAGAAGGCGCCCGCCAAGAAGGCTCCGGCGAAGAAGGCTGCGGCGACGAAGACCGCCGCGGCCAAGAAGACGACGGCTGCCGCCAAGAAGACGGCCGCGAAGAAGACGACGGCGGCGGCGAAGAAGGCGGCCGCCTCCGCCCCGGCGGACGAGTAGCCGACGGCGGCACCGCCCCGGCCGGGGCGGTGCCGCCGACCGGGGCGGGGCGGTGCCCTCGACCGGGGCCCCGCAAGGTGGGTCCCGGGTCACACCCGGCGTCGTCCACAGGCCCCCGCAACGGCAAGGCGCAGCGGATAGGCTGGGCGGATGACGCGAGCCGAGCAGCCGACGGTCGTGACCGACTCCGACAAGCCCACCTACGACGAAGCCCTGGCCGCGGACTCCCGCGAGCGAGCGGTGCGCGCCCTGCTGCGCACACCCGGGCTGCGCCGGCTGTGGAGCGCCCAGCTGGTGAGCGGCATCGGTGACGCCCTCGCCCTGCTGGTGCTGGTGCTGCTGACCCTCCAGGCGGCCGTCACCGCCGCCCCGGAGGGCCTCTTCGGCGGCGGCTACCGGGGCGCGGCCTTCGCCGTCGCCGCCGTCTTCGCGGTGCGCGTCCTCGCCACCGTCCTGTTCGGGGCGGTCCTGCTCGGCCCGCTCGCCAAGCTCACGGCCCCCGGAGGCAGGCTCGACCGCCGCTGGACGATGGTCGGTGCCGACGGACTGCGGATCGCCCTGTTCGTCGTCGCCCCGCTGTGGCTCGACTGGATCCCGGCACAGGCCACCACCGCACTGCTCGCCACCGTGTTCGTCTCCGGTGCCGCCGAGCGGGTGTGGACCCTGGCCAAGGAGAGCGCCGCCCCCGCGCTGCTGCCCGCGCCGCCGCCGGAGGGGGCGACCGTACGGCCCCTCCCCGACCACCTCGACGCCCTGCGCCGGCTCTCGCTGCGCACCGGCTTCGCCGCGATGCCCGCGGCGGCCGCCGCGCTGCTCGCCGCGACGCTGACCGGGCGGGCGCTGGCCCTGGGCGTGGACTGGTTCGCCGCGAACCAGGCGGCGCTGGGCTCCTACGTCGCCGCCGGGCTGTTCGCCGCGTCCGTCTCGCTGCTGGTGCCGCTGACGCTGCCCGCCGTGAAGACCCCGAGGCCGCGTTCCCCGCTGGAGGGCCTGCGGGCCCCCAGGGCGGGCGACCGGCCCGAGAAGGGCCGTACGGGCGCGATCCGGCTGCTCGTCGCGGCCTGCGCCGCCGTCGCCGGGGCCGTCGCCTTCGCCGCGTCCGTGTCCGTGCTGCACGCCTTCGACCTGGGCGGCGGGCCGTCCGCGTACGCCCTGCTGGTGCTCGCCCTCGTCGGCGGCACCGGGCTGGGGATCCGCGCCACGCAGGCCGGCAAGGTGCTGCCCGCGCTCTCCCGGCGCCGGCTGCTGGCCCTGGCCATCGCGGTGGCCGGGCTGGCGCTGCTGCTGACCGGGCTGGTCTCCGACACGGCGACCGTGCTCTTCCTGTCGCTGCTCGCGGGCACCGCCGCGGGCGTGGCGGCCAACACCGGACACACCCTGCTCGACCAGGAGACCGAGGAGTTCCGCCGGGCCCGGGTCACCGAGCACCTGCAGGCCGTGGCCCGCGTGGCGGTCGCCCTCGGGGCGGTCGCCGCCCCGCTGGTGGCCGCGGCGATCGGCCCGCACCGCCTCGGCGGCGGGGAGGTCGGCCACGCCTATGGCGGCGCCGCCTACGCGCTGATGCTGGCCGGCGCGCTGCTGCTGCCCGTCGCGGTGGTGGTCCTCGCCAAGGCCGACGACCGGGGCGGCGTGCCGCTCCGCCGCGACCTGCGGGAGGCGCTGCGCGGCGGGGAGCCCGTACAGGCCCCGTCCGCGACCGGGTTCTTCATCGCCCTGGAGGGCGGCGACGGGGCCGGCAAGTCCACCCAGGTGCAGGCGCTGGCCGACTGGATACGGAGCAAGGGCCACGAGGTCGTCGTGACCCGCGAGCCGGGGGCCACCCCGGTCGGCAAGCGGCTCCGCTCGATCCTGCTGGACATCTCCTCCGCCGGGCTGTCGAACCGCGCCGAGGCCCTGCTGTACGCCGCCGACCGCGCGGAGCACGTGGACTCGCTGGTCCGGCCCGCCCTGGAGCGCGGTGCGGTGGTCATCACCGACCGCTACATCGACTCCTCGGTGGCCTACCAGGGTGCCGGGCGCGACCTGTCCCCGACCGAGATCGCCCGTATCTCCCGCTGGGCCACCGGCGGCCTCGTGCCCAACCTGACCGTGCTCCTCGACGTCTCCCCGGAGACCGCCCGGGAGCGGTTCACGGAGGCGCCGGACCGGCTGGAGTCCGAGCCGACCGAGTTCCACCAGCGGGTGCGGGCCGGCTTCCTGACGCTCGCCGCCGCCGACCCCGGGCGCTACCTCGTCGTCGACGCAGGTCAGGACCCCGGCTCGGTGACCACCGTGGTGCGCCACCGGCTGGACCGGATGCTCCCGCTGTCCGAGGCCGAGGTGGCCGCGCAGATCGAGGCCCGCCGGCTCGCGGAGGAGGAGGCCCGGCGCAAGGCCGAGGAGGAGGCCGCGCGCAAGGCGGAGGAAGCCCGGCTGAAGGCCGAGGAGGAGGCCCGCCTGGCCCGGGAGGCCGAGGAGGCCCGGCTGCGCGCCGAGGCCGAGGCGGCCCGCCGCGCCGAGGAGGAGCGGCTGAGGGTCGAGGAGGAGGCCCGGGCCCGGGCGGAGGCCGAGCGGCTGCGCGTGCAGGCCGAGGAGAAGGCCCTCGCCGCCGAGCGGGAGCGGATCCGGCTCCAGGAGGCGGAGGAGGCCCGGCTGCGTGCCGAGGCCGAGGAGCGCCGGGTGGAGAAGCAGCGGCGTGCGGAGGAGGCCCTGCTGCGGGCCGAGGAGGCGCGCCGGCTCGCGGAGGCCGCAGCCGCCGCCGCGGCCGCCGAGCAGGCGACCCGTGCCGCCGAGGCCCGTGCCGCGGCCGAGGCCCAGGCGGCCGCCGAGGAGCGGGCTGCGGCCGAGGAGCGTGCCGAGGCCCGGAAGCGCGCCGAGGCGCAGGCCCGGACCGAGGCCGAGGCCCAGGCCCGTGCCGCGGCCGCGCAGGCCCCGGCGGCGGAGTCCGCCGGGCGGCCCGCGCCGAAGGTCGAGATGCGCAAGGAGCCGCTGCCGGACGAGGCCGTCACGGTCGAGACCCCGGTGGTCCGGCGGTTCGTGCGGCCCGACGACGTGACCCAGACCGTTCCGGTGCCCAAGATCGACCCGCGCGCCCCGCGCCCGCTGGACGAGACGGCCGTCCTCCCGCCCGTGCGCCCCGACGGCGACGTCCGGGAGACGCGCTCCGAGCGGACCCGCCCCGCGGAGCGGCCGACGGCACCCCACTCGCACGAGGCCCCGGCCGACCGGGTGCCGCCCGGCATCTTCCGGGACTCCGGGAACGACGTGACCCGCGAGCTCCCCGTCATCGGCGACGACGGCGGGCAGCGCCGGGCCCCGTCCGACTGGGCGGAGGCGACCCCGATGGACGACCTGCCGACGCTGGCGGACGAGCTGCTGGGCCCGCGCCGGGACGACGAGGACGGCCAGGACGAAGCCGACGGCCGGGGCAGGCCGCGCCGCCGCCGCTGACGGGCCCCGCGGATCACGGAACGTGACCGCGGGCGGGGATTGTCGGTGGCGGGCGCCACAATGTGAGCAGGCAGTGTCGACGGAGAGTGAAAGGCGGTGGGCGGCATGCCCGTGTGGGAAGACCTGGTGGGCCAGGACCGCGTACAGGCGCAGCTGGCCGCCGCAGCCCGGGACGCCGACGCCCTCGTCACGGCCGCCGCGCAGGGGACCCCGCCGCCGCCCGCGTCCAAGATGACGCACGCCTGGCTGTTCACCGGCCCGCCCGGTTCCGGCCGGGCCACCGCCGCCCGCGCCTTCGCGGCGGCCCTCCAGTGCGTCAGCCCGGACCGCACTCTCGGCGGCGAACCGGGCTGCGGGTTCTGCGACGGTTGCCACACCACCATGGCGGGAACCCACGCCGACGTGGAGATCGTGCGCACCGACCTGCTGTCCATCGGCGTGAAGGAGACCCGCGACCTGGTCCGGCAGGCCCAGCTCTCGCCCGCCGTGGGGCGCTGGCAGGTCATCGTCCTGGAAGACGCCGACCGGCTCACCGAGGGCGCGGGGAACGTCCTGCTCAAGGCCGTGGAGGAGCCCGCTCCGCGGACGGTGTGGCTGCTGTGCGCGCCCTCCCTGGAGGACGTGCTGCCCACGATCCGCTCCCGCTGCCGGCACCTGACGCTGACCACCCCGTCCGTGGCGGCGGTGGCCGACGTCCTGGTGCGCCGGGACGGCGTGGAGCCGGCCGCCGCGGCGGCCGCCGCCCGCGCCACGCAGGGCCACATCGACCGGGCCCGCCGGCTCGCCACCGACGAGGCCGCCAGGTCCCGGCGCACCGCCGTCCTCAAGCTGCCGCTGCGGGTGGACGACGTGGGCGGCTGCCTCAAGGCCGCCCAGGAGCTGGTGGACGCGGCCGCGGAGGACGCCAAGCAGGTCGCGGAAGAGGTCGACACCAAGGAGACCGAGGAGCTGAGGGCCGCGCTCGGCGCCGGAGCGGGCGCGGGCGGCCGGCTGCCGCGCGGCACCGCCGGGGTGATGAAGGAGCTGGAGGACCGCCAGAAGCGCCGCCGCACCAGGACCCAGCGCGACAGCCTCGACCTCGCCCTGACCGACCTCACCGGCTTCTACCGGGACGTGCTGGCCCTCCAGCTCGGTTCGGCGGTGGCCATCGCCAACGAGGACGTCCGGCCCGACCTCGACCGGATCGCCCGCGCCTCGGGCCCCGAGCGCACGCTGCGGCGCATCGAGGCGATCATCGCCTGCCGGCAGGCCCTCGACCGGAACGTGGCGCCGCTGCTCGCGGTGGAGGCCATGACGATGGCGCTCCGCGCGGGCTGACCCTCCGCGGGCCCGGTGCGCGCGCCGGTTCACCCGTACGAGCGGTCCCGGGCGGACCGCCGCGGGGGCCCGCCCGGGACCGGGCGCCCGCCCGGAGCCCGGCAGCCGCCCGGTCGGCGGGCGTTCGGCCGCCGGCCGCCGGGATCCCGCGCGCCCGACGGGGGCCGTCGGCAGCACGTAGGCTCGCCGCATGGACACCAGCCGCCTGCTGCGTACCGCCGGAACCGTGATCGCAGCCGCCGGGCTGCTGGTCTCCGGGTGCACCACCGGGGGCCCCGAGGTGGCGGCCTCGGCCGAGCCCACCGCGGTCCCGGACGCCCTGCGCCCGTACTACGGCCAGAAGCTGAGCTGGCGCGACTGCGGTGTCCCCGGCTTCCAGTGCTCCACCATGAAGGCGCCGCTGGACTACGCGGACCCCGGCTCCGGGCAGGACGTGGAGATCGCGGTGGCCCGCAAGCAGGCGACCGGCCCGGGCAAGCGGCTGGGCTCCCTGCTGGTCAACCCGGGCGGCCCCGGCGGTTCCGGCATCGGCTACCTCCAGGCGTACGCGGGCATCGGCTACCCCGCCGCCGTGCGCGCCCAGTACGACATGGTCTCCTTCGACCCGCGCGGCGTGGCCCGCAGCAGCCCGGTCGAGTGCCTGACCGGGCCGGAGATGGACCGCTTCACCCAGGTGGACCAGACCCCGGACGACCCGGCGGAACGCGCGAAGCTGGTGGCCGCGTTCAAGGAGTTCGCGAAGGGCTGCGAGAGCCGCTCGAAGCGGGTGCTGCCACACGTCTCGACCGTCGAGGCCGCCCGGGACATGGACATGCTCCGCGCGGTCCTGGGCGACGAGAAGCTGAACTACGTCGGCGCCTCGTACGGCACCCTGCTCGGCGCCACGTACGCGGACCTCTTCCCGGGCCACGTGGGCCGGCTGGTCCTGGACGGCGCGATGGACCCGTCCCGGTCGGCCCTCGACCTGAACCGCGACCAGACGGCGGGCTTCGAGACCGCCTTCCGCTCCTTCGCGAAGGACTGCGCGAAGCAGGCCGACTGCCCGCTCGGCCGGGGCGGCCCGGACGAGGTGGCGCAGCGCCTGAAGGAGTTCTTCCGCAAGGTCGACGCCCAGCCGGTCCCCTCGGGCGACCCGGCCCGCCCGCTGGGCGAGGCCCTCGCGACGACGGGCGTGATCGCCGCCCTGTACGACGAGAGCGCCTGGCCGCAGCTGCGGGAGGCCCTCACCGCCGCGATGGACGGCGACGGCGCCGGCCTGCTGGCCCTCGCCGACAGCTACTACGAGCGCGGGGCGGACGGCTCGTACGCGAACCTCATGTACGCCAACGCGGCCGTGAACTGCCTGGACCAGCCGCCCGCCTTCAGCGGCCCCGAGGCGGTCGACGCCGCGCTGCCCTCCTTCGAGAAGGCCTCGCCGGTCTTCGGTACGGGCCTGGCCTGGGCCTCCCTGAACTGCGCGTACTGGCCGGTGAAGGCGACGGGCACGGCGAAGCCCCTGAAGGCGGCGGGCGCGGCCCCGATCGTGGTGGTCGGCACGACCCGCGACCCGGCGACCCCGTACCAGTGGGCCCAGGCCCTGGCCGGCCAGCTCGACTCGGGCACCCTCCTCACCTACGACGGCGACGGCCACACGGCGTACGGCCGCGGCAGCGACTGCATCGACACGGCGATCAACCGCTACCTCCTGGAAGGCCTCCCCCCGGCGGCCGGCAAACGCTGCTGACCCGCCCGCCCGCCCCGGTTCGGGGCACCCGGTTTAACCCTGTAGACTTGGCGCCGCTGCTGATGAGAGCCTCCCTCCCAGGGAATTCTTGTCTCCCGGCGGTGCCGCCTTAGCTCAGTTGGCCAGAGCAACGCACTCGTAATGCGTAGGTCTCGGGTTCGAATCCCGAAGGCGGCTCAGAGAAGAGCCAGGTCAGACATTGTCTGACCTGGCTCTTTCTGTTGCGCGGGCAGCTCCCGATCGGGAGCGGAGACGGCCCGCGGCCCCGGTGGGCCGGGGCGCGCGGGGGGTGGGGTCAGGGCTGGGGGGTGCCGTTCGGGGTGATGTGGCGGAAGCCGAGGTACGGGGCCAGGGATTCGGGCAGGGTGAGGGAGCCGTCGGGCTGCTGGCACTGTTCCAGGAGCGCGGCCAGGGTGCGGCCGATGGGCAGGCCGGAGCCGTTGAGGGTGGCGACCAGCTTGGGCTTGCCGTGCTCGCCGCGGGTGCGGATGTTCGCGCGGCGGGCCTGGAAGGTGCCGAAGTTCGAGACCGAGGAGATCTCGCGGTACGTGTTCTGGCTCGGGATCCAGACCTCGATGTCGTACGTGAGCTGCGCGGAGAAGCCCGTGTCGCCGGCGGCCAGCCTGACCACGCGGTAGGCGAGGCCGAGCTCCTTCAGGCAGGCCTCGGCGTGGCCGACCATCGTCTCCAGTTCGGCGTCCGCGGTCTCCGGGTCGACGATCCTGACGATCTCGACCTTGGCGAACTGGTGCTGGCGGATCAGGCCGCGGGTGTCGCGGCCGTAGGAGCCGGCCTCGGAGCGGAAGCACGGGGTGTGCGCGGTCAGGGCCAGGGGCAGTTCGGCCGGCGGGATGATCTCGTCGGCGTAGAGGTTGGTCAGCGGGACCTCGGCCGTGGGGATGAGGAAGAGCTCGCGGTCGGCGACGCCGGTCTTGAACAGGTCCTCCTCGAACTTCGGCAGCTGGCCGGTGCCGGTCATCGTCTTGCGGGTGACCAGGTACGGGACGGAGTGCTCGACGTAGCCGTGGCGGCGGGTGTGGAGGTCGAGGAAGAGGGCGGCCAGGGCGCGTTCCAGGGCGGCGCCGGCGCCGCGGGAGACCGCGAAGCGGGGGCCCGAGAGCTTGGTGGCGCGGGCGAAGTCGAGGATGCCGGTGGCCTCGCCGAGGTCGACGTGGTCCTTCGGCTCGAAGGAGAAGACGGGCGGGGTGCCGACGCGGCGGACCTCGACCGCGAACTCCTCGGAGTCGCCGTCGGGGGCGGCGTCGTCGGGGAGGTTCGGGATGGTCAGGAGGAGGTCGCGCAGTTCGTCCTGGACCTGTTCCTGCTCGGTGTCGATGTCGCGGATCTGGTCCTTGAGTTCGCGGGCGCGCTCCTTGAGCGCGGAGATGTCGCCGCCCTGCTTGGCCGTCTGCTGGACCTCGCTCGCCACCCGCTTGGACTCCGCCCGCAGTTCGTCGGCGGAGCGGATGCCCTGGTTGCGCCGGGACTGGAGGTCCTCCAGCCGGGACAGGTCCAGGGAGTAGCCGCGACGGGCGAGCCGACGAACCGCTTCGGCACCCATGTCGATCAGGGCGCGGGCATCATGCATGGGGGAGGTCCTTCTTCACCGGAGAGTGGGACGGGGACGTGCCGGTCGACCGTAGCAACACGCGGGTCAGGGGGTGCCGTGCAGGCGGTGGGCCGTGCGGCGGGCCCACCACATGAGGGCCGCGGCCGCCAGGAGCAGCCAGCCGATGGGGCCGGCGCCGAGCTGGTGGGAGCGTTCGGCGGCGATCAGGACCGGGACGGACACCACGAGCGCGGCCAGCGGGCCGCGCCCGTACCAGAGGCCCGTCTGGAGCGCGGCGGTGTTGCCGGTGGGGGTTTCGGCGCCGATCAGGAGGTGGGTGGGGACCGTGCCGCGGTACGAACTGACCAGCGCGGCCGCCACCATGACCGGGACCGCCGCCAGGAGCACGGCGCAGCCGGGCGTCCAGCGGCCGGTGAGCCAGGCCGCGGAGGCGCCGGCGCCGAGCCAGCCCAGCAGCAGGCCGCACGGGACCCACGCGTGCCGCAGTGCGAGGGACCGGAACGCGAGGGGCAGGTTGGCGGAGCGGCGGGCGTCGTCGCTGTCGAGGCGGGCCGGTTCGGTCAGCTGCGCGGCCGCCAGGTACTCGGCGGCGAGGGCGGCCGCGCACAGGGCGGCCCGCCCGTCCCCGGTGGCGCGGTGGGCGGCGGCGAGGAGGGCGAGGGCCGCGGTGCCCCACAGGGCCGCCCAGAGCAGGCGTCCGGGGGCGCGCAGCAGCCCGGTGGCGTCGCGCCAGGGGACGATCAGCCACGCGCTGCGGGGTACCGGCAGCCGCAGCGCCGGCCTGGCCCGCTGTCCCCGCATGCCGCGGGCCGCGGAACGGGCCTGGCGCAGGTCGAGGGAGTACACCGAGGCGGAGACCCGGAACGCGACGGTGGCCCGGGCGCGCAGGGCCTCCTCGGGGACGTCCGGGGTCCGGCGGCGGGCGAACAGCAGCGCGGCGAGGGTGAACGCCGCGGAGAGGGCGGCCCCGAACGGCCAGCCCGGGGTGGGGTGTCCGGCCGCGGCGACCAGCGGCTGGGCGGCCCACCCCCAGGGGCCGGACCACAGGGCCGCCGCGCCGGGGAGGCCGCCGGTGCCGCGCAGTGCCGCGTACGCGCAGAGCGCCGCGGAGCCCGCCGCCAGCGTCCAGGTGACGGCCTGGAAGCGGACGGCGTCGCGGGCGACCGCGCGGTCGTGGCGTTCGACGAGCAGCCCGGCGGCCACCGCGGTCAGCGCCGTCGCCGTGCCCGCCCAGGCGCCCGCGCCGGTCAGCGGCAGCCGGGCGGCGGAGCCCGCGACGGCGAGCAGGTAGCCGAGCAGTCCGCCGCCGGCCAGGCCGAGCGCGGCCGCGCGGAGTGCGGCCGCGTGGAAGCGGGGCAGCAGGAACGGCCCGCGCAGGACGGGCAGGGGCAGCAGCCACGAGACGGTCGGCAGGTCCACGAGGACCGGGCCCCGCCAGACGGCGCTGCGGGCGGCGTGGACCATCACGAGCGCCAGCAGCGCCGGCACGGCCACGGGGAGGCCGGCCAGCAGGCGGTCGGCGGTGCCGCCGTGCCAGTCGCCCCGCTGTCCGGCCCGGTCGGCGGTGAGCAGGAGGGGTATGCCCCAGAAGGCGGTCCCCAGGGCGGTGCAGTACAGCAGGAAGGCGGTGCTGCCGCGCTTGCGGCGGCGCGCCGGGGCGTGGAGCTCGTGGAGGAGGGCCAGCGTCTCGTCCGTGCGTTCGCGCAGGCCGGTGCGCTCGCGCGGGCCGGTGCGGTCGGGGGTCACCGGTGGCTCCCGGCTGGAGCCACCGTGGCCCGCCCGTCCTCCAGGGTGAGCACGTGGTCGGCCACGGCCGCGGCCAGAGCGGCGTCGTGGGTGGCGAGGAGGATCGCCGTGCCCCGTCTCTTGTGGTCGGAGAGCCGCTCGGCCAGCTCGGTGCGCGCGCGGGCGTCCAGCCGCTGTTCGGGCTCGTCCAGGACCAGCAGTTCGTGCGGCCGTACGAAGGCGGAGGCGAGCAGGAGGGCCTGGGTCTGCCCCGACGAGAGCGCCGAGGGCCGTGATCCGGCGTGGTCGGCCAGCCGGTGGCCGGCCAGGGCCCGGTCCACCGCCTCGTCCGCGCGGCGGCCGAGTCCGTGCCCGACGGCGACCAGCATCAGGTGCTCGCGCACCGTCAGGTCCGGGTAGGCGGTGCCGGCCTCCATCACGGTGGCGACCCGGGCGCGGGTGCGGGGCGAGTCCTCGTGCAGGGGCTCGCCGTCGAAGAGGACTTCGCCCGAGGTGGGGCGTTCGCGGCCGCAGGCCAGGCGCAGCAGCGTCGACTTCCCCGAACCGTTGTCCCCCACGAGGACGGTGCACTCCGCCGTCGCCAGCTCCATGGTGACCCCGTGCAGTACGCTCCGGTCCCCGTAGCTGCGGCTCACGTCCGTCAGCCGGAGGAGGGTCCGGGACGGTGCGGGCTTCCGGTCGGTGGCCCGGGCGGCCTGCCAGGCCGTCTTCCAGCCCGGCTTCCGGTTCTTCTTCATGTGCGGTGCCTGCTCCGGGTCCTCGGCAGCCCCGTACGCGGAGGCGGCGCGGTGCATAAGTGGATCATCTGAAGATGGTAGTGAACGCGCGTTCCGGCCACTTCGCCCCAGGTCGCCCGCGTCCCGGGCGCGGGGCTAGCGTGGAAGGACGTACGGCAGCGGGAGGCCGGTCATGGCGGGACGGTGGCGCAGTGCGGCGGTGGGCGCGGCCGCGATCGGGCTGGTGGTGGTCCCCGTCGGCGTCGGGGCCGGGTACGCCTGGGAGGCCGCGGCGCCCGCGGGCACCGTCGCCGCCGCTCCGGAGTCCGACGCGTTCCCGCAGCTCACGCCCGCCGTGGCGGCCCGGCTGGACGAGGCCGTCCAGCGGGTGCTGAAGGAGGCCGCGGTGCCGGGCGTGGTCGTCGCGCTCTCCGCCCCCGGCAAGGGCGAGTACGTACGGGCCTTCGGGACCGCCGACAAGGCGACCGGGGCGCCCATGCGCACCGACGTGAACCAGCGGATCGGCAGCGTGACGAAGACCTTCACCGTCACCGCCCTGCTCCAGCTCGTCGACGCGGGCAAGGCCCGGCTGGACGACCCCATCGGGAAGTACGTCGCCGGAGTGCCGAACGGCGACCGGATCACCCTGCGCGAGCTGGCCGGGATGCGCAGCGGGCTCTACAACTACTCGGAGGACGAAGGGTTCTTCAAGGCCCTCACGGCCGATCCCCGGCGCCCCTTCTCCCCGCAGGAGCTGCTGTCGTACTCCTTCCGGCACCCGGTGCTGTTCGAGCCGGGCGCGAAGTTCGACTACTGCAACACCAATCTGATCCTGCTGGGGCTGGTGGTCGAGAAGCTGAGCGGTACGCCCCTCCACCGGTACATCGACGAGAAGGTGGCCGGGCCCGCGGGGCTGCACCACACCCTCTTCCCCACCGGTGCGGAGTTCCCGGAGCCGCACGCGCAGGGCTACACCGACCAGACCGCCTCCGGGAAGACCGAGGACGCCACCGACTGGAACCCCTCCTGGGGCTGGGCGGCCGGAGCGATGATCTCGGACCTGCCCGACCTGCGGAGCTGGGCGAAGACCCTGGCCACCGGCACCCTGCTGACCCCCGCCACCCAGGCGCAGCGGCTGAAGGTGGTCGAGGCCCTGCCGGGCGCCGGCTACGGCCTGGGCGTCTTCGACGTGCAGGGGTGGATCGGGCACAACGGATCGCTGCCGGGCTACCAGGACCTGGTGGTCTACCTCCCCGAGGCGCAGGCGACGCTGGTGGTCATGCTGAACACGGACATCGCGTACCGGGGCAGCGAACCCAGCACGCTGTTCGGCGAGGCGATCACGAAGACCGTCACCCCGCAGCACGTGTTCACGCTGCCCGCCCAGCCCGTCACCGGGCACTGACGCGCGTTCCTCCGGGGCCCGTTGGCCCGCGCCCGCGTCGCACAATGGACCGCATCGCGCGAGTGGACCAAGGAGAGACGCATGTTCGGTCAGGCAGGAACCCGGGGCGGCGACGGAGCGGGCGGCACGGTGACGGACGGGGCTTCCGGCGTCGTGCTCCGCGTGGCGGGGGAGGCGGACCTGGACACGGCCGCGGAACTCTTCCGCGGCTACCTCGACTTCTACGAGGTGACCGTCCAGGACGCCGACGGCCCGCGGGAGTTCCTCGCGGAGCGCATCGCCAAGGGGGAGTCGCTGGTGCTGCTCGCCGACGCGCCCGGGGTGCCGGGCACGGTCGGGTTCGCGCAGGTCTACCAGGCCTTCTCCTCCCTCACCCTGAGCACGGCGTGGATCCTCAACGACCTGTACGTGGCCCCGGCGGGCCGCCGTACCGGCGCGGGCCGGGCGCTGCTGCGCGAGGTGCTGCGCCGGGCGCGGGAGGCCGGGGTGGCGGGGGTCCAGCTGGAGACCGCGTACGACAACCACGTGGCGCAGGGGCTGTACGAGTCCGAGGGCTTCGTGCGCGAGGAGTTCCACGTCTACTTCCACGACCTCGGCTGAAACATTTCCCGGGGGCCGGCGCGTCGATGGGGTGAGACGGACGCGAGGGGGAGTGCATGCGGCAGGGTCGCAGAGACGGGTTCCGCGAGTTCGCAGCGGGCCGGTCGGGTCATCTGTACCGGTCGGCCTGTTTGCTGGCCAGCGGGGACACCCACCTCGCCGAGGACCTCGTACAGGAGACCCTGGGGCGGATGTACGTGCTCTGGGGCCGGATCTCCCGCATCGAGAACCCGGCCGCGTACGCGCAGACGGTGCTGGTCCGGGTGTTCCTGACCCACCAGCGCCGCCGCTCGGCGGGGGAGCGCCCGTTCGGGGAGTTCCCCGGGGCCGACGGTGCGCAGCCGGCGGCCGGCGGCACCGATCCGGCCCTGCGGCTGACGCTGCTGGAGGCGCTGGGGCGGCTGGCGCCGAAGGACCGGGCGGTGCTGGTGCTGCGGTACTGGGAGGACCGCAGCGTCGAGGAGACCGCCGAGGCGATGAAGGTCACCTCGGCGGCCGTGCGGACCCGGACCTCCCGGGCGCTGTCCCGGCTGCGGGGGCAGCTGGGCGGCAGCCTCGCCGAGTTCGCGGGCCACTGAGGCCCCGGTGCCGCGCCCTTCACGGTGCCGTCCTCCCCTCCGCCCCGTCCCTCTCCCCGCCCACCAAGTGGAAGGTCTGGTTCCGCATGCCCCCCATGCCCCTTGAAGACGAGCTCGGCGAAGCCCTCCGCACCGCGGGCGCCGCCTTCACGCCGGACCCGCAGGCCCTGGTGGAGGCGGGCGAACGGCGCGGACGCCGGCTCGTGGCCCGCCGCCGGGCCGCCGTCGCCGGGGGCTCCGTACTGGCCCTCGCCCTGATCGGCACGGCCGGGGCCTGGACCGGCGGCCTGATCGGCGGCGGCACGGGAGAGGTCGCCGCGGCGCCCGCCCTGCCCGGCCGGGGCACGGTCCGGCCGCCGGCGGACGGACCGCAGGAACGGGTGGGCACCGGGGCGGTCACCGCGCGGCAGATGACCGAGGTCCTGAAGTCGTTCGTCCCGGCCGGGCAGTTCACCCCGGGCGAGAGCCGCGGCTCCGACAGCAGCGGCCCGATGGCCTCGGGACTCGTCGACGACGGCAAGGGGCAGGGCCGCCTGGGCATCCTGCTCACCCGGATCGACCCGGCCGGCGCGATGGCCAAGGAGATGACCACCTGCCCCGACCGCAGGAACGTGGCCTTCGACTCCTGCAAGGAGGAGGTCCTCCCCGACGGCTCCCGCCTGCTGCTGATCCAGGACTACGACTACGACGACTCCCGCCGCTCGGTGAAGGAGTGGCGGGCCACCCTCGCCACCCCGCAGGGCTACCTCGTCGACGCCTCGGAGTTCAACGCTCCCGAGAGCAAGAAGGTCCGCCCCACCCGTGCCGAACCGCCGCTGCCCCTGGAGCGGCTGAAGGCCCTCGTCCTGTCGGACAAGTGGCGCCCGGCCCTGGCGGACCTGCCGCCCGCACCGTCCGAGAGCGGCTCCCGCAAGGGCCCCGAGGAGGACGCCCAGGCGTTCCTGGAGGTCCTGCTGCGCGGCTACGAGATCCCGGTCGCGGACAAGGGCGGCGACGGGGCCTACGGCTACGTGGTCCTCGACGACGGCAAGGGCCGCTCCCTGGTCGAACTCCGCGTCCGGCCGCGCACGGAGAACGACGACTTCCCCAAGGACGCCACCGCGCAGCCCGGCGGAGTCCACGCGAAGGTCACCCAGGGCCCCGCCGGCGAGAACGCCCCGGGCGTGGTCCGCTGGACGGTGGACACCGAGCGGCCCAACGGGGAGCGGATCACGGTCTCCGCGTACAACGCCCCCAAGCAGACGGGCCCGGCGAGCCGTACGGCGCCCGCGCTGACCCTGGAGCAGCTGAAGGAGGTCGCGCTGAACCGGCACTGGAAGGAGGCCTTCGGGCGCTGACGCGGCCGCCGGGGGCGGGCCCGGATCACTTGGCGTCGGCGTAGCACTCCACCACCGCCGTGGTGAACGGGAAGCGGACCGGGGTGTCGCCGAAGGCGATCCGGCCCGCCCGGTCACCCGCGGCCCGGATCGCCCCGACCACGGCCTCCGCCTCCTCGGCGGGACAGTGCACGATCACCTCGTCGTGCTGGAAGAACACCAGCTCCGCGCGCATCCCGGCCGTGGCCTGCCGCAGCGCGGCGAGCATCAGCAGCGCCCAGTCGGCGGCGCTGCCCTGGACGACGAAGTTACGGGTGAACCGGCCCCGGGCGCGGGTGTTCGTCGAGGCGTGGCCCGGGGTCCAGCCGGTGTCCCCGGACCCGGCGCGCTCCTGCTCCTGTTCCTGGGGGATGCCCGCCTCGTCGGCCTCGGCCGCGCCGACGGGCGGCGGGCAGGTGCGGCCCAGCCAGGTGCGCACCAGCCGCCCCTCCTCGCCGGCGCGGGCCGCGTCGTCCACGTACGCGACGGCGCGCGGGAAGCGGCGGCGCAGCGCGGCCAGGTTCTTCAGGCCGTCCCCGGAGGTCTGCCCGTAGACCGCGCCGAGCACGGCGAGCTTGGCCTTGTCCCGGTCGCCGGAGAAGCCCTGGCGGGACACGGCCGTGTAGAGGTCCTCGGGGCGCCCGGCCACCTCCATGAAGGCCGGATCGCGGGAGATCGCGGCCAGGACGCGGGGCTCCATCTGGTCGGCGTCGGCCACGACGAGCCGCCATCCCGGGTCGGCGACCACCGCCCGGCGGATCACCTTGGGGATCTGCAGGGCCCCGCCGCCGTTGGTGACCCAGCGGCCGGTGAGGGTGCCGCCGGGGATGAACTCGGGGCGGAACCGGCCGTCCCGGACCCAGTCCGCGAGCCAGGACCAGCCGTGGGCCGTATAGATCCGGTACAGCGTCTTGTACTCCAGGAGCGGCGCGACGGCGGGGTGGTCGACCTCCTGGATCGCCCAGCGGCGGGTGGACCCGAGTCGGATGCCGGCCTGCGCGAAGGCCTTGACCACGTCGGCGGGCAGGTCGGGGCGCACGCGGCGGCCGAAGGCGGCGGAGATCTCATCGGTGAGCTCGGCGAGGCGGCGGGGCTCGCCGCCGCCGGCGTAGCGCTCGCCGAGCAGCTCGGTCAGCAGGGCGCGGTGCGCGTCGGCCCGCCAGGGCAGGCCCGCACGGTGCATCTCGGCGGCGATGAGGAACGCGGCCGACTCGGAGGCGATGAGCAGGCGCATCCGGTCGGGGTGCGCGGTGGCGGCGATCCGGCGGGCCTGCTCCGCGTGCACGGCGAGCAGGGCGTCGAGGGGGAGCGGCGCGGCGGCCCCGGGGCCGACGTCGAAGAGGGAGTCCTGCGCGGCCGCCCGCGCGGGCTCGGCGGCGCGCTGCGGGGGGTCCGGGGGGACGGGCGCGTCGTTGAGCCGCGCCCAGGCCGCGGCCGCCGAGCGGGGCTCGCCGGAGCGGCCCTCGTGGGCGAGGAGCAGCAGCTCGGCGTCCTCGATGTCGTAGCACCGCTCGACGCGGGTGCCGGCGGCGAGGACGCGGGGGTAGACGGCGGCGGTGGACCGCCAGATCCAGCGGGTGCCGGGCGGCGCGCAGCGGATCGCCTCCGCGGGGGTGGCGGTGGTGACGGGGCGGGCGCCGGGGCGGAGGGGGGTGGCGTGCCACTGGCCTTCGGCGGTTTCGGCGAGGGCCCAGGGGGTGGGGGAGTGGTCGCTCACGGGTGCGAGTGTCCCACCGGGGTCTGACATCGCCCTGGCCGGGCGCGCGGGGGCCCTGGCCGGGCGGGTACGGGGGCCCTGGCCGGGCGGGTACGGGGCTCCGTGCCGGGGGCGTTGCCGGGCCGGGCTGTGCCGCTGCCCTGGCCGGGGCTGTACGGGGCGCCGGGTGCGGGTCGGCGTGCCGCTGCGCGGGGCCAAGTCCCCTACCCGCCCTTCCACCGTTCCCCGGGCTGCGCCCGGACCCCTTCTGGGGGCTCCGCCCCCAGACCCCCGCGC
>NZ_JBIVEG010000043.1:0-52696 GCF_044747545.1 Streptomyces sp. NPDC090077
TGAGCGTTGCTGTCTTGCGCATGTGTGTATTCCCCGTTGCTGAAGATCCGTTCTGGTGCGGTAACGACCGTAGATCATGCCGCCGCTCGGGTGGCAACCGCCCGAGACGGCGGGGGCTAGAACAGGTCAGGGGTCCAGGTAGGGGCGGGGTGGTCTGGTGTGCCCGGATGGCGTCCCGCAGGTGGGCGCGGCCCCGAACGTCTCGGTCCGACGGCTGGGCAGCGGTGAGGAAGGTACCGTGCCCGTTGGCACAGAGCTCAAGCGGGGGCAACGGCGGATCGGGTCCGCGTGGCACACCGGGGATCGTTTCCGGTCCGGGCCGGCGAGCGGGGTGTGAGGAGTGCGGTGGCAAGCCACAACAGGGCGCCGACGGCGGTGATGAGGGGCGGAAGGCCGGCGTGGTGCGCGGCGACCAGCACGGTGGTGGTCTCCAGGGCGCCGGCGGTCGTCGCAAGGTCGCCGTGCCAAACCGTGCGGTGGAGCATGTGCTCGATCAGGCGGCGCACGCCGGTGGCGCAGGCGACCAGGGTGGGCCGCCAAGGACGCTGATCGCGAGGGCGTGCGCCCACAGAGAAACATCGGTGACGAGGACGGTGAGTGCCGCGCCACCGGTGAGGGCCAGGAGGGGCATGAGGGCGCCCGTAGTGATCCTCAGCTGATCGGGCTGCGGGGGCTGGGGCGAGGCGAGGAAGTAGAGGACGGCGAGCAGGAGCCCGGTATGCACGCCGAGGCCAGCTGTCCAGAGTGTCGACAGAGGGATGGCGAGCGAGAGGGCGCTGGTGATGGCGGCCGCCGTCAGGCCCGCTGCGCAAATGGTGCTGGTACGGGCGCCCGGCTCGTGGTGGCGGCCGACCGGGGTGCTGGAGGGGGTCGTGGTCGGCTGCTCGAACTGGCCTTCCGGATCCGCGCCCACCCGCACTGGCGGGAGCACCAGCCGACCCCCGCGGCCCGGGCCGCCCTGCACCGGGCAGCCGTCGCCTCGCCCGACGGGGGGCCGGAGGTGGTGAAGAAGGCCGTCGATGGCTGGCTCGTCGTCGTGCCGCCGGGCGGTGTGGGCCCGGGGCACGACGAGCGCGGCTGAAGAGAGCAGGGTCTATTGCGGGGCGGGGGTGTAGGCGACGGTGTCGGTGCCGCAGCCCGCGGCGATGTCGAGGAGCCGGCCCTGTTCGGCAGCGTCGACGGCCAGGTCCCAGCGGAGCTTGGTCGCGGTCCACTCCGAGACGTACCGGCACAAGGCCCCTGGGGCCGGCGGCAGCACCAGCCTCGGGCCGAGGCGTACGGCCGGGCCCGCCTGCCCGGATGCGCCGGCCACGGCGGGGCCGGAGGTCCTACTCGGGTGCTCTCGGTGTCAGCACGGAAAGCCAGTCGCTGTCGTCTGGAGAAGGGCCCGCACCGCTCGCTCCGGGACCGGGGGCGGGCTTGGTCTCCATGGACTTGCGGAGGTGAGCGACGGTGGCCTGGGCGGCCGCGCGGAGCTGGGCGTCGTCGGACTGGCAGGCGGTGGCGTCGAGGAGGACAACGGCTGCCTGGAGCACACCGACGTGCACGGGCACGGTCAGGAGCGCCGCGAGGGCTGCCGCCGCCTGTTCGGCCGGCGCGGCCGGGGAGTGGGGAATGAGCTGGGCAACGCCTCGGCCGAGGCCTCGCTCGCGGGAAGGTGTCGTCACGAGAGGAAGTCTGCGGCGCAGGCGCCCACCCGCCCAAATCCCGTGGGCCAAGCCCCAACTGCGGGTACGAAGCAGATCTTCCTACCCCGGCCGGGCCCGGCCACGGACACGCCGGACGCCCCTGCGTCGTACGTGCCCGGGCCGTGCTGGGTTGGCGGAGTCAGGTGCGGAAGACGCGCAGTTCATTTGTGGTGAGGGGGTCGAAGTCCGTTGGGGGTGCTCCTTCCCTGATGCCGGTGGGGGTGGTGTAGGTGTGCGGGACGGCCAGGTGCATGTTCTCCGGGGTGAGGGCGGGTTCGGGGTCGGCCGCGAAGAGGTACAGCCGGTCGCCTTCGGGCCGGGCGGCCAGGTGCGGGCCGGGGGCCGCGGACAGTTCGACGTCGCGGATCGCGCCGGCGGGCAGGGGGGTGCGGAAGCGGTTCCGGAGCCGGTCCAGCGCGGGGCGGCTCAGGACGTCGGGCCCGGACGCCGCCTCTGGGACCTCGTCGGCGGCCGGGCCGTCGGCGGGCAGCTGGGCCCCGGCTAGCAGCAGGGTGAGGAGCACGGGGACGGCCTTAGCGGTGAGGGCCTGCGTGGCGGCGCCGAGTCGGTGGGCGCTGCTGTAGGGCAAGGAGAGGGCCAGGCTGCCGGCCTCCGTTCCCAGAGTGACGGGAACGGCGGCGCAGACCGTGTGGGAGGAGTACTCGCGCAGGTCGTAGACGGGGTCGTTGGGGGTGACGCGCTCAAGCCGGTCCAGGAGGATGCGCGGGCTGGTGATGGTGCGCGGGGTGAGGGCTGCGGCCCGGTACCGGGCGAGGTGGTCGACGCGGGTGGCGGAGTCAAGCTGGGTAAGCAGGCATTTCCCGACGGCGCTGGCGTGCGCGGCCGCGCGGAAGTCGACCCACTCGGTGACGGCCGGCGTGATGGGCCCGTCGGCCATCTGCGTGATCCGGACCTCGCCGTCGGTGTAGCGGCTGAGGTAGACGGCAGCGCCCGCGCTGTCCCGGGCCAGCGCCAGGGTGTGCTGGAGCTGCGTCGCGAGGCCGCCTGGGGAGGCCAGGCGGGCCAGGGCAGGGCCGGGGGCGTAGCCGCCGCCGTCGCTGACCGGCTGCACGAACTCCTCCTCCATCAATAGCGCCAAGACCTGCCGCAGCTGTTGGGCGGGGATGTGCGACTCGCGGGAGATCTGCCGGCCGGACACGCCCCGGGGGTGCTGCTCCAGGACGCGGACCACGCGCTCGGCGAGCCGGGCCCGGCGGATCGCGTCGCTGTCTAGCGGGTCGGGCCGCTCCTGGGCACGGTGGGGCGCCAGCACGAGCGACCAGCCGGAGTGCGTGTCCCCGCCGGTTGCCGGCTCCGGGTCTTGGCGTTCGGGGAGTTCAGCCTGCCGCAGCAGGCGGGGCGCCCCGCCGGGTTCGACGAGCTCCTGGACGAACTCGACGAGGCCCTTCTTCGGAGCCGGGATCACGCCGAGGAGGTCGTCGTCGTACTCGCCGAGGCATGCAGTCAGCGTCGGGGGCAGGGCGCGGTTCTTGGACGGGACGCTGCCGTAGGGGCCCCAGCGCCGGAACGGAACGAACTTCTCGTGATCGAGCCAGGCCGCCCACACCTCGGCGTCCTCGTACTCCCCCTGCCGGCTGTGGTCGAGGAAGAGGCAGTAGACGGCGGTGTCGCTGCCCGCAGCCGCGGCCAGCTGCCACCAGAACCTGGCCCCCTCATGCCCGAGCAGGTGCAGCAGGCAGGCGAAGACCAGAGGGCCGTGCCAGTCGGCCGGACCGTCCTGGACGAGATCGTCCAGGGCAGAGCCGGAGTCGGGCGTGAACACCGTCCGCAGGCACACCGCGCCGAGGGCCCGCCGCGCCTCCAGGGCGTCGGCAGGATGGTCGTGGCGGGGGTCGAGCCAGTGCTCAGGGCGGAGCGGGGCCGCGGCTGTCTCGGGGCCCGGTTCGGGAAGTTCCGACACCAGTCCGCCGCCGGAGCGCCGGCCGCCCAGGAGGGCCGCCGTATCGAGGCCGAGCAGACGGGCCCGGGCTCGGGCCATGTCGGGGTGGGGGTAGCGGTCGGGGACCTGCGGCCTGGCGTAGATGTCCGCCAGGTGCTTGAAGAACTCGCGGTCCCTCATGTTCTGACCTTCCTGTCTCCGTTGGTGCTGCCGGGGTGGGCGAGTAACTGGAGGAGGCGGTTGCGGGCCAGGCGCAGCTGGGAACGGACCGTTGCATCCTCGATGCCCATGAGCTCGGCCGTGGCGGCTGTGGAGAGATCGAACCCGTAGTGCAGGATCACTGCGTCTCGTTGTCGTTCGCTCAGCCGCCGGACCGCCGTGTAGAAGTGGATGGTCCCGGCGAGGACCTCGTAGTCGTCTTTGCCATCGGCGAGGACCGCCTCAAACGCGGTCACGTCGGTGGGTTCGGGCCGCTTGGCTCTCTTGCGCCGCTCGTCGATGATCCGGCCCTTGAGGATCGCCCAGGCGTATCCGTCGAGGCTTTCGAGGCCGAGCATGTACAGCCACTTCTTCATGATCTGCTCGAAGGTGTGGGCGACGGCCTCCTCGGCGTCGGCGTCCGACCCCAGCTGGACGTAGGCGTATCGCAGGTATTCGGCGTAGCGCCGTTCGTGGAAGGCCCAGAACGTCACTTTGTTGTCGGTGGTCCAGTCGCTCATGGCCGGACGGCCCGCGGAGTCCGCGGCGTCTTCGGCCCCGCCGGAAGTCTCCGGCCCGCCGTGAGTCACCGCCTGGCCCGGTGGTGATCGTCTGGCTCGGCGCCAGCGCGACGGGCGGCTCCCGCCATGGTGGTGATCCCGATCCGCACGCCGGCGGCAAGCAGCCGCCGGCAGCAGCGCACCGCGTCCGGTCCGAAGACGCGGATGGCCAGCGTGACCTCCAAGACCGCCAACCACGGAGCAGCGTCTCGCTGCACGTGCCCCTCCCAAGGGATGTCGTCCAAGGGCGCCGCACCCCGCCGTCCGCGGCGCCGGAGGCGTTCTCGCCTCCACCCCTATACCGGTTGGGACCCCTCCGAATGTGCAGGCCAAAAGCGATCACTTCCGAAGCCCCACCCGAAACTTCCCGCGCTTTGGCGATCCTCCGCCCCGTAGCGGTCTGGTCGGCCCGCTGAGCAGCAGGTACTGAGACCGACGACCGCGAGCCTGAGTCGCATCCCGGCTTCGCGGGGACTGCTTCCGGCAGGTCATGGCGTGCGGCGTGCCCGCTACGGGGCAGAGGGATGGCCACGGTCAGGGGGCGAAGGCGATGTAGGTGCCGGTCGTCAGGCCGGAGAAGGTGATCAGCTGCCGGGGCTTGAGGCAGCTGAACGCGGCGTGCATCGCGATGCCGGCGACGACGGCGTACGGCATCGTCTGCGGGATGAGGAGCGCGATGGGCAGCGCGAGCTCCGCCGTGATGACGGCGGCGGCAGTCAGCCGCCACAGCCGGATGTCGCGGTCGGTGAGGTTGCCCAGGTGGCGGCGGACGAGGGCGGGGACGGCGTACTGGCCGCGGCGGTGCGGGAGACGTTCGCGGACCTGGGTGTAGGTGTGGACCCACTGGGCGAGGTAGAGGCCGCTGCGGAACTGGTCGCTGCGGATCTTCTGCCAGGCGCTGTTCCAGTAGATGTCCGTGGTGATCAGCACAAGGAGGCACAGGGCCCACGTGTTCGCCGCGCTCGGGCCGTGCTCGATGCTCAGCCCATGGCCGAGGTCGCCAGCGAGCAGGAGGGCGGTGCCGGTCAGCAGCGTGTAGCGCACCGCGTTGGGGCTTTTGAGGTACAGCAGTTCCATGGCGGCGCCGGCCAGGACCACCAGCAGCGCGAGGCGGGGGACGAGCCCGAGCGCCAGGGCGAGTGCGGCGACCGTACGGATGAGCAGCGAGGGCCGGTACACGCTGGCGAGGAGCCGGGCCCGGCGGGGGCCGTAGCGCTGTTCGGCGATGTGGAGGCTGAGGGATGCGGGGGCGAGGCGGTCCCATCCGCCCTGGCCCAGGGCGAGCGTGAACCGGGCGGTGAGCACAGCGGCGAAGACGATCCGGAACAGCTGGAGCCGGCCCGGGTCGGTGGGGCGGGTGAAGCCGGAGGCGATCGCGTCAAAGAACCACACGGCTGGCCACCACCTTCATGAGCTGTTCGCCGCGGGCCGTGAGGACGCGGCCGGTGCCGTCGATCCGGTCGTACCGGCCGCTCGCGGTGATGTGGTCGAGGATCGCCTGGAGCTGGGGCGGGCCGAGGATGAAGGAACCGGGCGAGAGGTGGTCGTAGACGTTGACCTGCTCGGCGTGGCCGTCCTTGGTGCCAGTGAGCGTGACAATGGTGAAGGTGGCGCGGCAGAACATCTTCCACCGCATCCAGCGGCCGGGCAGGGGCGTGAAGCCGGTGATCATCCACGCCACGAGGGCGACGGTGAGCACGATCTGGGCAGCGGACAGCACGGATTCGCGCATGGGTTAGAGACCTCCGTGTCGGGAGGGTGAAGGCGACGGCGGCAGGCCCCGTGGGCCGGGGGTGCCGCGGGGGTCAGCGCTCGGGCTTGGGGGGCCGCTGCATCAGCGCGGACGCGGCCTGGTCGAGCGTGACCTTCTCGTGCAGCAGGTCGGAGATGATCTCGGTGATCGGCATCTCGACGTCGTGGGCGCCGGCCAGGGCGAGGATCGCCTCGGCGCTCTTGACGCCCTCGGTGGTCTGGCGGGTGGCCGCAGTCGCCTCGGCCACGGTCAGACCGTGACCGAGGTGGGTGCCGAAGGTGCGGTTGCGCGACAGTGGGGAGGAGCAGGTCGCCACCAGGTCGCCCAGGCCGGCGAGCCCGGCGAGGGTGGCCGGGTGGGCGCCCATCGCGGTGGCCAGCCGGGTGGTCTCCGCCAGGCCACGGGTGATGAGCATGGCTTGGGAGTTGTGTCCCATGCCCATGCCGGAGGCGATGCCGACCGCGAGGGCGATGACGTTCTTCACCGCGCCGCCGAGCTCGCAGCCGGTGACGTCGGTGGAGGTGTAGGGCCGGAAGTACGGGGTGTGGCACGCGTGCTGGACGCGGTGGGCTGCGTCCTCGTCAGGGCAGGCGATAGTGGCGGCGGCGGGCTGGCCGGCCATGATCTCGCCCGCGAGGTTCGGGCCAGACAGCACCGCGACCCGCTCGACGCCGATGCCGGTCACCTCGGTGATGACCTGACTCGCCCGCAGCCCGGAGCCGGTCTCGATGCCCTTCATCAGCGACACGATCACGGTGTCGGGGCCGATGTGCGGGGCCCAGGCCGCGAGGCTGGTGCGCAGGGACTGCGCGGGGATGGACAGCACGAGGAAGTCCGCGCCGTCCAGCGCGGCGGCCGGATCGGTCGTCGCGGTCACCGTGTGGGGCAGCTCGACGTCCGGGAAGTAGCCGGGGTTGCGGTGCGTGGTGTTGATCGCGTCGGCGATCTCGGCGCGGCGGGCGTGCATGATCACGCTGGTGCCCGCGTCCGCCATGATCTTGCCCACGGCGGTGCCCCAGGAACCAGCCGAGAACACCGCCGTACGGGCGTGGTGCTGGTTCACTGCGAGGTCTCCTTGCCGGACGCGGGCCCGTCGCCGGGGTGGCGGTCGGGCGCGGTCATCCTATCGGCCGTCCCGTCTTGGGCCGGGTCTGCCGCCAGGTGCCGCAGCGTCAGGAGGACGGCCCGTCTTCCGCGGATCTTGGGAAGCATCCGGTGTGCTTCGCAGAGCATGTTCTCGGCCGGAGCCTGGCCCAGCTCGCGCCGCAGCTGGCCGGCGTGGGCGATCCACAGCTGGTAGAGCCGCTCCCACATCACGGGCTCGCCGGGCCGCTCGTCCAAGTGCTCCTGCGTCAGGCCGGCAGCGGTGACCTGCTCGTGCCACGCCGGTTCCGCACCGCGCCGCAGCGCGCGGGTGACGACGAGCCGGCCGCCGGGGGCCAGAACGCGGCCGAGCTCACGCAAAGCCGCCCCGCGGTCGGCGGCGCCGCCGAGGGCGTCCACGCACACGATGCCGTGGGCGGCTCCGTCGGGCAGGCCGGTGTGCTCCAGCTCCCCCACGTGGAAAACGGCGCGGCCTGCGGCGGGGCCGAGGAAGTGCGCGCGGCGGGCGGCGGCCTGGACGACGGCGACTGGGGACAGGTCGAACCCGGCTACGCGGACGGCGAGGGCGCGGGCCAGCCACAGGCCGATGCCGCCGGTGCCGCATCCTGCGTCCACGAGGAGCTGTCCAGGACGCAGCCGCAGGCGCGCGGTCAGCAGCCCGAGCAGGGGCCAGTCGCAGGAGCTGGAGGCGGCGACCTCCACCGGGTAGTCCTCGCCCATCGCCTCGGCGTACAGGCTGGCGACCAGGTTGGTGCGGGCGCGGGCGGCGTGGAAGACGTCGTACTGCGCCGAACGCCCCTGCGCGGGTGCTCGCGGCGCCGGGCTCTGGCTCGGGGTCGGGCTGGTGGGTGTGGGGTTCATCGGGGCACTGACCTTCTGATCCGGGAGCGGGTGCCGGGGCAGACGACCTGCACAGCGTGGACGGGACAGTCGGGGGCGGACAGGTCCAGGGCGACCGGCTCGTGGGCGGTGACGTGCTGGACGCGGCGGGCGATGTCCTGGGCCTGGCCGGCGAAGCCGCCAGCGGCCGGGGTGAAGCACGCCGTCGCCTGCGGCCACGGCGCGAGCCCTGCGGCCTGGGCGGGGCGGAAGGGCGAGGTGTCGAAGCTGCCGAGGTCGGCGGGGAGGTCGTCGCGGGTTCCGGCGATGGCGGTGAGCCGGGACTGCGCGGCCTCGGTGACCGCCCGTGTGAGCGCGATGTCCGGGCTGCTGTGGCAGCCGCCGCCGGCGAAGACGACGGGGTAGTCCTCGGACCACAGGTACGCGACGCACACCGGGAGCCCGTACGGGCCGTCCACCAGGGCGATCTCCAGCGCCATGCCCGCGGCCGCGAGGCGGGCGATCACCTCCCGGCCGAACGGGTCGGCGACCGAATCGGGGTCGATGAGCGTGCGCCGCCGGCCACCGGCCTGCGCGTCCCGGTACAGCACGTCACGCTCGACGACCTCGAACAGGGCGTGCACCGCCGCCTCGTCGCGGGTGTTGCCGCAGGCGAGGCCGGTGCTGGTCGCCCGCCACACGTCCGGGGTCCACGGGGGGCGCTGGCCGCGGCGGCGGACCAGGTCGACCGGCAGCAGCGTCTTCGCCCCGCTCACCAGGCCGGCGCCGGGCGTCCACTGGCACTCCACCCGGGCGAGGGCGTCCTCGGGGTACGGGGCGGTGGTCGGCAGCGCGGTCACGGGGCAGTCGGGGGCGACCTCGGCGGCCGGGCCCACCGCGGCAACGGACAGCGGCTGCTCGACGTGCCACAGCTCGATCGCCTCCATCACCGCCGACAGCTTCGCCAACAGCGCGGTTGCGCCCTTGCCCTGCGAGGTGGACAAGGTCTTCGACGCGGGCCGGATCGCCGTCCACACCGGCAGCCCGATCACGTCCAGGCCCGTCAGGTCCGCGACGCGGGAGATGCCGAATTCATCCAGGCGGCCAGCCACCGCCTCCCACGTCTCCTGCGGCGTCCGGGCCCGTACGGTGCCCAGCAGCGCCACCAGCTCGTCAACGCCCACCACGGACCGTCTCCGTCCTCTTGGTCTCTTCCCGGAAACCGGGCACGAACCGCTTGGCCGCCTCCACCGCGCTCGCCGCCCCCACCAGCCCCCGTGCGGACGCCTCCGCGTCGAACTCCCCCTCGTCGCACCGCCACACCCCCAGGAGAAAGTCGCGCGCCACCCCATCGCGGACCGCCGCCGTCGAGAACCCGGGCCGACTGCGGCGAGCCCAGGCGAGGGCCTCGGCGTACCGGGCGACCGCGCGCCGGTCGTCGGCACTCTCGCCGCCCAGCAGCAGCGCCATGGTCTGCTCGTCGCGCAGATCGACCGCCGGGCGGAACACACGGTCGGCGGGCAGGTCCCCGCCGCCCGCCCGGGCCAGGCGCTCGGCGAGCGGCAGCCCGGGCCCGCCGTCGGCAGGATGCAGGGAGAGGTGTTCGAGGTAGGCCGACCACCGCTCGCCGAACGCGGGGTCGAAAACCTGCTGGTACACCAGGCGGTCCTCGGTGGACAGCACCATCCCGTCCACGCACCCGCGCGCGGCGGCGTTGGACCAGCGGCGGAAGTAAGCCGTCTCCCACCTCGGCACGCCAGCAGCCTTGTCCGTCGTCTCCGTGGGGCCGTCGAGCGCGGTCCGTACGGCGGTGAGCGCGTCGGCGCGCTTGAGGTCACCGAAGTGCCGGTCCTGCTCGCGCCGCTCGGTCAGCCAGCCGGCGAACGCCGTCTCGCCCTGGCGGCGGCACACGGCCCGTACGGCGGCCCACGTGCGCTGCGGGTAGTACACCGCGCGCAGCGCCTGAAGGAGCCCGGCGGCCCGATCGTCGTCGAGCAGGCCGGCCGGGACGGCCAGGTCCAGCACGTGCCGGAGGTTGACCAGCGGCCAGGTCAGCGCGTCCCACGCGCCGTCCGGGGCCTGCCCGACCGCCACCTCGTCGTCGCCGTCGATGTCCCCGCGGACGTAGGCGGTGTAGATGTGGCCGACGCCGAGCATCCCGTACGGCGCCAGTTCGGCCGCCCGCAGCGCGCCGATACTCGCCGCCCCGACCACCCCGACGCCCCGGCCCATCGCGGCGAGGATCTCCTTGTGCCGCAGCGCAGGCGCCTGGTGATACACGCCGTCGATGAGGACGACCGTGTCACCGCCGCTGATCGCAGTGTTGAACAGGTCGCCGTGCCGCGCCGGCGGCCAGACCCGCACACCCGGCGCGGCGAGCTGCGGCTCGGACCTCGCCAGCGTCGGCCCGACGAACACGTGAATCACTACCGGCCTCCAGGGTGAAGCGAGAGGGGCGCCCCTTCCCCGGCCCGCGAGCTGGGGAAAGGGCGCCCATGCCAGGGCGAGGACGGGGGCGAGGACTACTCCTCGTCCTCCACGTCGACGGCGACCACGACGGGCCCGGTGACCTCATCGGTCTCCTGGGCCGGCGCCTGGGCGCTGATGGCGGCGAGGGTGGACTTGGACTGCGCCATGGGATAGCTCCTTCTCTGCGGAAACGGCGGTGCGGGACGGCTGCCCGCCTCCGGTGGTGCTCCGGGCCCGGGGGTTCTCACCCCGGGCCTGGCCTGCCCGCCCCTGGCCGGGGCGGGAAGCTGATGGGCGGGTCGGACGTTGCCGACGGCGGTGGTGAACTCCCTGCCGGACGCGTTCCTGATATACGCGAGCTCCATCCAGCGCTCGATGCCGGTATCCGAGACGTTCTCGTTGATCACGGCCATCAGCTCGCCCTCGACACCGGACGCGATATCGCGGACCCGCTTCCGAAGGAGGAGGTGAGGCTGGTACTCGTAACGCTCACTCACCGGAGGCCTCCCCCGTGGTCCTGAGGAAGCGCTCCCAGCCGACCCGGGCCCGGTCGAGGAGATCCAGGCTCGGCTCGGGCACAGGCGCCAGCCGCTGATACGGATCGTCGGAGGTGTCGATGCCGAGGACATCTCGGGTGCAGTGGCGAATGATGCGGCCGGTCACAGGTCACTCCCTACCGTCGTCAGCGGGTCGGCAACTCGGATCCGCTCGAGCCGAGTTGCCCGTGGAAGTAGTCTGGATCTCACGGACCGTGAGCAACATCGTTTGCATGTCCGCACCTGTCCGCAGCGGTGCGGACAGGTCCGGATCCTCGGAGGGGACCCGTGCCAGAAGCCTTTGGTGAAGCTCTACGACGCCTCCGAGGAAGCCGCTCGGTGCGGGACGTCGCGCAGCTGGCCGCGTGTGGAAAGACGTACGTCAGCGACCTGGAGACCGGCAGGAGACAGCCGACGGCAGCGATTGCCGCCGCCCTGGACCACGCACTTGGCGCCGGGGGCGAGCTGATCGCCCTGGCGGACGTCCGCCCCGGCGCCTCCCCGCTGGACCAAGCGGACGCGCTTCAGCAAGGCCTCCATCAGGCGCTCGCCGCTGGTCCGCTGACCGATGCATCGCTGGACGAGTGGGAGTACACCGTCAGCCGGCACGGCAGGGCGACACGGTACAGACCGGAGGGCGAGTTACTGCCGGAGCTGCTCGCGGACTTCACGGACCTGCGGCTCGTGCTGACACACCGGCAGTCGACGGCGGCCCGGAAGCGGCTGACCATCGCCGTGGCGCAGATGTCGGGGCTGATGGCCCTGACCCTGCTCAAGCTGGGGAACCAGCGCTCGCGGGCCTGGTGGCGTACCGGCAGGGCGGCGGCCGCAGCAGCTGAGGACCGGTCGACACTCTCGTGGATGTACGCCCAAGAGGCATACCAGCTGTACTACAACGGCGACCTGGAGGGAGCCGTCGAACTGGCGGCACGGGCCCAGCATCTGGCCGGAGGCCTGCCCTGCGTGGGACCCGCTCTCGCCGCTCCCCTAGAAGCCCGCGCACTGGCCCTCCTCCAACAACGCGACGGTGCCGAGGAGGCCCTCGGTCGCGCCGAGGCGGCCCTCGAACGGCTTCCGGCAGCGGAACGCATCGGGTCCGCCTTCGGGTACTCGGAGTCGCAGCTGCGCTTCCACGCGGGCAACGCCTGGACCCACCTCGCGGAAATCGACCGGGCCGCGGAGCAGCAGGCGCGCGCCCTTGAGCTCTACCCACAGTGCGATCACACCGATCGAGCACTGATCGCCCTCGACCAGGCCATATGTGCCGCCGTTGCCGGTGATGCGGCCGCCGCTGCGGCCCACGCGACGACCACGATCGTAGGCCTGCCGGAAGAGCACCGCTCCGCACTGATCATCTACCGGGCGCGCGAGGTGGCGGCTAGGGTGCCCGAGGCACGGACCGTGCCAGAGGTGCGGGTGCTGCGCGAGGTGCTGGCGCTGCCCCCAGGCGAGAGGGAAAGCGGTGCGGATCGAGCAGGCCACCGAGCAGGACATTGACGTCATCTCCGTGATCCTCGGCGAGATCGAGGCCTACTACGGGGGCAAGCCGGTACCAGGGAGCCCCGACCAGATTCGGTCTGCCCTGTTCGGGAGCCGGCCCGCCGCGACCGTCCTGCTCGCCCGTGACGACGACGAGATCCTCGGGCTCGCCAGCTACTCGTTCCTGTGGCCGGCCGCCGGCGCGGACACCAGCCTGTACCTGAAGGAGCTGTACGTCCGCGAGTCGGCCCGCCGCCAGGGCGTGGCGGCCGCCCTGATGCGGGAACTGCGGGCAGCTGCCGACAAGGCAGGATGCTCGCGGGTCGAGTGGACGGCGGACCGTGACAACGAGGCCGCGCTCGCGTTCTACGAGGCGCTGGGCGCGACCCGACACGACGGGAAGGTCTTCTACCGGGCGGCAGGCTAGCCCGTGGCCCGCGCGACGGCGAGGAGGATCCTGCGGGCCTACCGCCACGCGCAGGTTTCGCCTGAGGTGGAAGGTGCTAGCTCGGATTGAGCGGGTAGATCCCGGTTCCCTCATAAGCCTCAGGGGCCAGCGAGAGCACAGTGACCGGATCCCCCGACTTCGCCGCCTGCCAGGCGATGGCCGCCGGATGTGTGACCGCCCAGTCGGTGGCGGGCCAGGAGCTGGCGTCCAGGGCGTGGGCCGCGGTGAAGGGGACCGTCGCGGCGAACCGTAGGCGCGCGGCGTGGGAGCCGGCGCCGGGTGCCGTCCGCTCTGCGGCCAGGACGGACAGGGCCGGGATCAGGACCCGGCCGGTGCCCCGGGACGACTCGATGTACAGGCCGGTGAAGAACGGGTCGGCCCGGTAGAGAGCGACGAGCGCTGTGTGATCGAAATCAGCCGTCAGGTTCACGCGGCGGCGCCGCCCTGATGTGCGCGGATCCTGTCCCAGGCCGACTGCCCGGCCTGCTGGACCTGCTCGGTGTACTCCAGCCCCAGCTCCGCCGCAGCCTCCAGCACCCGCTGCTCCTGCTCGGCCCGGGTCAGCCGGCTGTGGGCCAGCTCCTCGAGGAGCTCGGTGATGGTCGTGCCGCGCTCCTGCGCGAGGAGGCGCAGCCGGTCCCGGGTCGCCTCGCTCGTCTTGATGCTCGTGGGCTTGCTGTCACTCATACAGATATTCTGCCGACAGTAGAAACCCGCTGCCATGGCATCTAGCTGAGCCCGGAGTCCGATGCCAGGTCGCCCTGTTGCCTCTCAGGGAACCTTCCGACGGTCGGCCGGCGGTACGCGCTCGCCGGTTCAGGCCTCCACAGGGTCGTGACCCTCCTCGAAGACGCCACCGGGAAGCGGCTGGCCACGGCCACCACCGCCCGCCTCGCTCTCGCCGAACTCGGAGTCCCCGTGTGCTGGACGTGGAACCGCCGCGGGGCCGTCCCCGCGACTACGCCCGGGGCCGCGAGGTACGCCAGGTCGGTGCCTGGCCGGATTCGGCCAGGCACCTACGGAGGGTGGCGTGCTGGCGATGTCGGCGGACTGGACCTCGGCCGCCTCGACCTGGCCGATCTAGGGAATGGGCCAGGTCTCGAGAAAATAGTGCTCGCCGCTGTCTTCCCCAGGGCCTGTGGTATCGATGGCTTGTCCTTGATCACGTCCGCGGGCACTGATGCGGAGGTGGTAGAGGCCGGGGCCGTGTGCGGCAAGGTCGGGGAGATCCTCGATGGCGCCGTCTTCCCAGGAGTGGACGAGCAACGATCCGGTGGTGGATTCGAGGGTGCCTTCAGAGCTGGTCCCCCAGGCGCCCGCCGGCAGTGTGTCTGGACGCTGGGGAAGGCACTGCGCCGAGACCGTCACGTACCCGGTGTTCAGCCCGGTACGGACACAGGCGCCGTCGCGTCCCGTGGCGAGGATCCCGTCGGTGGCCTGTTCGGGCGTGGGAAGACCATCGGTGCCCAGCTCGGGGTCGGCGAGGTAGAACTGCGCGTAGTGGACCCAGACGCGGGCTTGAGCAGGTGCGGAAGGGGTGCTGTCGTTCATGAGACGGCTACCCAGAAGGCGTCCCCGTCGATGATTCGGTGGTTTTTGTAGGCTCTGAGGAGGTAGTTGGAGCCCCCGGCGGTGGAGTTGTGGTCGGCGTTGATCATCCGCCGACTGTAGATCCCGCTGGCGCCGCCTTCCTTGGTGGAGGCGAACGGATACTCGTCGCAGCTCTGGCCCGCCGGCCGCTCCAGAGACTTCGGACAGGCGGCACCCCGGTTCGCGGCGATCACGCTCTTGTCCATGGTCCGGTGCAGCGGCTTCCCATCACCTTGCCGGCCAGGATGCCCGGCCAACTGCCCCTGGGCCTCGAGCACGTGCTCCGCGGCCTCCCGCACCAACGGGTCCGTACGCGCGAGGGAGAACACGGGGACCGCGGCCGGGTGGACACAGCCTCCCTTGGCTGTCGTGATGCCCTTCACGGAGTCGCAGCGGACCGTGCCCAGCTGAGGCAAAGTACCGGTGGTCGGCGGGCCCCCACTCGGCGTGAGCGCGATGAACGGCTGCTCCTTGTGGGTGAGCGTTTCACTGCCGGGCGAGCTGAGGGTGAACTCGAAGACAGCGTCCTGGCCCACCGTCAGGGTCCGTGCGGCCGGCGCCTTGTCGACCCTGCACGCCTTCGCGCCGCTCCCACACCCCATCGTCACCTTCACGAATGCCGAGCGGGCCGCGCCGTCCGCGAAGGTCGGACGCAGGGTGACCCGATGCATCCAGGTCCTCGAGTCCCGGGCTGCCAGGACCGTGCGCTGGGTGACCCGCACCTTCATCGACCCGATGCGCCCGCCCTTGGAGTTGGTCACCACCAGCTCACCCGGGGCGATCGAGCAGCCTTCATGCCGGTCGTAGGAGAGCTTTCCCTCGACGCAGACCGCACCCAGCACCGTAGAGGGCGCAGCCTGCGGGGCAGCGAAGTTCAGCGATGACACGCCCCGGCCAGCAGGCACCGCCTGCGCCCCCGAGAGCACGGGAGCCGACACAAGCACGGCCCAGACCAGCACTCCTACCGTTGCGACCCGCCGGGCCCGCGTTCCCATCCGCACTTCGTCACCATCCGCAGAAGACCGTCCGCCCGCGCGAGAGCTGCGCCGGCTTTGGCCAGGCTCGTACGTTCAAGGGGGATCAAAGACGCCCGGAGCCCACTTAGGGCTGGATCCCGCCGAGCCCCGAAACACCTGCGATGGTCGACACAGGTGTACCGAACTCCAGCGGCTGCTCGACCAGGGCGCCCCCCAGGAGAAGCATCCTGACGATCTCCTTGTCGTACGCGTCGGCCTGGGCCGCGGGAGCCGACAGCGCGACAGCCGCCGCAGCAAGCGCCACCGGCGCCAGAAGTCTCTTGATCATGCAAGGCCAACGACCCGCACGGACCCTGGTCACTCATAACCGCAAAGAACGGCCTTCAAGAGGAGGTGGCGCCGGTGCGGCCGCGCTCGGCGCCCGCATCCGGCCGCCCGTGCACCTGCAGATCCCGGCGACCGCGCCGAGGGCTCGATGCCTCCCGTCACGGCCCAGTAGCCGTTACGGGGCGGGACAGCCGCCGCGCCCGGCGAGGCCGAGGCAGTCCGCGAGCAGGGGCGAACAGCTGCTCCTACGCGCCCGGGGCACCGAACTCGTCAACGAGCAGGTACGGCGGCTGCAGCTCGGCAGGCTTCACCCGGTGCTCGGCGACGCCGCAAGGCAGGCACCGTCCCCGCTGGCCGACGAGCGAGCGGCGGATCGGCGAACCGGACCGACGGCCGTGCGCTCGACGAACGGGTTGTGCGCCTTGCTCCGGCCGGTCGGGGTCTGCCCGGCGAGCTCCTCGTCGGCGAGGCGCTGCAGCAGGGTGCGCCAGGCGGGGCGACGTCCTTCTCGTCGGCGCCCGGCGAGGTGATCGCCTCGACCGCGGCGGTAGCTGTCCGGTGGCGGCCGACGCTCCACCGGCGCGGCGGGTCCGGTCGTCTGCAGGACCGGGTCGCTGGCCGTCGCTGCGGGTCCGACCTTCACGGGCGCGGTCGGCCGGGCGCGGACGTTCGCCCTCGGCGCCGTCTGGTCGGCCGCCGTGATTAGCTTCGGTACTCGCTCAGGGTTCTGCAGATCTGCCCCTCGACGGCGGCCTGGTGCGCAGGGTCCACCGTTCTGGCAGCCCTGGACTGACGCTGTGCGGCGATGGCCTCGCGGTACCCGGCCAGGGTGAGCGCGAATGCTGTCGCCTGACGGCGATGGGCACGGCACAAGGCGGTCGGCCCTAAGGGGAGTTGTTCAGAAGACCAGGACGTGCGTGATGACGACCTGCGGCGGGTCCTCGTCGCGGCTGATGACGTACTCGGCGATCCCGAGCTCACCCTCGGCGCCGAGCGCAAGCCGGCGCTGCTGGGGCCTTCGCGGAGACGCGGTGCTCCCCGGCACGAGCCCGCCTGTCTCGCCGATGGTGACCATCGCGGCCACGATCGCGCCGAAGACGCCCGGCGGCAGCGAGGGATCCATCATCAGCTGGGAGACGGTCTCGGACAGCACGCACGGCAGGGCTTCGTCGTACGGATCAGTCAACGGGGAGCCCCGCCGCCCGGCGTCGCACAAGGAGGTCGTCCAGCGAGACGGTGGGCACCGCGCCGGCCAGCACCGCGTCGGCCCGCGCGTCGGCGCCCGGATCGGTGTCGAGCATCGCCTGGCCCCACCACCGCAGCAGCACGCCCTTGGCCTGCTCCGGCGTCGCGGCCAGGAGCTCGGAGTAGAACTCCTTCGCGCCCTCCACCGTCAACGCGGCAGCGATGCCCCTGGCATTGCGCGGTACCCGCTCCGGCTCGTGCCGCTGAATCGGCTGTGCGCTCATCGCCCGCCCCTTCCCTCCGCTCCCAGTCTGCCCTGCCGGGACCGTCCCGGTCGATGGCCTCTCCGGGAACGGCCGCGGCGTTCACGGACACCTTGAGGTCTGTCACCGGCGAGGACCTCGACCGTCTGCCGCTGCCCACCGCGAAGGCGGCGGCGCTGAATGCGAACCTGCTCGATGGAGGCCGGCACAGCGTCCGCGACGAACTCCGCCGCCGCTCCGGTCATGCGGAGGACCGCGGCGACCACTCGGGCGCCTTGGCCGACGTCACAACGTGCTCGTGCTGGACACAGTCGACCAGGCCGCCGCCGAGCTACGCGACCGTCTCCTGACGCTGCCGCAGCTGCGCGAGCGCGGCGATCCAGTCCCGGGTCTTGGTCTCGGTGTCGACGGCAATCTCGCGCAGCGGCTCGGCGTTGTCGAGAAGCGAGGCCGACGTCGAGCCGGCGGGCGCGGCCAAGCCGACGTCCGAGGCGGCCGGCGCCGCGCGCAGAGTTGCCGCAGGTGCTCGTCAGCGTGCACGCAGCGGGGGTGTATGTATTCGTCGCGCCCCGGTAGGCCAGCCGCCCTGAGATCAGCAGCCGGTCGATCTCCTCGCGGGCCGGGTGCGCGCACACCGGGCGCGGGGATCAGGGCGAGGGCGCGCGGTTGAGGTATTCGTCGCATCCCAGCCGTCCTACGTCGGCAGACCACGAGGCAGGCCGGCCCGTGCAGCCTCGGCGGCCTGGTCCTCGCGCCACATCTGCAGCCCAAGGTCACGCCCGGCGGGCAGCTGGTACGGACATAGCCGTCGCCGGGCTCGGCGGCTGCCGGTCCACCAGCGCCCCTTTCACGCTGCGCTGCTCAGTGATGACGGTCAACGGTCACCTTCAGGCGGGGTTTCCGTGAACCTCTCACGCTCCGAGTAGAGCAGGCTTCGCTTACTGTCGAATGCTCGGATCTCCTTCATCTCGCCAGGCGCCGCGGCGTACGCAAAATAACGCTTCCCGTCTTTCCCGCTTCCCTTCTTCAGGGCGAGTTCGACAGTCTCGTTGGACGCGACCAGAGAAAGTGAATCAACGTCGCCAGAAACGGCCCCGTAGGCAAGTCGAATATTCCCGTTAAGCCCATTGTAGGCAAAATTTACAGGCATGTCTGGGGGTGTGGGAATGCTGCATGCCGTCCCAACCTGCTTCGCCCCTACGGCAGCTACGATGCATTCCTCGTCCCGGCTCCTCCCAAGGGTGACGCTCCATTCCATTCCCTGGAAATCACCTTTGCCTACATTGGCAACAACCGTAACCGGTGGCGCAGAGGCCTGGGCTGAAGGTTTTTCCGCACTGCAGCTTGTAACGGCCAAGGCCGAAGAAAGCAGGATGACAGCGTAGGTACGTCGCAAGAGCACTCCAGGGTTTGCCGCTACAGAAGGATGGGGGCCCAGCGATCCGCAGCGGCACTGTCGTCCCCGGCTGGGTCAGCGAATGGCGCTGACGCCCTGGCAGGGTGCCTTCTTGCCGCCGTTCCCGTACCAACGCAAATAGTAGGAGCTGTTCATGTCGACCCCTACCCATTCAGGGCTGTCGACCCACCCTCCTGTGATGTTGAAGTAGATTCCGTTGTACACCGCACTTTGCGTGGAGGTCTTCACCAGCTCGGTCCTTGACGAGGTGGCGGCGCCACCCGTGCAGCCCTTCGTGCCGAGGCGGATGGCGGGACCCCTGGGGATGAAGTCCTTGCTCGGGCGGTAGCTCGCACTGACCCCCCATTCCTGGGTAACGTCAACTTCCACCGCCTGGGCCGGAACCGCTAATGCGACGACACCAGCCATTCCCGCAACTCCGACAAAAATGCGCCGACCGATCATTCCGGCTCTTCCTTTCGCTCCGGGATTTCCGCTCGGGTCACCTTAGTCAACTGTTCAAAATTTTTGCAATGAGAAGTTGCGTCGTAGGCCAGATTTGATTTCGGCTGTCCGTAAAGAACTTCTTGACGTCGCGAAGGTCATCAAGTAGTCGAGATCTTGAAACTGCTTTCATGCTGACGGTGGTCGACGGCAGCCTGGCCGTGCTCCGCGACGGCGGCATCGCCACCGCCCGCCGCCAGGACACCGCCGATCAGGCCACATCGTGGAGGCCTCAACGCTCAACCCTGAGCCGCCGGTGCCGTCGAAGCCCACCTCGCCGCCGCCGACTGCCTGGTCACGCACACACGGGCGGATTGAGCAACAGCTCCGTCCACGACAGCACGCGGGACGGCTCCCGCGACGTTCCCGTCCGGGCAGAGCCGACCGGCCTCGGTCCGGAGTCGAGGAGCCCCAGCTCGCCGTCGAGCCGGCAACGCGGGCACGCGAGGTGCCGGACCAATGAGCGCTCGCGCGGGCCCGGTACCGGGCTGCGGCCGCAGCGGCGGCAAACTACCGGCGCCGCAGCAGGACAGCGATGCCGACCAGCGCCAGCTCCCCGTACGCGAAGTCCTTGCGATCGGGGAAGGCCCGCCGGCCGAGCTCCCGCAGCGCGGCGTCCTGCCGCTCGACCGCCCCTTCGCGACGCCGGGGTCCACCCGGCGCGGCACCGCGACGGCCTGGCGCGCGGCAAGCGCGCGACGGCAACCCTCGCACGCTGGCCGACGGGCACCGCACGGTGACACCCCAGACCCCGGTCGACCAACAGGTCCGAGAGCTCCGATCTACCGCCTCAGGACTCGCTTCGATCGCGTCACGCGAGACCGGCAGCTCGCTCCACTCGCCCCCGGTGCGCCCCACGTGGGGAACTGCAAACCTGGCCAGCTTCACTGCCGCAGTCGGGGCACTCCACACCCAGTACTGCCTGCGAGCCCGGAGGAAGGGACCTTGCCCTGCGCTGGCGTGCCCTGATCTTGCGTTCCTCCAGGATGGGCCGAAGCCGCTCCTCGTGAGGCAGTGCCCGGACTCTCTTCTTACCGGTCCGATCATCATTGACGCAGTCCTTGCCCGCGACAGCGAAGCACTGCGGGCACTGTTCCCTGATCCAGAACCGGCGCGCCACCTGCTCATGCCCTGGCACTGCCGTCCTCGGAGCAGCTCGGTTACTCGGCCGTGTCGGCGTCGGCACCACAGGCGAGGCTCCATTCGCACTTTCGAGACCCGCGCGCACCTTCCATTCAGAGATCTTGCTCACCTCATCGGGGGAGAGGAGGTCGCCTGCGCCAGCCGCCGCACGAGACAGCCTTTCCACCAACCTGCGCACGACCGTTGTCGGCGTACGGCGACGGAGGCTATCGAGGCTCTCCAAGGCCCGCCGAACCCGCTTCGCGGCCTTCCGTTCCATCAGCTGCCTCTGCTGCTGCAGGTTAAGCATCTGCAGACCAGCCCCACGGGCGACGAGGTGGGCAGTGGCTGCATCCGCGATGCGCCGTTCCTCCTCCGTGCGCTCGTGACCGGCTGTCGCGTTGGCGCGGACCAGAAGCTGGCGGACCCGGCTGGTGTTTTCATCGGTCACCGCCTCCCCGAGATGGCAGAACAGCTCGCGGCGGACTTCAGCCTGCCCATCCAGCCAATGGCGCGCGTCCTCCACAACAACTGCGAGCTGCCCGCGAGTCTCTCCGTGCACTTCGATCAGTGCCTCGATCTCGTCGCACAACCTGCTCACCACGACCGCCGACTCCACCTTGCGGGCATCGGCCAGGCGGCGAAGCAGCCCGAGCGCGCGCACCGGGGCGTCCGGCTCTTTCCTGGCCGTACCCGAAGTCCACGGGGACGACGGACGGGTGCTCCGGGACCGCACGATCTGTTCCACTGCCGGAGTTGAAAGCCCACGCTCGGTCATCTCGCAATCGTGCAGCCCGAACCACTCAATGGGCCGTGCGAACGCCTCGGTGCCGACCTGTACCCGGCGGGCGGTGCCTTCGCTGTCCAGGCGGATCCGGTGCACGTACCAGCGGCGGATCAGGGTGTCCCGGTCGACCGGCACCGACATCCCCAGCACCGGCTCGATGCCGTCGTCGTCCCACACCGGCGCCACCGCCTGGTCCAGGTGCACGCGCAGGCGGCGGTGCCGGGAGGTGATGTCCACCAGCGAGCCGACTGGTGCGCCGTCCGGCTGGGCGAAGGCGATGTCGGCCTCCTCGCCCCTGTTCCGGAACCAGGCGGCGGCCGCGGACTTCACGTACAGGTGGTCGGCGCTGGAGATGCCCCGGGCGCGGCGGCCGCAGATGTGGGGTTGGCCGTCCGGGCCGGGGTGATGGGCGAAGTGACAGACCCGGTCGGTGTAGAGCTTCGTGGTCAGCTGGGCTCCGCATCCGCCGAGCAGCAGCCCGCACCAGAACGTGTCCTGCTCGTGCTGCCGACGGAAGGCATCCAGCTCGATCGCCTCCAGCGGCAGCATCAGCGGCGCCTCCGAGGCCGCATCACCCAACACCGCCGTCTGGATCCGACGGTTGTCACCCCGCACGCTCCCCACCCCCGTCGACTCGGCGCTTGTCCGTCACGCTACGCCGAACGAACCGACAGCGGCAGGGAAATGTGATCAGGCGTCACGCACACCCGGCGACGGACCCAGCAGCATCAGGGGCAGCACCGTGACGGGGAGCGAGCTGAGACAGGATGACCGCGGCCCCCGTCCGCCGGGCGCGCTCGGCTCAGGCTCGGTACGGAACACCCCCGCGTCGGCGGGGAGCACCCTTTCAGCGTCACCTCGGCCTTGTAGAGGTCGGCGATGTCGTAGACGAAAGCGTGCTGCTTTCCGGCGTGGACGAAGCCGAGTGCCGGTAAGCATCCAAGGGCCAGCAGTGCCGCGTGCAGGATGCCGTAGAGGCATGTGTTGGCTACCGAGAGGGCCAGGTTGACGGGGTCCTGCTCATGCCACTGGTCGGGGTGGTAGTTCCGGCGGAACCTGCCGATACCGTGCTGCTGGGCCAGGAGACGGTACAGGGTTCTCATCCGCTGGCCCTCCATGCCGCGGAGGATATCCAGGTTGATGCCGGCTGGGACTTCATCGTCGAAGCGCATCTCGTACATGCTCACCGCGACGGCCAGCCGGCGTTCGATGTCGGCGTAGGAGTGGACCTGGCGTTCGAGCCAGGTGGTGGTGAGGGAGTCCGGTAAGACGGAGGCATAGGTGCGCACGCCTCCTGCTCCGGTCATGATCACACTGGTTCTGTGGCGGGCGAGGGTGGCCATGGCGCGGGTGGTGATGGAAACACCCGGTCCGAGCAGGAGACACGACAGCGCCGCAGTAGGGATGTAGACGGTGTCGGTGCGCTGCTCATCGAGCGAGTCAGACTACGAACCACACAGCGACCTGACACCAACGTCACGCAAACCAAAACCAGCTAGGGTCTAGCTGTGAACGCATCCCTCAACGCGCACAATCAGGCAAAGGAACTGCAAACCCGCTAGAACGTTGCAGTTCACGAAGGGTGCTCCCCGCCGACGCGGGGGTGAACCGGTGTGGCGTGGTGTGTATCACGAGGCGCTGCTGTGCTCCCCGCCGACGCCGGGGTGAACCGGCACCCCGCCCCCGCTGGGCGGTACGTACCAGGTGCCGCCCAGCGGCCCGGCTGTTTGCTCCGCCGTCACGCCGTCATATGCAGCGCAGCAGGCTGCTGTGGGAGGGCGGTCTGCGTGCTGGCCTGTCGGTCGATGCGTTCGGCACGGGCTCGGCGCAGGGCGGCGGCCTCGGTCACCGCAGCCTGGCGGAGCCGCTGTGCGCGGGCAGGATCGATCGGGGTCGGCGTATCGTCCGGGAATGCGCGACGGGACAGCTCCCGCGTCGCGGCGTTCTGGCGTTTCACCGCCTCTGGGATGCCCGGGTCTGTCCGGCGCGGCGGCGCGGCCTCCTGGTGGGCGGCGTCGGCGCGCCGGTAGCCCTCGCACGCGGTCTCCCTGGTCCTCGGCGGACCGGTGGGGGCGGCCGGGGCCGGGTCCATCGGAGCAGCATTGGTCGGCCCGGGAATGGGCGCGGCGCCGGGTGACAGGATCCGCAGGGAGGTCACCACGGTGCGGACCGCCGCCCTGTCGGCGGCCGCCATGAGGCGGGTCTGCTCCAGCCGGGCCTTCGTCGCCCAGGCCGACGATTCCGGGCACACGGTGAGCCGGCCGGAGCCGGGGTCGTACAACACGGCGGCGACGTGACCGGCGAGCTCGGGGGGCGATGGCTACCCACCGCTCTTGCAGCGTCGCGCCAGCAGCTGGCAGCTCCCAGGCCCGCTCGGTGACCAGCGCACCGAGCGCCGTACTCAGTCCCATCGGCTCGCGGCCGTCCCGCCGCACTGTACGAATCGGTCGCGGCATCGGCTTCGCCTTCTGGCCGCCGCCGTTCTTCCGGGCCGCCTCCATCGCGGCCCGCAGCGCTACGCGGGCCAGGTCCACCCCGGGCGTCTCGATGCCGCTCATCTCTGCCCCCAGGTGGTGTAGCCGAGGTCCAGGTGACCGAGCCCGGTCAGGTGCTGTGCCTGGTCAACCAGCTGGTTGCTGAACAGGCGCCTGGCCGACGGCTCGCCGTAGCGGTCGATGTGGTCGAACACCACCTGGTGATCCTTCAGCGCCCGCACCCGCCAATCGCGCACCTGCTCCCGGGTGAGGTCCTCAAGGGCCAGCTCCTGGTCGTCCTCGACGGCGGGCTCCGGCTCCGGAGCAGGGACAGCGGCCGGGCGCTGCGCGGGCAGCACGACCGGGACCATCGGCGCGGCCGGAACCTCGAAGGCTGGCTGCGCGGCCCCGGCTTCTGCGCGGTGGGCCTTGGCGGCGGCCTGCTGCTCGCGGACCTGTGCCCACCGGTGCTCGCGGATCCACGCCTGCTCGGTCACGTCCTGGTGCAGCTGCTGCTCGGTCACCGCCCGGCGCTCCGCCTCGGAGGCACCGGGCATCGCGGCGTCGACGGCGGTCGCGACCGTACGGCGCTGGTCGCGGCGGTCGTCCTGCTTCTCCGCGCAGTGCGGGCAGTCCCGGCCGGAATCCAGCAGCACCCGGTCGTCGCACCGCACGTCGCCGCACCGCTGACGCTGGGGCAGGGCCAGGCCGATCAGCCAGCCCACGGGGTCCTTGATCGGCCCGGCCAGACGGATCTGGTCCTCCAGGCGCCGGGCGATCCGGTCGGCGAGGACCTGCGGAGCGTCCATACGGCCGGCGAACCCGACCACCCGCTCCAGCTCGCTACGGGCAGAGGCCTCCACCAGCTTCCGGGCGCCCCGACGCTCCAGGCGCGCCCAGACCAGGTCGACCGGAGCCAGGACGATCCGCAGGTCCTCCGGTGGCAGAGGCACCCTCCCCCGCTGCTGCCTGCCCTGACCCAGACCGTCCACGACCCGCACCGAGCCGTCGGCCATCGGCCCGCAGCCGCCGTTCATGCCTTCGACGACCGGGGAATCCTTCGGCTGTTCCCCGCGGAGCGGGCCGCCGTCCTCGCGCGTGCACGCGCGGTCCGGCACACCGTGGTTCCCACCACGGCCTTCGCCGGAAAAGCCACCAGAAAGCTGCGGGGGAGCGACGGGAGTAACCAGGTGAGGGTGATCAGTGTGAAGGGCTGCCGCAACGTCGGGCTCTGCAACAGCAGCCTCATCCTTCACCGGGCAGCCGCTGACCTGTGCTTCCGTCACCAGGTCCGGCGACTCACCAGGCCCTGCCATAACGTCGGGGTCTGAAAACTCGGGCTCCAGGGCCTCCACACGGTCCTCCTGGACGGCGTCAGCGACTATACGGCCGTGCGCGGCGGCGACCGCCGGCACCATCAGCCGCGTCCGGGCCGCCAGCCCGGAGCCCGTCCGCAGACGCACCCGCAGCACCAGCTCCCGGTCCTCCAGGCGCTCCAGCACCCGCTCCCCCGCCGACGCCGTGCAGCCCAGCAACCGGGCCACCGTCGCGGCCGCCCGGCCGCGCTTGGTGTCCACCGTGCCGCCGCACTGCCGTACCCGCCCGGATTCCCGAGCCTCCAGCACCAGCAGCAGCAGTGCGAGGCGGTCCGTTGCCGCGCCGCGACCAGTACGCGTACCGATCAGCCCGGCCGGGGTGACCGAGCCGTCCCGGTGCGTCCAGCCCGGCGCCATTACGGCCTCCAGCAGCCGCAGCAGCGTCGCGTACTCCTTTTTCGCCAGGTTCAGCGGGTGCCCGGCCACGTCCTGCGCCGCCCACAGCGGCAGCACCCTGCACTTCAGCCCGTCGTCCTGGCCGTACTCGCCCTCCGCTGTCTCCACCGACACCACGCCCGAGCGGCGCAGCACTGGCACCACATTGGAAGCCACGTGCGACGCGGACAGCCCGATCCACCGGCCCAGCTCCGAGGTGCGGATCTCCACCACACCGGTCTCTGACGGCGTCCGCGACGCCAACACCACCACCGCCAGGCGCACCGCGTCCGAGACACCGTTCAGGCCGGCCACATCCAGCAGCACCCGCACCGCACCGCCCAGGCGGGCGCGAGCGTCCCGCCCGAGCGACAGCGGATGCCCCCCCGCCCGCTCCGGGACCGGCCCGGCCGGGACGGACAACTCCGTACGGGGACGCGGGAACACAGCGGCCGGCGCCGCCACGGCGCTCACCGGCCCGTCCGGACGGACGAGATAGAGATCATCTCGGCAGCCTGGCGCAGGCAGCCTGTGGACAGAGTCCCGGAAGCGGCGGGAGCCCTGTTCCGTCCCGCGGGGCGGGCAGAAGTCTGCGAGCACGTCCCGCCCTGCGGGACGGAGCTGTGGAACGTTCTGGCCACGAGTGCCGTCAGGAGGACATGGGCCCCCCTCCTGGTATAGGTACGCCGGACCGGGGTCCGTGTGACACTACGACCCCAGGAATCTTCGTGGTTAATGCCGTGAACAGGGCAAACAGGGGCAGCTGATTCCGTCACACGGGAAGCGCGGGGAGCTCGAATCAGGCCTAATCGGACAAGGCCGAGCTGACAAGGAGCGGTGACGTCGTGCACTATTACGGGGACACCAACCTTCATATAGATCGCCACAACCGCGACCAGGCCCCTGCCAAGGGACCCGAACACGGCCAAGCGCTTCGTATGGATGGACACCAACGCGGAGCCCCGAGCCCGACGGCCTGCCAAAGCCGCCGAAGCCCGGGATGAAGCAAGAGGCTCGACAGAGGCCCCCTGCCAAAGGGGCACCTGCCGTGCCGGGTGGCCCGCTGCCAAGCGGACCGGTGGACCCGCCTGCCAAGGCGGGGTGTTACAAGGTGAGAAAGACCAGCTCGATGAGCTGGAGCCCAGAACCGGCACCAAAACCGGGGACTGGGCGGCCGATACGGGTGCGAAGTCCGATCGGCGAGACGGGCCGCGCGGGGCCAGGTGGATGCCATTCCACCTATCGGCGCGCGTGGCCGGTGACGCTACGTCACCCCGACCCCCTTCAATTCGAGGCGGGCGTCGGCATACCCGAAGGCGCGCCCGATGGTGTGATCGCGATGGTGAAACGGCGCAGCAGCGCGTGTAGTTCCGCGAGTGCGGGTAGCCTTCATCCCGCGACCACCTCCCATCAGGTGTCGCCCAAATGGAGCTTCGCCCTGTTCGAGAACCCCTGGACTCTGGACGGTCCGGGGGTTTACGTCGTTTTCAGTGATCCACAGCCCAGCCCCACAACCGGACACAACGGTGGGACGAATAGGAGCGATGCTGAACGCCGCACTGGTCACTGGCCACCCCGAAGTTCGCGAAGGTGAGCGACGAATGCCTGGGCCTCGGAGGCGTGGGCGTATTGCGACTGGAGGGCCTGCCCCAGGTCGGCAGCCACCATTGCGAGCGACGGCAGCGACTTCCGCTCGCCGGCGAGGGCTTTCTCCCCGAACGCCAGCGCGGTGTCGAGGTCTCCTTCGCGGGCCGCGACCACTCCGAGAGTGACCCGGGCCTCAGCGTTCCGCATCGGCGAGCGCTCCGTGCCGTCGAAGTCCGTCCCGGCCCTGAGTACCTGGTTCGCCAGCTGCTCTGCGAGACGGTTCTCCCCGACCCGACGCAGCGCGTCCATCCGGTAGAAGTCGTACTTGGCGGGGTCGACGACGAAGTGATTCTCGATGTTCTCCGGGTACGGAAGGCGCTCCAGGAGCAGGCGTCCCTTGTCCAGCGCCACCTCGGTCTGCGACCGGTCCCCCAGCCGGGCCCACGCTTTGGCCTGCTGCGCGGCCACGCTCTCGTTTGGCGCCACGGCGATCCCGGCCTCCGCGGCCGCGATGACACCGCGGTAGTCACCCCGGGTCAGCGAGAACCAGGCACGCATCTCGTGCGCCCAGCCCTGCACGCTCAGCTCCCCGGCCTCCTGACCGAGCATCAGCGCGGCCTGCCGAGTCGCTTCCGCGTCGCGGGGAAACCCGGAGTCGTACTCCACACAACCCACCAGGAGTGCCAGCTTCCCGGCGAGGGTGATGATTTCCTGGTGCTGGGCCAGGCTCACGCGCTGGTGCTGGAGACCGACGACCCGGGCCAACCACGCCTTGCCTTCGACGAGCAGCTGCTCGGCGGGCATGTACGCGTACTCGCAACACAGCCGGTCCACCGTGATCCGCAGCGCGTCCAGCGTCGAGACATCGACCTCCGATGCCCGCAGCCGCGCGATGATGTCTATGGTGTCCATGCCGGTGACCTGCAAGATTTCAGCGCGTCCGTCACGGCGGGGCTTCTCGGGGAAGAACGCGCCGGTGGTTGTGCCGAAGGTCTGGGCGATCACCGACCGGTACTTCATCGGCTGCGCTTCCCCTGCTTCCCACCGCTTCCACTGCCGCAGCAAGTCCTGCTCGCTTAGGACCTGGTCCTCGGGAAGGCGGGCCATTAAAGCGCGGACCGCATCGAGCTGAGACCAGTCCCGCGCGGCACGTTCCTCCACCATCCGGCGCGCCCAGGCCGGGCGCTCGTCCACCATCGCGATCCCCTTCCCCCTACCGTCCAGCGACGCAGCCTGAGCTCCGTCCGGGTGATGCCCGCGGAGTGGAGGCCGGCCCTTCTGCGGCCGAGCATCGCACGGCCTGTTGATCGCACGGAGGTGACAAGTGGCGGTGACATTCAGGATGTCACCGTGTCCTGTCACTTTTCGCGGCGGCAGGACCCGAGCACGGTCATGGTCAACATATGCCCGGTGCTGCGTGTGGGAGGTAGGGGTCAATGGGGGCCGCCATCCGAGGAAGGGCGTGCACGGCGGAGCTCCGCCAGGACATGCTCCGGATGTCCGTCGTACAGGATGTGCGGCTCTCCGTCGGTCGGCGGGACGAAGCGGGCCGCGTGGCGCAGAAGGTCTTCCTCGCTGAAGTGGATGCTGTTGGCGTCGGTCAGCGACTGCTCGTTGCGTTCCTGGATCCGGCCCCAGCGCACCTCGTGCGGAACCGGCAGGTAGACCAGTACGGGCGTGCCGCCAGCCTCCATCACGGTCGCTGCCCAGTGGGCCCGTTCTTCGTGAGTCCAGAAGCCGTGGTCGACCACGACGTCGTGCCCAGCCGCAAGGAGCTCCTGGAGCTCAAGGGCGATCTCCTTCAGGACGGGGGCTTCCCGGACCTTGAACTCGCCGCGGGGGAAGTCTCGGCCGTAGTGGCCGTACCGGCGGAACATCTCCTCGTCCGGGCAGAGGCGCCGGAATCCGGCCTGCTCCAAAGCGCGGGCGAGGAACGTCTTGCCGGATCCCTGCAGGCCGGACAGGAGGACTGCGCGTGGAGCAGGCCCCGGTTGGCCGGACAGTGCTGCGGAGATGCGTCGGATCTCGAATCGTCCTTCCGGAGGCAGGGTGTCGGTGCGCTGCGCGTGCAGGAGTACGTCCAGCCGGCGCTCAAGGCAGCCAGCGAGGGTGTCGTCCAAGAGCTCGGCCTCGCGTGTAGTCACCGCAGGACCTCTGAGGTCGTCCTGCGCGTCCGGCCTGGGGCGCCCAGGTCCACGCCGTACTCCAGCACCTCGCCATCGGCATCCATGAACCGCGCGGTGAGGACCAGGATCGCCGCAGTCGTGCCGGCCTCCAGCTCAAGGAGCTCGAGGTCGTCCGCGGTAGCGATGCGTGCCGACTCCTCGTCAATCCGCCTAGCAACCTGCCGTCCTGTGGCCTTAGCGATCAAGTCGAGCGACAGCCCGCCCTTAAGCCGCGCGCTGCGCGCCAGCTCCGGGAGCAGTTGGGCGAAATCGGCCAGGATCCAGGACGTGGAGTGGGAGACGACGCCGTGATCGTCTCGGTAGACACGGCTGCGGCGAATCACGTCGTCACCAGGCGTAATGCCAAGCGCGTGCGCAACATCCTCGGGAGCTTCGACTATGCCGGCCGTGTGGCCGGACGACAGTTCGCCAACGCCCCAAGAAGACTGAGTCTTGTTGCTGCGGTCGTGACGCTCCGATCCGGAGGACAGCGAGATGGGGCGAGCCATCACCTCCGTGCCCACGCCCGGGATGCCCTGCACGAGCTTCTCTTCGCGGAGCAGCCGCATCGCACGGTCCGCGGTAGCGGTGCTGACGCCCCATTCGGTGGACAGCGTCTTGATGCTGGGCAAGAGGTCGCCGGGCGCGAGGGCCCCGGAGCTGATGAGGTCGCGGTAGTGGCCCGCGATGCGCGCGTACGGCGGCCGATTGTCGGCTCGGGGTGGCCCGGACATGTGCCTTCGCCTCCTTCAGGTTCATCTGGTTGCCTCACTATACCGCTTGACACCTGAGGGTACCTGATGCAACCTGATGCATGTAAGACGGTGGTCCTCGCGGAACACCGACTACCGCAAGACCGTAGGAAGTTGTCCGCCTCGTAAGAGGGGGCCGGGTCGATGGCAACACCAAATCCCCGGGTTCTCGACTTCCTGCATGCAGCGCTATGCGCTGTCCGTCCGTCAGGACGCCGGGATCACCCGTGCGGCCTGGTGGGCGGAGAGAGCACCGCGAAGCGCTTACTCCCCCTCCCCTTCGCACATGAGGAGATTTGCAATGGCCATTACTGCCGCGATGCCCACCGCCAAGGAACGCCCCCGTCGGACCCGCACAAAGCGGGTGAGCGCCTTACCCGCCCTCAAGCTCTCCAAGCTTCTGCCCTCGCACGTCGACCTCCGTGACCCGCTCAAGGCCGTTCTGGTCTGCGGGGACTGCGGCACGTGGGTGCCGATCACCGGCATCAACAGCCGCGTGCAGAAGTTGGTCCCGCACCACACCGGCAAGGCCAGCGTTGCCGACGCGATCCACTGCAAGAGCAGCAACCGCCGGATCGAGTTCGACATGACGATCCCCGAGTGGCGCCAGGCCCTGACCGACGCCGCCACGGAAGCCTCCAGTCGCCAAGCCACCACGGTGCTGGCCAAGGCGTTCAGTTCGCAGACCGACCGGACGTTGCGGGCTCGTGCCGAGCGCACCCCGGCTGGCCGCGTGGCCGACTGGGAGGCGGTTCAGGTGCAGGTTGGCGTGGCCGACGCCGCACGGAAGGAGTTCCCGGACGGGGAGCGTCCGGCTGATGGCCCCGAGGTTCCGCAGGAGCCGGAGCACCTGGAGCGTCACGATCGGCGGCAGGCGGAGCTGGGCAGGTACACCCGTGACGGTCATCCGGCAGAGGGGGCTCCTGCGCAGTCCGAGTGTGCGCACTGCGGGACCACCGAGCTGAATTTCGTTCGCGCAGCCGCTGCCGGATGGCGTCAGGTCCTCCGTCGGACCCACTGCGGTCGGTGCGCTGGCCGATTCCCGGCCTGGATGCGCACCCAGTTCTGACTCGCACGCGGAGACGATCGCCCACGGCCCCGGCCGCCCCGCACTCGGGGGCGGCCGGGGCCGTGGCTGCTCGTACGAACAGCCTGAACAGCACGACAGCCCCGGTGACTTGAGACCCTCCGGGGCTGTCCAGGACCCGCTTGGAGACCTGATGCCCACCAGCATCGCACGGAACGACAGCGACTCCGACCCGATCATGGACGAGGCCCTCCGCCGCGTTCGCGAAGGGCGGTGACCGGCATGGACTGGCGACACAACGCGGTCTGCCGCGCCGAAGACCCCGAGCTGTTCTTCCCCATCGGCAACACCGGTCCGGCGCTCCTGCAGATCGAGGAGGCCAAGGCCGTCTGCCGCCGCTGCCCCGTCATGGAGCAGTGCCTCCAGTGGGCGCTGGAGTCCGGCCAGGACGACGGCGTCTGGGGCGGCCTGTCCGAGGACGAGCGGCGGGCGATGAAGCGCCGCGCCGCCCGCAACCGGGCCCGGAAGGCGAGGAACGGGGCGGGGGCGGCGGCATGACCGACGCCGACCAGAAGCGCCTGGAGGACAACCTCCGCCGCACGAACCAGGAACACGACCTCGGCCGGCGCCTGCACGGCTGAGCCCCGGTATGGCTGACCGCGGTGCGGGACGGACACCCAACTCCGATCCCACACCGCGCTGCTCCACCAGGCCGGTCGCCCGCCACACGGGCAGCCGGCCTTTCGCACGCCTCCCGCCCGGGAGACTCTCGGGCCCGCATCCCCGCAGGAGAGCCCATGCGTACCAGCACCGACACCGCGACGACCGCCGCCACCACCCGGCTGCCGGAATCGCTCTGCACCCACAACCCCGCCTGCCCGACGGCCGACAGCCCGGACCGCGAGGCCGCGCGCGTCGTGGCCTCCCACCCGGAACAGGGCTGGAGCCTCCTCTGCAATGCCCTGATCACCTTCGACGACACCGGTGAGCTGCTCCCCGACGGCCGGATCGTCGCCCCGCACCGGCCCACCGGCGCCGTGGACACCGCGCTTCCCCTCCTCGCGGGCACCCACCCGCTCATCGGCGGCACGACGCGCAGCGGGAAGGCCAGTGCGGCCGCTTCCCTGGCCAGCACCACCGCGTGGTCGGCCTGACGGCTGTCTGATCCGCCCGCACCGGCCGCCGAATCTCGGCGGCCGGTGCGGGCGGTGACTGGGAGCCGGACAGTCCGGACCACCTGAACCGCCAGGAGTTGCCGTGCGCGACACCACCCAGAGCACCGCCCCCGCGACCACCTACAAGCGGGGTCAGTACGTCCTCTACCGCAACCCGGAGATGGTCTGGACCGGGCAGGAGGGCCACACCTTCGTCTGCCGTGCCGAGCGGATCTGCGTGGGCGGTGCCACCTACGACCTGGCCCCGCTGCCGTCGGGTCGCCAAATCACCGCCGTGAGCCCCGACTACATGAGGCTGCTGCCGGCCATCGACGCGATGCGCGACATCGACACCGCCCCGCTGAACACCGACACGGCGGACGACATGACGGCGGCTGCCATGGCCTGGCTTGCCCAGCAGGCCGCGACGGCTAACCGGCGACCGGAACTGCCCGCCCAGCGCTGACCGCCTGTTCCGCGCAGACGGCCCTTCGAGTCCCCGGCATTTGAGCTGCCGGGGTCCCGGAGGGCCTGGGACGACCTTACCCACCGCCGTAGATCCACGGTGCCCTTTCGCGGAGGCGCCCGGAAGAGAGAGGACATTCCGTGGCCACCAAGCCCGCCGCCCGCCGCCGGCGCCCCGCGGCGAACCCGAAGACCCGCAACGGGCGCGCCAAGGCCCCGGCGACGCCGGCCTCCGTTCCCGCTCAGGCCGCCGCCCCCGAGGAGACGGTGCTGCTGGTCTTCCCGGAGGCCGACCCGCTCCTGGCCGACGCCGCCGACCGCGCCGCCGACCTCCGGGACCAGGCTGCCGAAGACGTCGCGCGGATCCTCGCCGACGGCCAGGTGCTCGCCACCGAGCTGCTGGACGGGGCGCGCACTGAGGCGGCCTCGATCACCGAGGCCGCCCACGGCGAGCGATCCCGCCTCCTGGACGCCGCCGCGACGGACGCCGACCGGGTCCGCGCGGAAGCCGCCACCACCGCGGCCGCCGACGCCGACCAGGTCCGCGCCCAGGCCGACGCCACGGCGGAGCAGCTGCTCGCTGACGCGCGCACGGCGGCCGACACCGTCACGGCGACGGCGGCCAGGGAGGCCGACCAGGTCCTCGCCGACGCCAACGCGGCTGCCGAGCAGCTGCTCGCCGACGCCCACCGCCAGGCGCAGGAGGCCGCCGCCACGGCGGCCGCGCAGGCGGAGCAGGTCCGCACCGAGGCCGCGCAGAGTGCCGCGAAGGCCCTCGCCGAGATGGAGATGGTGCGCACCGAGCTGCTGACGGCTGCGGAGCGCACCGCGGCGGAGATCTGCACCCGTGCCACCACCGACGCTGACGAGCTCCTGGAGCAGGCGCGCGGCGAGGCTGAGCGGCTGCGTGAGAGCGCGGGCGCCCAGGCCGCGCAGGTGAAGGCCGGGGCGGAGAAGGCGGCCGCCGAGCTGCGTGAGGACGCCGCTCGCGAGCGGGAGGAGTCCCGTGCGGATGCGGCGCGTACGCGGACGCTGGCTAAGGAGGACATCGGCCTGCTGCGGGCGACGGCGGCTGAGGATGCGGACCGTCTGACCCGCACAGCCCGCGAGGAGGCCGACCGCATCCTGGCCGCTGCTCGGACCAAGCGGGACGCGGACCTCAAGGAAGCCGAGCGGGCGCTGGTGCAGGCCCGGCTGAGGGAAGCGGACGCGGAGGTCACGCTGAAGGCCGCCGACGACTTGGTCGCGGAGGCCGGGGCGCGGATGGCGCGTGCTATGGACCGCACGGAGCGGGCGCTGGAGCGCAAGCGCCTCAAGCTTGAGGCTAAGGGGCAGCGCCGGGACGCGAAGGAGGCCCGCAGGGCGAAGCTGCGGGAGCTGCGGGCCGCGGACCGCGCCGGGAAGCCGTCCGTGGCCGACCGCGTGAAGAAGTTCGTGAAGGTCAATGCGGAGCGGCTGATGGTGATCGGCCCGATCACCGCGCCGATGGCCGTGGCGTGGACGGGGCAGGCCGGCTTCGCTGAGGACATCCTCGGCTGGGTCGTCCCCTTCACGATCCTGTTCGCGGCCGCCTGGGAACTCAGCACGGCGTTCGTGGGCTGGATGTACCACCAGGCCCGCCAGGGCGGCGACGCCGGAACCCTCTACCGCGTCTCCACATGGATCTTTGCCCTCGGGGCGGCGGTCATGAACTTCTGGCACGCCTCCGGTGAGCCGGTGCCCGGCAGCCGGGTGTGGGACGCGAAGAAGGAGATCTGGACGGAGCAGATCACCTACTGGCACTTCACGCCGAAGGCGGTCGCCTTCGCCGCCATGTCCATCGTGGGCATGGTGCTGTGGGAGCTGTACGCCTCGCTGATCCACCGCCGCAAGCTCCGTGAGGAGGGCAAGGTCGCCAAGGCCCGCCCGTCCATCGGGGCGGTCCGCTGGTTCCGCTACCCGCGCCACAGCTGGACCGCCTGGTCGCTCGCGATCACCGACCCGAACCTGACCACGCTGGACCGGGCCTGGACCGCAGCGGGCGCGGAGCTCGCGGACCGCAAGGCGGCCCGGACCGGTCTGGCCCTGCACCGCGTGGTTGTCCCCCGCATTGCGGCCGACGACCACGGACCGGCTGCCATCCCCACCGTCCTCACCCTGACCCGCATGGACCGGTCCGGACCGGTGGCCAGCCTGGTTCCGGTCCGCCCGGTCCAGCACGGCGGCTATTCGGTCCGGTCCGGTCCGGGCGACCGGAACGCGGTCCACGGTCCGGTCCGAACCGCCGGGGCCACGGACCGGACCGGCGGACCGGCGCTCGCCCTGGAGGCCGGTCCGGCTGGACCGCAGGGCGCTGACCTGCGGACCGGATCGGGTCCGGACCGTGGATCCCGGGCCGTGCCCGCCGCCCAGGGCCCGGCAGCTGGCCGGGGTGTGACGGTCCGGACCGCCGATGCCGCTGCCGGGCCGCAGGAACCGGATCGCACCGGACCGGCCGACGAGGAAGCCACGGAGGGCGACTTCGGTCCGGATCGGGGAGAGGACGGTGGTCCGGACCTCACGGTCATCACGCTCACGGACCAGGAGCGGACCGCGCTGGACCGGCTCCGGACCGCGAAGGAGCCGCTGAACCGGACCAACATCGCCAAGGCGGTCCGGACCGAGGGCGGCACCATCGCCACGGACCGCGCCGGACAGATCGCCGTCGCCCTCAAGCAGCACACGGTCCGCTGACCGGACCGGCCGCACCACCGTCCTGCCGCACATGGTCGCCCCCGGTCCGCGCTCCCTCCGAGCGCGGACCGGTGACGGCCACGGCCGGCAGGCCGCTCGCCCACACAGCGCCCCCGAGCGCAGACAGCGGGCCAGGCACAACCGAGCACCACCCGTCCCGCGCCACGACCGCACCCATCTCCCCTACACCCAGTTCGGGCACCGCCCCGAGCGGCTGGAGATCCCCGACGCGCGTTCAGGCGCACGCAGGCCCCCCGCTGGAGCGTGATCAGCGGGGGGCCTCGCCTTGTCGACTCACGCAAGAAAGGAGCACAGCATGCCCACGACGACCGGGCGCTTCCCCCGTACGACGACCCCGCCGGCGCCCGCGCTGGCACCCCCCGCGGTGATCCCGCCGGCCCTGGAGATCTGGGCGCCCGACCCCCCGACCTGGGGCCAGCGACTGATCCCCAAAGGGGTCCGGTCCGCGATGGCTGACCTGGGGCTCTGGCAGGAGCCGCGTCCCTTGAAGCCCTCGTTCCACCTGGTCCAGGTGATCGAAGTCCTCACCCGCTACGGCTGGTGCCAGTCCTTCGACTTCTCCCCCACCGGACGGATGTGCATCCGGGGCGCCCAGACCTTTCTGGAATCCACCGGGCACGTCACCACCATCGACCGGGGAAAGGCCGTGAATTACCTCCAGTCCCAGCTCGCCCGCCAGGGCGTGAACATGCAGTTCTGGGAATGGAACGACCTTTCCCACAACACCTTCCGAGGTGTGGAGGCCACCATCTCGACGGCCTCCGACATGGCACGTAAGAACGGAGACTGAAATGACACCGGACGAAGAGAGGGCATTCGAAGGAATTCAGGCCGGAATGGCAGCAGGAATGACCTTCGGAAACAGTGCTCCGGACGCTTCCCCGTACGCCGAAGAAGGGCCGTACGGGACCCCGGTCGTGCACAAGAAGGCCGGTCTGACCCGCCGGGGAAAGGCCGCCATCGCAGTGGCCGGGGCGGCCATCGTCGGTGGCGGAACCATCTGGTTCCAGGTCCACTCGGCGGCCGTCGCGAAAGACGAGAAGGAAGCCGCCGCCCTCCAGATCCAGATGAAGAAACTGGAGCTCGAGGAAATGAGGATCCGCAACGAGCAGATGAGCAGCGACAAGAAGGCCGCGACCGCCTCCGCCGAGAAGATCCAGGCGGCCGTCGACAAGTGCGTGAAGGACTCCTCCAGCCAGCTGGACAAGGGGTACGGATCGCCCCCGAGGAGCGCCGTCGTGGCGGACTGCAAGCAGCAGTACGAGACCACCGACGCATCCGGCATGCAGGCCGCGGGCAGCGCCCAGGCGGCTGCCGGGAACGCGGGGGACGGCGGGATCAACTCCCCCGCCCTGCTGGGTCTCGTCGCCGGCGGCGCCCTGGCCGTCGCGGTGTTCGCGCGCAAGGGCAAGAAGGCCGACGCATAGTTACACATGGTGATTACCTACTCCCTCCCTTCCTGGCGGAGAGCACCGCAATCGGTCCCCCCATGGCCCGGTGATCGGCTGCTCTCCGCTGGAAGGGAAGGAGTAGGGAACCATCGGCGACCACAGAGAGTGAGGAATGATGGCGACCGATACGGCGCCCCCGGTCCCTGTGGGGCCCCCCGAGCCGCCCGCTGCGCCGGCCGCCAGCACCGCGCCGGCCCCCGCCGCGGACACCGGCATCATGGCCGCCCTGATGGCTGCGGTGGAGCCTGCCCGACCGGTCACCGCGACCGGCGCCGGGGCCAGGCCGGACGGGGACGACCCTGCCGCGAAGGCGGACCCCGACGGAGTGGTGGACCGCTCCTCCCCAGGCGTCACCAGCGAGTCGTTCAAGGCCCCCGAGGACCTGACCGGCGCCGGATCCGACGCGGCCGGTACCCGGCACAAGGAGGGTGTGTTCAAAACGCTGATCCGGGCGGGCGCGACCCGCTGGGCGAAAGGCGGCGGGACCGTGAACAAGCGGCTGGACCTGGAGAAAGCCAGAGCCAGCGCGCACCAGGTGAAAGAGACCCGGAACACCACGGTCATGAACTCGCCCGGACTTCCCACACGAAACGGCTCCGGAGGGGCCGGTGGAGGGGACCACAATTCCGGCGGAAGCAGTGGCGGGAATTCGGGCCGCAATTCCACCGGGAGCGGCTCCACAGGGACCGGACGCGGCGGAAGCGGCGGCGCCACCGGAGGCGGCGGGCGCGGCTCGTCCGGCGCCAATGGGAACGGCGGATCCGGCGGCGGGCGCGGCAGCAGTGGAAACGGCAGCAGCGGATCGCCGAAGGACACCAGCCCCAAGGGCCCGAAGGACCCCGCAGGGAAGGGGAAGGACGGCTCCGCGGGAAACGCGGGAGCTGGCGGAAAGGCCGGTAAAGACGGAAAGAGCGGTGCCTCCGGAAACGGCGGCGGCTCGACGTCCGGAGGCTCTTCCGGCGGTAATTCCGGCAGCTCGAAGGACAAGGCCGACCGGGGCAAGGACGCGAGGGTCGACCTGAAGAAGGGCGGCGGTAGCGGCCAGGGCTCGGGCGGCTCCTCCGGGACCAGCGGCGGATCCGGCTCGCGCGGCTCCTCGGGGAGCGGTGGCGGATCCGGCAAGAGCGGCTCCGGGAGCGGCGGCGGATCCGGTTCGAGCGGCTCCTCTGGCAAGAACGGCGCGGCCAGCCCCGGCAGCCGGACCCCGCTCCAGCGTTCGCGGGAGGTCGGTCACGGCGACGGCTCCGCGGTCCGCAACGCGGTCGATCACGTGAAGGCGTACGCGCAGGGCGCGAAGGACGGCTACCAGGACAAGAAGGAGGAGAACGGCAAGGAGCACGCACGGCTGGACAAGGCGCACGCCGACCACAAGGCGAAGCAGCAGCAGGATCCGAAGAAGGACAACCCGAAGGGGACGACGGTCACCGGGCCCAACGGCCGGACGCTCGTCATCGCCCCGCCGGATGAAGGAGACGACGGAGTGAGCACGGACGTGAAGCCCCTCCAGATCAGGGACATCGACGCGAACACGCTGAACCTGGGCGTGGGGTCGATCAGCCGTAAGGAGCTGCGCAACTTCAAGCAGTACGAGCGCAAGCTGGGGTCCAAGGAGACCTACCTGATCAAGGTGGCCGAGGCGTGCAAGTCGCTCCAGGCACAGGCGGCGGACGAGGCGAAGGACTGCCAGGACCTGGCCGACCAGGCGAAGGCCGTTGCGGGCGGGGAGAAGCTGGCCGCGAAGCTGACGAAGCTGGCCGAGGCGGCGAAGGGCCAGGCGGTGGAGGCCGCCGACCTCCACCGGCGCGCGAAGCGTGCGGCGGAGATGTGCAAGGTCGTCCTGACCAACATCGGGACCCGGTACGCGCCGCTGTACAAGGCGGTGGTCGACAGCGACGAGACGAAGCCGGCCGAGCTCCGCTTCTACAACGACAAGGGCTCCTACACGCCCGCCGCGTAGGAGAAGACGGGAGAGACGATCATGGCGGAGCTGACGTACAAGGCCCTGGTGCGAAGGACCGAGGCCAAGGAGAAGGCCCTGGCCCGCAACGCGGAGAGCGTCAAGAGGGCAGCGGAGAACATCAAGATCCTGGCCGATGACACCGCCTCCGACGCGGACGCGCTGGGCGCCAAGAGCGTGGACCGCGACTCCCTGTCCGAGTGCCAGGAGCTCGCGAAAATCATCCGCGGGGTCTCGGACAACGCGATCAACTACGCGGCAAGGACGGCCGACACCGCGAGGGCCGCGAAGGCGGCGGGCGACCAGGCCCGCACCACCCACGGCGGGTTCCAGGAGGCGTTCGACCGCTCCAGTGTGTCGGGCCTGGAGAAGGTCTCGCGCGACTGGTTCGAGCAGGAATAGCACCACCCACCAACAGAGCGGCCGGCCCGGGGAACGGATCCCCCGGGCCGGCCGCTCCCTTTGCGGATCACCCCAGGATCCAGACAGGAGTAGCCCCCGATGTCCACCCTCACCAAGACCGTGCCGAACGCGGAGCCGGCGGAGCGCGCCGCCGCGGCGCTCCAGGTCGTCCTCCCTGTCGGGGTGGGCATCCTGGCCCCCTTCCTGGACCCGAACGCGGCGGCCTACGCCGGCGCCGGGTTCCTGGTCGGCGCCACGTTCGCCGGCGCCAACTACATGGGCCGCCTGGGCCGCTGGGCGAACCAGCTCCCCGGAATCGACATCGCGCGGGCACACCGCGACACCATGGGGATCGCCACGATCACCACCGGGATGGGCCTGGCCCTGGGCCAGCTGGGCGGCGCCGAGGCGTCCGAGACGCTGCTGGCCGGCGTCTTCGAGCCGACCACGGTTCCCGGGATTCTGTCGCTGGGCTGGTGGGCCGCGGTCGCCTTCACCGGCTGGCGCCTCCGCGGTGTTTTCGGCCGCCGGAGGATCGAGGTGCAGCAGGCGCCGACGCAGGCCGCCCTGTCCCACACCGGCACTCCGGGCCCGGTGACCCTGGCCGACAAGATGATCGCGGCCTGGGGGCGGGTGATCAGCGACCCGAAGAACGGCCGCCACCGCAACCAGGTCCTCTCCGACGTCGTGATCTACGCCGATCGCTGGGAGGGACGGATCACCGCGGCCCTCGGCGACTCCGTGAACGTGTCGAAGGAGGCCGTGAGTAGCCTCTTCGGCCGGTCGGTCGACGACATCACCCTGAAGTACGGGGCGCACTCCGGGGAGGCGTTCATCACCGTCTGGTACAAGCAGCGCGCCGAGCTGGACCCCTCCACGCTCCAGGGCGCCTGGAAACGAGTCCAGGCGCGCGTCCTGGCCAAGACCCACCTGGAAGAGGTCGGCGAGGACGTGAACACCGGCGGCCAGGTCGCGCGCGTCGTGGCCGACGACGACCTCGACGCACTTCCCCGCGTCGTGAACCTCGGGGAGCTGGCCGGCGCGCTGCGCCGTTCCATCGACCTCGTCTCCTACGAGCCGGGACGACGGGACCCGCGCCGCGCGATCATCCGCGTCATGGACCACAACCCGCTGGAGGCTGGCCACGACTTCCAGGGCCTGGACTCGCTCAAGGCCACCCCGGGCGGCTGGGTCAACATCGGGAAGATCGTCTCCGGGTTCCCCGCGAAGATCCAGCTGTTCGACCCGAAGCTGGGCGCCCTCCACGTGGTGATCGCCGGTACCACCGGATCCGGCAAGGGCGGCACGGGCCAGATGATCAGCCTGGCCTACCACGCCAACAAGATGGCCCAGATCTACGGCGACCCCAAGGGCGCCAGCAATCCCGCGATCCCGAAGATGGCGGCCTACAGCGGCCTGACGCAGTACGGCGCCCTGGGCGCCATACGGCTGTCCTGGTGGGTCCTCCAGCACCGGATCGAGGAGGCAGCCCGCCTGGAGCTGAAGAACTTCGTGCCCTCCGACATGCGGCCCTACTGCGCCACGATCCTCGACGAGGCCGCCCAGATGCTGGCCCCCGGCGCACCCAACCGCAAGGAGGCAGTGAAGATCGTCAAGGACGGCGCCTCGCTGACCCGCTCCATGGGCATGCCCTGGGTCCTGATCAACCAGACCGTCAACCTCGACCAGCTCGGCGGAGAGCAGGCGATCCGCGCCAACCTCCTGGCTGGCGGCACCTGGATCATCCTGCGCACCGACAGCGACCAGGTGAACCTGGGCGACCTGCCCCCCGGCTTCGAGGGGATCGACCCCTCCCTGATCCCGCCGGTGTGGGTGGAGGAGGACGACTCCCTGGTCTACGACCCCACGCTGGCGGAGTCGGACCCGCGCCGCACCTTCGGCCTCGGCTACGTTGCTGCCCCGGGCGGCCGCGCGGGCATGATGCGCATCGACACTCTCGAGGACGCCACCGAGCACATCCGGCCGGAGAACATCCTCGCGCCGGTGGACGTGCCCTGGTGGGGCGACGAGTCGCACATGGAGATGCTGGCCATGACCCCCATCCCCGGCTTCGAGGAGAAGGACGGCGAAGGCGGCACTGGCGAGGCCGGGACGTCGTTCGCCGGCGTTGACCTCCCCAAGGCCAAGGAACTGACATCGGAGGAGAAGGTCCTGGCCGCCCTCCGCGACCAGTCCGACCCCATGTACGTCGACATGCTCGACCAGGGCGACGAGATCGACCCCGACGACATCGACTACGTGGAGCGGGGCCAGCTCCAGGCCGCCTGCGGAGTCGGCGAGTCGACCTTCGCGAACGTGCTGAACAAGCTGGAGAAGGCCGGGAAGATCCACCGGGTCAAGGAAGGCAAGACCTCGAAGGTGGCCCTGGGCCCCCGGCCGGAGGCCGGCGAAGAGGCCGCCTGACCGCCGCCCCGCAACGGCGCGCTTCCCACACGGGAGGCGCACCGTCCCTGTCCCCCCTCAACCCCACCCCCCGGCGCTGACCCGCGCCCGCTCGTCCAATGCCACCACCGAGCACCGAAGGAATGGCATCAACGCCAAGGTCACCGCCACCCTCGACGACACCCGCCCCGAGCCGTACGCCTGGACCTACACCTGTACCTGCGGCGCGCGCCGATCCTTCCCGACCAAGGACGAGGTGTTCGACACCGCCTGGCGGCATACCCACCCCACCCGCCTCGATCGGCTGCGGACCTGGGCCGCCCGCCTGCTCCGCGCCCGCGCCGCCCGCTGACCCGACGCCCTGCCTGGCCCTCGCTCACCCGCCCTGCGCGGTCGGCGAGGGCCGGACAGGCCGCCCGGCCGCACGCACCACCACATCCGCGAGCGAGAAGGAGCACACCGCACGCCTGCGGCCCACAGACCCGCCGCATAGCCGTTCCGCCCGCTGCGCCCCGCCGACACCAGCACAACGTCGGCGGGGCGCAGCGCTGACGACCGCCGACCAGCAGGAGAAGGACCCGATGTACGAGCTCGACGAGCACACGCCCTACCGGCACGCGCGCTACCAGTCCACCCCGCTTCCGCTGATCCAGCGCGGGCTTGCTTTCCATGAGGCCGGGCACACCGTGCTCGGCCAGCTGGCCGGGTTCACCTGCGAGCTCGTCCGGGTTCACCCGATCACCCGCGACGGCTTCACCGGCTGGACCGGCGCCACCACCTGGGCGAGGTCCTTCGGGACCTACCTGGACGTCGCCGTGGTCTGCGGTGCCGCCGGTCAGGCCGCCGACCTCCACCAGCTCGCCGAAGCGGGCCGCCTCACCTCTGAGACGGCCCGCCTGTGCACGGCCGAGCACGACAAGCAGATGGCGCTCAGCATCCTTGCCGCCGCGGGCGTCCAGGTCACCGAGACCGGGCCTGCCCCCGACGGCGGCTTGGCCTGGGACGACGTCATGGCCACCGCCCGGCAGAGGGTCGAGCGCGAGTGGGACCGCATCACCGCCGTCGCCGAAGCGCTCCTCGCCGCCCCCGGCTTCACCCTCACCGGCACCCAGGCCGCGCAGATCGCCGGCATCACCACCGCCTGACTGACAAGGAGCAGCTCCCATGGCACTTACCTGGTTCACCCGCCGTCCCGAGCCCGTCGAAGCGCCGGCCCCCGAGCCGTGGCCGGAGACCGCCGAGACCTGGACGCCCGAGGGCGTCACCGTCGTCGAGCGGTACCTCACCCTCGGCTACGCGGTCGTGCTCGTCTACCGCTGCACCGGGTTCCACGTCGTGGCCTGCCTCGGCTGCCACCACCAGACCACCAGGCTTACGTCGAAGTACGGCACCCTGCTGTCCCTGGAGCAGGCGGCCGAGCTCGCCAACACCCACGCGGCCGGATGCCGGGCGGTGCCCCGCGCAATCCCCGCCCGCCCCGATGACGCGGCCGCGCGTGAGCAGCTGCGTACCCTCGTGCGCGGCCTGCGGGCCCGGGACGAGAACGTGAGCCTGTGCCTGTTCCACCTCGACCTCCACCGCCTGTCCCTCCAGCGGACCAACGGCTGGATCACGGTTGAGCTGGAGCGCCTGGCCGACGACGAACCCGAGGTCCTGAAGGTCTCGGTGACCGCGTGGAGCACGGACTTCCGCCTGCAGGCGCTCCCCGAGAGCTGACCGGCCGGGCTCTGTCCGGCCCCGCACGCCGGCCGCCGGGGCCGGGCGGTGTGCGCCCGGTCACCCGAGACCAGGCGACCGGCCCTCCCCCGGAGGTCACCGTGTCCCCCGCCCGCCGCACCCTGATGGAAGCCGCCGCTCGTGCTCATCCCCCGCCCGCGCCGGCGGATCGGCCGGCCCCGCCCGCAGCGCCCCGGCCCCCGCTACCCCCACCATCCCGACAGCCTCCCCACCGCCTGGAGCAGGTGATGCCGCGCCCGCGGAAGAAGCGCCGCGAGGTGAACCGGGTGCCGCGCAGCGACGCGCTGATGCCCGAGTACGACCGCGGGGCCGTCCCCGACGGCCTGGTCACCCGGCGCCAGCTACGGGAAATGGGCCTCAGCCCCGGCGGCAACGACGGTTCGGTCGCGATCCTGCGCTGCAAGTGGTGCTCCTACCGGCTGCAGTGGTCCTGCAGCCACCCCACCCGCGGGTTCCTGCTCCGCGTCGACTTGGCGATGCCCAAGCGCGTCCCGACGGTTGCGCAGGAGCGGGCCCTGGACCAGGCGATGGCGGCCCGGCAGACCTGCGGTGAATGCGGCCGCCGGTTCTGCATCTGCCTTTCCAAGAGGCTCGGCTGCTGCCTGGGGTGCTTCGACGGTACTCCCGTGGACCCGAGCAGCTGCATGACGGCCCCGGCCCCGGCCTCGCACCGGCTGGCTGCATGAGCCAGTTCTGTCCCGACCGCAACGGCCAGGACAGGGCTGGCGCAACCAGGCGGCCGTATCACCGGCAAAGGCCAGCCGGCCGCTCCCTCACCCTTCGAGATCAGGAGAGATCCAGCATGACTCACCGCCCCGCTGTCTTTGCCGCCCTCCTCGGACTGACCCGCGCCGGAAGCGCGATCGGCGACTTCTGGGTCCAGAACGACTACTGCGCCCGGGTGAAGGGCGCCTCCGACAAGCACCCGGTCATCTACAAGGACCCCGTTACCGAGAAGGAGACCACTCACGGCAGCGTCGACGGTCGTGCCGCCTGCCTGCACCACTGCCTGACCTACGTGGCCACGCAGGCGATCGTCGCGGGGCTCGGCGCCCGCGCGCTCGGCATCCGGGTCCACCCTGCCGCGGCCGCCGCCGCGCTGGCGCTCTCGTTCAGCACCCACTACGCCGCCGACCGCCGCGTCCCCGGCAAGAGTCTGCTGGAGATGCTCGCCGACAAGACCGGCAAGGGCGGCTTCTACCGGCTCGCCTCGCACGGCGTCAACGGCGCGTTCCACCTCGACGGCGCCTTCCACCACGGCTGCGAGACCGTCGCCGCGCTCATCGCCACCACCAGGGCCACCACCCGGTGACCAGTCCGCGCACCGACCGCCTCCGCATGTCCGCCGGGCTCCCCCGGCAACAAACCCGTGCTCTCGACCCGCAGGGAGAACCCCGCATGAAGCCGCTCCGCCTGGACAACGTGCTGCCCGTCGACATGACCATCCCCGCCCCCTCTCTCGTGGTCCTGATCGGTGCGGCCGGGTCGGGCAAGTCGACTTGGGCGAGGACCTGGCCCGACACCCAGGTCCTGGAACTCGACCGGTTCCGGGCCCTGGTGAGCGATGACGCCGGCTGCCAGGAGGCGACCGGCCACGCCGTGCTCGCGCTTGAGGCCGTCCTGGAGGCCCGCCTCGCACGCCGCAAGATGACGGTCGTCGACGCCACGAACTGCGAGCAGGCTGTACGCGCCAACCTGATCGCCACCGCCCGCCGCCACGGCATGCCCACCGTCGCACTGGTCGTGCCCACCCCGGCCTCCGTGTGCGTCGCACGCCAGAAGGCCCGGCCCGCGAACCGGCGCGTGCCCAAGCACATCGTCCTCGCCCAGCACGCCGCCATGGTCGACGCCTGGCGCGGCCTGCCCGGCGAGGGCTTCGACCACGTCGTCGTCGCGGACAACCTCCACCGCCTGGAAACACTGCTCACCCCGCTCAGCGACGCCCGGCACGCGGACCTCGGCTGGGACGGCAGCGAGGGCCTGGGCGACCTGCTCCTTGTGCGCCGCTACTTCGGCCCCGAGCTCCTGCCGCTGTGGCGCTGGCGCGACGGCTCGCAGCTCGCCGACGGCGACCGCGTCGCGGAGATCCGCCTCGGAGCGGACCGCATCGTCCTCACCCAACGGACCGATGTCGACGGGGCGGGCGACGTCGGCTTCGACGTCCTGGTGGGCTGCCCCGCCGCCGACGAATGCGACGGCCAGGCGTGGGCGCCGGTCTACAACGTGACCGATCTCCTGCGCGCCCTGACCGGCGAGCTCATGAACGACCCGGACGTGCGCTGCACTGTCCACGGCCCGCACAAGAACGATGGCCAGGAGGACGACCCCGAGGGCCGCGCCGATCTGGAGGCCCAGTACGCGGAAGCGGTCTGGGGATGAGCCGCGCCGCCGACGGCCCGCAACCGCACCCGCTCACCCCGGCCGACCTCCCGGCCGGCGACGAGTGGCTGTACGGCTGCGACGAGTGCCAGCTGCCCATCCAGGGCGGCGCCGCCGGCCTCGCCGCGCACCGCCGCACCGTCCACAACCCCCGCCGCGACTACGGCGCCCGCCGCATTCCCATCACGGTCCACCTCGACCTCGGCTTCTGACCCGAAGGAGACCCGTCCATGCCCACGTCCGAGACCGCGAAGGCGTACTACGCCGCCCACACCCAGGCCCTGCGCGACCACAGCGCGATGAACGCGGCCCGGCTCTGGCCGCGCCAGGCGCTGCAGTACACCACTGTCAACGGCGCCCGCCTCCTGCCGTTCCCGTCCCGGCTGCCCGACAGGTCCGTGGCCCCGGCCGTCCGCTCCGCCCTCAAGAAGCACACGGTCCACGAGTACGACGTCGCCGCCCGCGACGGCTCCCCGCTGCACATCGTCTACGTCCGCCACGCCCCCGGCACCTGGTCCGGCGGCGAGGACGTCATCGACGTCTACGAGGTCCCCACCCAGGAGCTGCCCGCGCCGTAACAGGTGATGGCCTTCCGCGCCGCCCCGGCCCCGTTCGACGGAGGCCGGGGCGGTCGCGGTGGTCCCTCACCGCCGAGAAGAACGAAAGGAGATGGACGTCATGACCCTGCTCCCCCTCTACGAGGTCGACGTCACGATAAGCAGCACCGCCGGCCTGCGCGGTGTGCACGTCTTCACCGGCCACGCCGACAGCCCCAGCGCCGCGGTACGGATCGCCCACGAGGTCTACGACCAGGCCGCCGCCGCGCGGCAGGCCGGGCTCGAGCTCCCCGGCAGGCGGCCGGACGGATGGACGGCGCGCGGCTACCGGCCCGGCTGGGAGCTCGACTGGAAGGCGGCGACCGCCAGCCGCTGGAACGACCCGTACAGCTGGACCCGCGCCGACGACGGCGACTTCGAGCTGTAGCTACGCCCCGGGACAGGCGCCCAGGCGTCCAAACCGATCGCCTGCCCCGGGCCTTCCCATCCCGCACGAGACGAGAAGGAGATCCCCAGTATGGACTCCGTCCTGCGCACACAGGCCCGGTTCGGGCAGCGCGCACTCCTCCTGACGACCGCGGCCGTGCCGCTGACCGGCTGGGCCGTCCACGCCATCGCCCTGCACAAGAAGATCGCCGCGAGCCGACGCGACCCGCTGACCGGCCTGCTGCGCCGCGATGCCTACACCGCCCGCGCCCGCCGGCTCCTGGCCCGCCACGGCGACGACACGACCGTGGTCATGGTCGACGCCGACAGGTTCAAGGAGGTCAACGACCAGCTCGGGCACGCGGCGGGCGACACCGTCCTCGCGTCGGTCGCGGCCCGCCTCATGGCCTGGGCGGGCCCGCGCGCTGCGGTCGGCCGGCTCGGAGGCGATGAGTTCGCCGTCGTCCTGGAGCTGCCCGCCAGCCGCCGCGCTCTTCGCCTGGAGCAGCTGGTGCAGATGCTGCACACGCCGGTCACCCTGGACGACCAGCGCACCGTCTACGTCGCCGCCTCGGTCGGCGCCGCCACCCCGGACGCCGTCGGCTCACGCGACCTGTCCGCCTTGCAGCGGGCTGCCGATGCCGCCCTCTACGACGGCAAGCACTCGGGCCGCGCGGTCCTGGCGACCACCGCGCACGCCGCCGTGCCGTCCGTCAACGGGCGCCGCGCGGGCAGGCCGGGCACGGCCGTGTGGGGGCGAGCGGCATGAGTACCCCGACCCTTCCGCCGGCAGGCGACTGGATCCGCGGCATCACGATCCGCCAGCCCTGGGCCACCTGCATCCTCGCCGGGAAGAACACGGAGAACAGGTCCGCCCACTGGCCGTGGCGCGGCTGGGTCCTCGTCCACGCCGGGAAGGCGAAGCCGGACCCCGCCCTGCTGCGCGACCCGTTGGTGGCCACCGCGATCCGCGGCCGCGCACTCCACCGGGGAGCGGTTATCGGCGTCGCCCGGCTCACCGACTGCCACCTCGACCAGGGCCCGGAGCGCTGCCCCAGCCCCTGGGCGCAGCGCGAGATGCACCACCTGGTCCTCACCGACGTCCATGAACTGCCGCTGCCCGTGCCCGCCACGGGCGCGCTCCCGGCCTGGAAGCCCACGCAGGCCCTCGTGGACCACGTCCTCCAGCAGCTGCCCGACCTGCGGCCGTGACCCGCACGTCCCGCAGGAAACCGCTGTGGGAACCGGGCCTGATCCCGGTCCCCTGCGGCCTGCTGGACTGGCGCGACGCCCAGCACTACGACCGCTGGACCGACCGCCCCTGCGCGCGGTGCGAACGGCCCACGCCGATGCGCTCCCACCACGGGGAGCCCGTCCACAAGGCGTGCGCCGAATCCTGGATCGCCGCGAACCCCACCGAGGCCCGCCTCGGCCGGTTCGCCTCCGACATCCAGCCCAAGCGCCGGCGCGACGACGACCACGCCTGAACCCCTCCACCCAGAGGCCCTCATGGCCCACAGCACACCGAATGATGTCGACCACGCCCTGGCCTACCCCGAACCGCCGGCCTCGCCCCTCTGGCACCGGCACCGGGCGAAGGCCCACCCGCTCACCCCCGAACAGCAGCGCCGCAACCGCGAGCTGCTGGACATCGCGCAGCGCACCACCCGACCCCGCTCCCCTCGCCCCACCGAGACCCTGGCGGAGGCCAGCTGATGGAAACCAAGCACTGCGCCGTCGACGGCTGGGTCGACGCGATACCCGTCCTTGGCCCGCGCGGCATCGTCTCCTTCGACCTGGTCGTCCGGCCCGTCGACATCGACGCGCTCGACGACGACGCCCCCGACACGATCGTCAGCTGCACCAGCGGCGACCCTCGGATCACCCACGAGCTGCTGAACGGCATCCAGCCCGGCGACCTGCTCCGCGCGACCGGCACCCTGGTCCAACCGCCGGCGCCCGGCGAGCCCGCCCGGCTCACCGTCGACGCCCTGGAGGTCCTGGACACCGCACTGGTCCCGGTCCTGCGGGAGATGGTGCTCGACAGGTACGGCGACTACGTCGTCATCTTCGACGCCGACCGCGACCAGGTCCCCGTCTTCACCGCGCACGGCACGTGGGTCGGCTTGGCGGACAACCCCGACGCCATCGCCACCCTCATCGACATCCACGAGCGCGTGAACGGAGGCGACGCCTCATGACGGCCACCACCGCCCAGGCCCGCACCGTCCTGCAGTGGTTCCCCGCCGGAGGCCCCCGCGGCTCCTGGCCGGCCGAGGAGTACGCCGCCGCCCAACGCGCCCAGGGCACGAAGGCGCAGGTCGTGATGGACCTGCCCACCGACCAGTTCCTCGTGGTCACCGAGACCACCACCCCGTAGCCCCACCCCGCAGCTCCGCGCCCCGCCCTCCCCGGCCGGGCGCGGAGGCCCGAACGCCAGCCCTCTCCCACCACCGAGCAGGAGACTCCTTTGCGACCGATCCGTCTGACCTCGTTCGGCTACCTGCACCTGCCCACCGGCCCGGACGGCTCCCCCGTCCCGCCCGCCGCCGACCGGATCGAAGACGTCCGCGACCGGCTCCGCGACCCCGCCGCCGCCCGCGACATCCTCGACCTCGACGGCCTCAACCCCCGCGTCCAGGACATCGTCCTCAACACCCCCGGCGCCCGCGAGCTGCTCGCCAACCTCGCCGACTACGCCGACCTCCCCGCCGGCCCCAGCCACATCGCCATCGGCTGTGCCGGCGGTGCTGGCCGAGGTGGTCGGATACCTCTCGCTGGACGGCGGGCTGATCGCCCCGCAGGCCATGCATCAGCCGCTCGCCTAGGTCAGCGTGCCCGGGCGAGGTCCAGCAGGTGGTGCATGACTGCCACCGGCAGTGCCGGATTGCCTGCGGCAGCGGCGGCATGTGCCGGCAGGGTGAGCCGCCGGAGCAGTTCGTCGGCGGGCAGCCTGGGGTCGCGCACCGCCCAGCCACCCACCTCAGGGTCGTCGGCCAGCCGCAGCACCAGCTCCGGCCCGGCCTCCGGGTCGTCCAACGCGGCGTGCCGCAGCCGAGGGTTGGGGTCGTCGGCGAACCGCGCCAACCCGGGCCGGGCGAAGTTGCGGTGGTTGCGGTACCCCGACCAGTACCGGTCCTGCACCGTGGCGTACAGCTCCACCAGCAGCTCGTGCGGCGCGTCCTCGCACGATTCGGCCAATGTGCGCCGCACCCACTCGTCCTCGTCCGCGGCCAGCAGGGCCACCACGCCCGGAGTCAGGTGTGGCTGAGCCGCGAGCACCCGCCGCAGCCCGACGTGCGCCGACCGCGCGATCCGGTGGGCCGCCTCCGGGTCGGTCGCCTGCCGTGCGATCCAGGGCGGCGGCGACCAGAAGTGCTGCCACACCGTGCAAGGGATGGCCGTGCGCTGTTCCTCCGTCAGCTCCTCCCGCATCGACACCGCGAGCCGGACGTCGTTCTCGGGATCCTCCGCCAGTCGCAGGGCCAGGACGGTCGGTACCTCGGGGTCAGCAGCGGCCTTCATCCGCACCGCCGGATCCGGGTGCGTCACCCGCTGCTCTGCCATCAGCACGGGCGGCGGCTCCTGCACCGTGACGGGCGGTTTCTCACTCTCGCCGACGATCCGCCGGATCTTCGGTTCCAGGTCCTGCTCCAGGATCTCCAGCACCCCGGAAGGGATACGGCGCTTGTACTCGAAGAGCGTCACCGCGTACACGAACCGGACCCGTGGTTCCGGATCCCGCGCGAGCCGGGCCAGCACGTCGACGTCCGCCGTCGCGTTCTCCGTCACGTCCAGCCGGTGCTGGATCTGCGGCGAAGCCACCAGCAGCTCCGTCGCTGCGGCATCCAAGGTCCTGTACTTGAGCCAGAAGCTCGGCATCGGCAGCTCGTCGAACTCCAGCAGCCGGGCCAGGATCTCCACCGGCAGCACCTGATTGCCCGCCAGCCCCTGGAGCCAGCCGTCCACCACATCGCCATCCGCAGTTGCCCGCTCCAGCGCCCCACCCAGTCCGTCCATCCCGCCATTCTCGCTGCCCCGACGCCGTGGGTTCGCCGTTGGCTGGCGCCACCAGGCCCGCCCAGCACGGGCGCACGCCCGGCCATGGAGGAACAGGGAAAGGGACGCTGGGGCCCGGTCGCGGCTGCCGTCGCGATTTCGTGATCGGCGATTGCGGGGCTGCGATTTCTCCGCGTAATCCCCCGCCCCACTGGACCCCGGTGACCGCTCAGACGGCTACACGAATCGGCATAGCGTCCGCACGTCCGTAGGCGAGTACCTGGGCGAGGACTTCTCGGAACAGGACGACGTCCTCGGCCGGGGCCTCAATGACAGCTTCGATCTCGCTGTCGCTCAACCGCAGGTCATCCAGCGCTTCAGGGTCGAGCGAGACGCGGAGGATGTTGCCTGTTAGAACGGCTTCGCGCACACAGCCGTACGCGGTCCCCTGTCCGGCTGTGACCAGGCAGTGTGTGTCCATGCCCAAGGCGACCTCCTGATCATCTGGGTCGTCCTCGCCCACCATGAACATCAAAATGAATCCGCTTCCCTCCTCCCCTTCGGCCAGAGCAGCCTCGGTGAAGTAGCCGTCAGGGTCGATCTCTGTTGTGGCGACACGAGCAGTGAACCGGTATGTCATGACGGGGTTCTATCAGGGCGTTCAGCTGAGGCAGGACACAGGGGCGAGGCCAGGTGAACCGCGACTGGTTCCCACCGAAGCAACAGCTCGCAATAGGCGAGAGAACAGGAGGCAGGCACAGGGCATCCGGACTCACTGAACTCCTCGGCCGCGAACTCCGCGCCCGTGGCCGCGCGGTCGTCATCGAGCACCTGCACGTCCATCTGCCGCGCGTCCTCAAGACGCCCACCACCCACCCCGAGCAGGAAGGCAGGAGCACCTGATGATTCGACGCTTCCTCCGCTGCGGCAACGCTCCCAGCACCCTCGCTCCCGAGGACCAGGCCGCCGTCAACGAGTTCCGCGCGATGCTCGCCGCCGTACGCTCCCCGGAACCGTGGACGCCGGGCAGCGGCCGGGACGTTGCCGTGCGGATCGGCCCGTTCATCGAGCGCGCACACCCCCGCCCCGGCGACGACCACGGCACCGAGATGATCGCCGTCGCCCTGGTCCACCCCGACGCCCCGAACGCGGCGGCCCACCGACACGGCCACGACCTCGGCTACACCGACCGGGGCTGGCTGCGCTGCAAGACGACCGCGATCCTCGGCGCCTGGCAGCCGCCCTACGCCATGCTCTCCCATGCCGCCGCGAACCTGCCTCTCCCCCACGACCTCGCCATGGCCACCGCCCACTACGGCGTCCACGTCGAAGCCCGCCGCCCCGACGGCAGCGGCTACACCCTGCTGCGCCTCGGGCCCTATGCCCAGACCTGGCTCGCCTCCCGCGACGCCGACCGCCTCAACACCCACCTGGCCGGCCGCGCCGCCCACGGGCACGGTCGAGAGCGCCGCGGCCCAGTTCGGGAAGTTCCGACACCAGTCCGCCGCTGGAGCGCCGGCCGCCCAGGAGGACGGCCGTATCGAGGCCGAGCAGACGGGCCCGGGCGCGCCACGTGCGGACCCTCCCGCCGGGTGAGTCCGGCCTCGCGAGCAGCCCGGCATGTGTCAGCGGCAGGACACGGTGGGCTGGCCGGTGTTACTCACTGGCGTCCGCGTACGAGCCGGACGTCCCCGCGTGTACCCGGACCGACACCCGGCCGTTCCGCGGCCGCCGCTCATGCTGCGGTGGCTCATGGCGGCCCGTCTGCCCGCAGCCTCACAAGCCCCGGCGCTAGTGCACCGGTTCGGTGCCCTGTACCCGCTGCCGACATGTCGCAGAGGGCCTGCCGGGCCTGGCGGCTTCGTTGCGGTTGGGTGCCGGACGGGGAGTCCGGCGGCGACGCGCCTCCCTTAGGGTGATCGTTTCCAGAGGGAGTGAGGAACAATTGAAGACGATGCGCATCCGGCGGCGCTTGGTGGCCGGTGTGGTCATGGCGTTGACGGCCGCGACGGCGGGATGTTCGCAGGCGCCCGACCGTCTTGACGCGGTACCACCCGCAGTGAAGCAGCCCGTGGTACCGCCGAGGGTCGCCCACGACCCGCCGGCGACGTTCAGGCCGACGGGAGTTCTCATGCCGTGGGAGGCCTACTCCGGCCTTCTGAACATCGCAGG